>NZ_JCAUAP010000006.1:0-552472 GCF_059692015.1 Paenibacillus sp. J22P165 | reverse complement strand
GACAAAACAAGAAGCCCAGCAGAAGCTGTACAGGTATCTTGAGTTCTTTTACAACCGGACAAGGTCGAATAGCACCATTGGCTACATATCTCCCGCTCAATTTGAGCAACTATATTACCAACGGGTCGCATAACTTAGTGACGTCCACTTTCTTGACAGAAGAGCATTTTTCCATCTAATCATCCCAACACGTCAGATTCGAGCAAATTAGCTGTAGTTTATACATCTATTCAGAACGCTCCATTCCGCCAAACACACAATCTACGGTGGATTCCGATCCTCAGGGTTGTCTTTTGGGACAACCTCTATTCCCCATCAGAACATGCCATTCTCATTAGGGGAATTCACAAGTATGGGCTGTCCCACATCCCAGAATTCAACGATAAGATCTTGATTAAAGCGGAAAATATGAACCACTGCTCCCCCAATGTCCTCTTGGTTTTGTTGAACATGGGAGTGTACCACGACAATATTACCCTCTTCGATGGCACGTTTGACCCCCAGGGTTTTGTGAGGATTCTTCGCGGCGTTCTCTTCCATTGCGATCATAAGAGAATCTGCGTCCCCACGGAAATAGGGATTATGATGGAGGAATCCCGGACCGATGTACCTCCGGAATGCTTCACGTACTTCTCCCGACGCCACCAGTTGCAAAAACGATATAGCCTTCTCCTTGTTAGAGGTCATCCTTCCCTATCTCCCTTTCTTTTATCGTTCCCTGATTTCTCTAAAAACTCTATCATATGGAGGTGTGAACATTCAAATCCCTAGAAAGAGATATACGCCCCAGAATGCTCAAATAAATAATTGCGATCACTTAGAAAACTCAAATCTTCTTTCTCTTTCTGATATGCACGAGATGCATGTTCAAGCTTTTTGGACAGATCACTTAGTGCTGATTTGATTAAATGTGTGCGTACTTCTCCCCATGCCTCTTGTCTCTGATGAGCGTACTGTATGCCATCTGTAAGGTTCAGTCCTTTGAGTTTCTGAAAAACAGTTGCCCATTGCACAAAATCTCCCTTTAGATTGCCGCATGGAATTACGAATTGCCCTAAACCACATGTTCCAAGATTCGTTGAAATCGTCAGTAAACCGCAATGACAGTCATCACCATGTTCGGGTTGCAGCTTATCGGATAATTCACAATCGAATTGAAAACATTCAATACGGGTAATTCTACATTCTTGCGTACATTCATCGGATTCTCTTACTAGAGTCAGGGGTTCGGGATACATAATAGATTCACTCTCCTCAAATTGTGAACAACAAAAAGAAGCCAAAGAGCAGAGAAACTCTACTCTCGGGCTTCGAAGTCGCATAAGTGCGCTAATGAAGACTCGAAAAGAAGGTAGTTCTCTCCCAATTCGCTTACGAGGTTAGCTGTCGGATTCGGGCTTGGAAGTGCCCTACTTTGGCAAGCTATGCCTGCTTTAGATTCACCCCGAGAAACCGATTCTATATCGGATCAGCTTCGGTTGGTTCCCCCGTTTTCCTTGCGGAAACTCAGCGTTTTGCTTCAAATCTGTTGTTGTTGAATCGAATGTTACGCCGATTGCTCATAAATGTAAAATGCGTTGGAGACACCTATTTCGCAATCTGAGGCATCCAGCGCTTATGGAAGCGCGTCCAATTAGAAATCATTTGCATTATCGATAGAAATGCTTCAGTTTTCTTTCGTTTTTGCCTTCTTTCTCAATAATTAGGCTATAGGCTAACGACCTTGATAAAGTCGAGAAGTTTGTTTTTATTCAATTTTTATACGTTTACTATCCATTCTTTACCCCATTTTTACACGGTTCAACGTTACAATTATGACATATTCGCTTACAACCGACTTTGAGATTAAGTCAAAAGGAGAAATGTCATGACTTCCTCCCCCCATTATTATTTAGGGATAGCACCTCATTTGTTAAATCCAATTGATTTGCATTACGAATGGTTTGGTGTCTTATGGCTTGAAGAAGAAAATCATTTTCCCATAATTGTTGGTTACTGGTTTTCTAAAGAAAGGTCCGAAATTACACAAGATGCCACCCTGTCAGGATTCTCAACATGGACCGAAATATCGGATCATCAAATGATTATGAGAATGTATCAATCTATTAGAAACAAGCAGAAAAAACAAGATTGGGAGCATCGCACTCGCTTATCCCTTCGCACTATTTTCAATTCACCTTGGAATGAGGTTTCCCCAGGGTTATATATCATTAAATCGCGTGACACCTACCCCCTTCATGTTTCAGCCATTCTGAAGAAGAAATTCTTTGTTTGGTTAGAACATGCAGCCGTTTGTGAAACCAAGGAAGAGCTTCAAGTGTTTATGCAGCGCGTGCGTGAAGAGCATCAGATGGAAATCTCAATGAAAAAAGGTAGCCCTACTGTGAAGTAAGGGCTATCTGTTTTGCGTTTTAAATTTATGAATGGCATGTACGGTTGTTATAATAAGATTCCTATGTTGGAATAACAAGAAGATCATCATTTACTTAACTAAGGGGCCCAATTCAGAATGATTCGTACAATTGCTATCACAAAAGATTTAGAAGTTATACAGGATGTTCAACTAACTCAGCTTTCAAGTTCAAACTATAACTGGTATTGGGTTGATTTTAACCAACCTAGTGAAGAAGAGTCCAAGTTATTAGAAGAACATTTTAACTTTCATCCACTTGCAATTGAGGATTGTTTTCATTATTTACAACGGCCAAAATTAGATCACTATGAAGATGTACACTTTTTCGTCATGCATGCCATCAATCAAACAACACTAGCCGCTGAAGAAGTGGACCTATTTTTAGGAGCAAATTTTATCGTTACCTTTCATACCAATTCTTCAAGGGAGATCGAAGATGCCTGGTGTCGAATAGCCCAGCAGAAAAATGGCGTTGATAAAGGTCCTCTGTATGCTTCCTATGTAGTTATGGACGAGTTAGTAGATCAGTATTTTCCAAGTATCTATCAAATTGAAGATCAATTAAACGAAATCGAAAATAACGTTGGTTCGGAAACTACCCAAGCACTTATGGAAGATATATTTGAAATTCGATCCAGACTATTAAAACTTCGAAGAACAATAGTGCCTATGAGAGATCTTCTGTATCGAATTCTGAATTCAGAACGAATCAAGGGTTTTCATGAACTTTTACACTACTATACCGACGTTTACGATCATTTGTTGAAGCTCTCAGAAATGATCGATTCTAACAGAGATATGACAGCTGATTTACGAGACAGCTATATCTCTCTTAATTCCAATAGAATGAGTACCATTATGAAAACTTTAACTGTCATAACGACGATCTTCATGCCTTTAACATTCATAGCAGGAGTTTATGGAATGAACTTTACTAACATGCCCGAATTAACTTGGCAATGGGGTTATTTTATCGCTTTAACAGTCATGTTCGGAATCGGTTTTGGCATGTTTATGGCTTTTAGAAAAAAGGGATGGTTTAAATGAAAAAAGCCGAATTTCCTCATTTAGGAATTTCGGCTTTGCTTGCTATTTCGTTAAGTGATACGGCACCGTAGTTACGATTACATTTCTCCGATACAGTAGATGCGCACGAATGAGTAAACTCGATTGGTTATGCAGAATATTGTGCCAGCCTTTTTTAGGAATGAACTGCGGGATAATCACGGTAACCTGATAATTCGATTCACCGGCTTTACGCTGAACTGTATCAATGAATTTGGTCAGTGGATTAATAATACTTCGGTAAGGGGAGTGCAGCGTCACAAGCCTCACATCAGGCTGCCATTTCTCCCATTTCTCCTCAAACATCGCTTCATCTTCACGTTCAAATGGAACATAGACAGCAATGATCTGGTGAGGTGAAAGCGATTTGGCATAGTTTAATGAGTTCTCCACGACATGTGTAATACCCGCCACAGGGACAATTATGACATTACCCTCAACAGGGATTGATGGTTGGCGGTTTGCAAGTCTTAACTGGTCGCCAACTGCCTCATAATGCTGCTTAATTCGATGAAAGAGATAGATGATTAAAGGCAAGAAAACTAAGACTGGCCACACTTGTGAGAACTTGGTTAAAAAGAACATTAACGACACGATAAGGCTAATTACAGCCCCTGTTGTATTAATAATGAGCTTGGTGACCCATCCTGCGGGCTTCTCTCGGACCCATTTGACTACCATCCCTGTCTGAGAAAGGGTAAATGGGATAAATACACCGACTGCATAAAGTGGGATAAGATGTTCCGTTTGTCCTTTAAAAGCAATAATTAAAACGATGGATAATACGCCAAGAATGATAATCCCATTAGAATATCCTAATCGATCTCCTCGTATGGTAAACATTCGGGGAATAAATTTATCTTTTGCCAAATTAACCGCAAGTAAAGGAAATGCCGAATACCCTGTGTTTGCTGCAAGGATTAATATTAATGCTGTTGTTCCTTGAATAAAGAAATACATAAAGTTTCGTCCAAAGGTCTGTTCCGCAATTTGCGATACAACGGTTACCTCTGCAGCGGGAACGATGCCATATTCAAAGGCCAAATATACGATTCCTGCAAATAAGAGAGCCAATAACGTGCCCATCGCGGCTAATGTTTTAGCGGCATTATGAGGAGCAGGTTCTTTGAAATTAGGAATCGCGTTCGAGATCGCTTCAACTCCGGTTAAAGCAGAGCTCCCTGAGGCAAATGCTTTTAACAATAAAAATAAACTGATCCCAGCAACAGGTGTACCAATTGAAGTATGGATTTCTGGAGAGACTTGCCCCGTTAGAATATTGTATATCCCCACACCAATTAATATAAATAATGCTACCACAAATAAATATACCGGATAGGCTAAAATAGAAGCTGACTCCGTTACACCTCTTAAATTCAATGTTGTAATAAAGAGGACGAATACAATGGCAATGAGCACGTTATGGGCATGTAGGCTTGGAAATGCGGAAGTAATCGCATCCGTACCTGCAGACACACTTACGGCTACTGTCAAAATATAATCGACTAACAACGAACCTCCTGCAATGAGTCCAGGATACGTACCCAGATTTTCCTTGGACACGACATAGGCTCCACCACCGTGAGGATAGGAAAAGATAATTTGTCTATAAGACAAGATAAGTGCCAAAAGAAGAATTAAAACACCAATTGCAATCGGAATCGAATACCAAATTGCAGCCGCGCCTACTGTCATTAAGACAATTAATATTTGTTCTGGGCCATAAGCTACTGAAGATAGAGCATCTGACGAAAGGATGGCTAGTGCCTTCGTTTTATTTAGTTTTTGTTCCCCTAACTCTGTTGATTTTAACGGTCGTCCAATCAAAAATCTTTTTAAAGAAGATAACACTGAGTAGCTTCACCACCACATTTTATTTTTTAGAGCTATTGAGAACAGGTTATATACGCTTGTATATTACTACCCAATTTGCATTCTCCATTATCACCTTGTTTAGTCATTTTTGGCAATAGGCGTAGAAAAACCGTGCCGCAGATCAGCGGCACGGTTAGCAAGGTTATCTATTGGCGATAATCTCGCATTAAACAAGATATCGTTCCGCTGGTACCAGAACGCCACCCCGTTCATGATGAATTCCTTGATAGCTGGTTGGCAAATTCGGATCTCCATCCACGTATTGCGGGAACTTCGGATAAGGGAAAACAGGTCTCTGAAAGCTGATCCCATTCGGAGCAAAACTATCCTTAAACGCTGTTGCGATCAATTGCTCTGGTGCGTTTCCATGTTCCACCCAAGCAACGAGTGCGTTTAGAATATCATGTTCGCTATCTAGTTGAGCACTTTCAACTCCACCAAGACCAATATCGTTCAACCCCGGACCGCCTCCACAGTGTCCCATTCCCGGGATAAGAAAAAACCGAAAAAAGTCTTGCGTTTGAGCTAATCCACCCTGGGCTTCAATAACCCGTTCGTAATAGTGAAGCGCATCTTGATACGGTACCAGCGGGTCTGACAACCCTGTGTACATCATAATTTTCCCGCCTAGTGCTTTCATCGCACTTAAATCCGGATTATTTGCATTAAGAAGCGGAGCTAATCTTTCATTTAATACATCCAAATCGTAGTCAAAATCGAATGTCCTGTAATCAAATCCTGCGCCGAACACCCAACGAAACATATACAGCAGCGATGAGGGCAACCGCTCGGGATCTTGTTGAAGATCTAACCCCCCTGAGCAATTCTCGCTTCCATAAGGGAATGGCGTATATATCTGTTCTCCGGTTCTTGGATTGGTTGGACCCGCATAAATCTGCTTTAGTGCTAACACTTGGGCATTCGTGAGTCCCTTGTCTTTAGCGAGATGGCTGCGATTTGAAATCGTATCAGGATCGAAACCGCATTTCCTTGGATCGGTCAAAAAGTTATCTGCAGGTGCACCGCCATCTTTTCCCTGCCATTGCTCGATCACCGCATTTGTTATTGCATCTATGGTTTCTTTTGAGAAAAATTCACCCTCAAGCACCTGATTCACGGCTTTATAATTCCACAGGAATCCAGCGTGCAGGTGCGTACGATTGTTAGCTGGAGCTCCTGCAAGGATGCCGTTATAATCGTCCGGATACCGCTGTGCTTCCATCAATGCCTGTTGACCGCCAGTCGAACAGCCTACGAAGTAAGCGTAACTAGCTGGTCTTCGGTAGTACATGGCGATGATTTCTTTTGCAACAACTGTCATCTCATGTGTTGCACGATAGCCGAAATCTGCCCAACGTTCCGGTTGACCAATGGCTGAATCGACATGAGGGGAAGTGCCTAAGTCAGTGTTAGCCGTTGCATACCCTCGCCGTAATCCGAAAGCAAGGCGAGCATAGGCGATGGCGCCAGCACTCCCTCCATTGCCCGTGCCGAGGAATTTGCCGTTCCATGTTTCTTGAGGCAGCCAAACCTCCACGTGGATATTCGAGATGGGGGTTGGTTTCAATTGCATGGCAACGCGGCAAAATGCAGGAAGATCAGATATAATTCCACCGTCCGGAAGTGTAAAATTTCCTTCACGCACCATTTGAACACATGTAATCGTACACCCATCGATGTTGGCATCTTTGAACATAGCTTCCATCATAGATTCAACCTCCTTTACTCCTAAAGATTCGAGCTACTGTGCGGTATAACCTCCATCAATCACAATGGCTTGGCCGGTTATTCCCTTGGCATGCTCTCCAGCAAGAAACAAGGCATATTCCGCGATTTCGTTCATCTCCAGTAGACGGCGTTGCGGAACCAGCGGTAAGATGACCTTCTCTAAAGCTAACTGAGGCGAAGTGTTATGTAGAGCGGCTACATCATGTAATTGCTCCCTTACCAAGGCTGTATCTACGTAACCAGGACAAAGCGCATTGACCGTTATTCCGTGTGCAGCCGTCTCTAAAGCAACCGCTTTGGTCAATCCTATTACGCCATGCTTAGCGCTATTATAGGCCGTTTTACCAGCAAAGCCGACCAATCCGTTAATCGATGAAATGTTAATAATTCTTCAGAACTGTTGTCTTTTCATAATGGGAACAACCAGCTTCGTCGTAATGAAGGGAGCTGTGAGCATGATTTTAATCATCAATTCGAATGTTTCCGTCGGAAAATCTTCAATCGGAGAAACAAACTGCATCCCCGCGTTGTTAATCAGAATGTCCAATCTTCCCCATATCCTCTCGATGTGGCGAATTGCTGCGGCGATCTCAGCTTCCGATGTAACATCCAGTTTGATACCATGGACATCCAGCCCTAATAACTGCAACTGTTCCGCTGATTTCACAACAGCACTGCTATCCTTATCTGTTAAAATGACGGTCGATCCAGACTCGGCAAATCTTTTCCCGATTTCAAATCCAATTCCCCTTGCAGCGCCTGTAATTACAACAATTTGATTAGGCAACATCAACTTCACCCCCATTTAATAAGCGTTCAAAATAAGGTTCTCCGCGATACGAAGCGGCGGTTCTGTCACGGCTTGAATATCGTCAGACGTGTATCCTTCTGCAACTTCCATCAGCACAAGTCCCTGTTCGGTAACATCGATGACCGCACGATCTGTAATAATCCGATTCACAACCCCTTTGCCAGTCAAAGGTAAACGGCAGTGTCGCAATATCTTCGGTTGGCCATCTTTATTCACGTGATCCATAATGACTACGATACGTCTTGCACCATGAACAAGGTCCATAGCGCCGCCCATTCCTTTGATCATCTTGCCGGGAATCATCCAATTCGCGAGATCTCCGAATTCCGACACTTCCATTCCACCGAGAATGGCCAGATCAATATGTCCGCCTCTAATCATGGCAAATGAATCGGCGCTATCGAAATAAGCGGCTCCCGCAATGGCCGTTATTGTTTCTTTGCCAGCATTGATTAGATCCGGATCGATTTGATCTTGCTTCGGATAAGGACCTATTCCGAGCAGCCCATTCTCAGATTGGAGCATCACTTGCTTGCTGCTTGGGATAAAATTAGCTACCAATGTAGGAATACCGATGCCAAGATTGACATAGAAACCGCTTTCAATCTCCTTCTCGGTGCGGATGGCAATTCTTTCACGAACGGACCAAGCTTTCATTGTCTTCCTCCCCTGCTATGTATGCAATACAGCTCATTGCGGATGGTTATTTTCTCAATTCTCTTCTGTTGCTGCCCGACGATAAGTGTTTGCACGTAGATACCCGGCGTATGAATATTTGCGGGATCGAGCTGCCCTGCTTCGACTAATTGCTCTGTCTCCACGATCGTTTTGTGCCCTGCCGCAGCCATTAGCGGGTTGAAATTCCGTGCTGTTTTGTTGTATATCAAATTCCCCATCTTATCTGCAACGGCTGCTCGAATAAGGCTGAAATCAGCTGTTAATGCTTCTTCCATCAAAAAGGTTTTTCCATTGAACACACGTGTTTCTCGATGTGCCTCAAGATCAGTTCCAACGCCTGCCGGGGTATAAAAGGCTGGAATCCCAGCGCCTCCTGCTCTTATTTTCTCCGCAAGTGTTCCCTGCGGCAGAAGTTCTACTTCAATTTCCCCCGTGAGGAGCTGGTGTTCAAATTCTTTATTTTCTCCGACATAAGAAGCGATAATTTTCTTAATCTGCTTATTATGAAGCAGCAAACCCAGTCCCCAGTCATCGACACCACAGTTGTTGGAAATGACTGTTAAATCCCTTTTTCCGCTTCTTGCGAGTGCCACTATCAAATTTTCGGGAATGCCTACCAGTCCGAACCCGCCAACCATGAGCGTGGAACCATCTTTAATTTCCGCAACCGCTTCATCAAACGATGTTGCTATGCTTTTCATGTCAACGTTTCCTCCTAATCATGCAAATAGCGCTCCACGATAACAGAAATGCCCTGTCCACCGCCGATGCATAGCGTAGCTAGTCCGTACTGAGATTCCCTCCGCATCATCTCATAGAGAAGTGTCACCATAATTCTTGCACCGCTGGCACCAATCGGATGTCCTAGTGCAATCGCACCGCCGTTAACATTAAGTGTATGATCATCCAAATCAAAATGTTTCGAAAAGACGAGCGATTGTGCAGCGAATGCCTCATTCGCTTCTATTAAGTCCATATCTTGTATCGTCAATCCAGCTTTTCTCAAGGCTTGCTCAGTAGCTGGAATAGGCCCAATTCCCATATAGGCAGGGTCTACGCCTACCACTGAGCTTGAACGAATGAGAGCCATTGGCCGAATCCCAAGGGATTGTGCTTTCGCATGGCTCATCAAAACGAATGCCGCCGCTCCGTCATTAATGCCGGAAGAGTTGCCCGCCGTAACCATGCCATCCTTGTGAAATGCCGGACGAAGCTGCGATAATGCTTCCATGTTTGTGTCAGGTCGCAAGTATTCATCCTGATCTTCGCGGATCGTGCTTCCTTTTCGTCCAGGCACGTGTACAGACACAATCTCCGCTTTGAACCTTCCTTCAGTTGCAGCCGCTGCAGCTTTTCTTTGACTCCCCAAGGCGTACATATCCAGCTCTTCTCGAACTAAACCGTATCGAGTGCACAGATTTTCAGCGGTTATTCCCATATGATAATCATTGTGGGCGCACCATAAGCCATCTTTTAGCAAACCATCCACCAGCACTTGGTCACCCATACCGAAACCAGTCCTCGCCCCCTGGAGCAAATATGGCGCTTGACTCATATTCTCCATCCCGCCAGCTACCACGATATCGTTCTCCCCGCTCCGGATGGAGAGATAGCCCATTTGAAGCGCCTTAAGTCCGGATCCGCATACCTGATTGATGGTTGTCGCGGGTACTTCTTTGGACAAACCTGCTAGAAGAGACGCCTGCCTTGCTGGATTCTGACCTTGTCCCGCTTGCAGGACATTACCCATCAACACTTCTTGCACCAAACGATGATCGATATTCGCACGTTGGATTGCTGCCTGAATAGCTGTTGCTCCAAGCTGAACAGCGGATATGTCTTTAAATATCCCCTGCCATTTGCCAATCGGTGTTCGGGCTGCGCTTACGATGGCAACCTCCGTTTCATGCATATGGAATTTCATCTCCTTGACTACAAGTTCTCTATCTTCCATTGAAAAATGGAACGCTTACATAAAAGTGTACAGCAGAACTATTTATGAGTAAAATGACAATAATGAATACTATTTATTCTATTTTTGAATAAATGGAAGTGGGGAATTCGGGATGGATTTTCAGCATTTAAGCTATTTTATTGAAGTAGTTCGACAGGAAAGCTTTTCAAAAGCGGCTCACATTTTGCACATTTCACAGCCAACCTTAAGTAAGATCATGAAGAACCTTGAAGACGAGCTTGGCGTTATCTTGCTCAACCGTTCAACAAGACATATTCAATTAACCGCTGATGGAGACATTTTTCTGAAATTTGCCCTTTTAACACTGTCTATGGCCGATGATCTTCAGGTATCCTTGAATGATGGAAAGCTTCTAAAGAAGGGGAAATTATCTTTAGGACTTCCTCCGGTAATTGGGGTCAGTTTCTTTCCAGAGATTATTGCGCAATTTCGCGCCCTTTACCCCGGTGTTCATATCCAACTGATTGAAGAGGGTGGGAAAATCGTAGAACAATTGTTACGAGAGGCCAAGATCGATTTAGGCGTGGTCGTGCTTCCTATAGATGAACAGCATTTTGATTTTCTTCCACTTGTCGAGCGTCACCTATCGTTAATTGTGAACTCGAATCATCCTATCGCTGAAAAACAAACCGTTCAATTGTCGGAGTTGCGGAATGAATCATTTATTTTATTCAAGGAGGGCTTCTCACTCCACGATCGGGTACGTGAGGCTTGTATTCAGGAAGGATTCGAACCCATCATATCTTTTGAAAGCTCACAATGGGATTTAATTAGTGAAATGGTAGGTGCCGGGTTAGGCATCGCTCTGCTGCCTGATACTGTTGTTGGAAGAATTAATACCCGGACTGTCACCGTGCTTCCTAAGACCGTTCCCCAAATCAACTGGGATTTAGCCTTAATATGGAGCAAACACCATTATCTTTCCCATGCAGCAAGAGTGTGGATTGAATTTATGAGGGATAGGTTATATATTAGTAAAATAAGGCAGGACTTTTGACCCGGAATAATAATGACTATTATTACTTTAGAGGGTGTAAAATGGATTTTTTTGCATGGATCGACATCATCTTATTTTTCGTTTTATTTGTTTTATTCGTATATGTATTTGCCTCTGTTACGATTACTAGCCTGCATAAAGTTTATTTAACCTTTCATTTTTTAATGCTACTTTGGCCAATCTGCCAGTTTGCTATTAAAGTGGTGGATGCTCCCCATGTTCAATTAATTTATCTAAAACTATCCTTTGTTGACATGTGCCTGCTTGCCGTTGGTTGGCTTCTTTTTACCGTTTTCCTCACAGGACAGTCACAATTTTTGAGAACCAAACTATCCTTACTGCTTTTTGTTCCAGCTCTACTAGCAGCATCCTGCGTGATAATCAATCCAAATGGTAAGTTCGTACTCCCTTTGCAAGGAAGTTACATTCACAGGTCTTATGGACCGCTTTTTTGGTATATCATTACGATCTTAATTGGCTATATTATAGTTTCGCTATATATTATGAGTCGAGTATTACTATCCGACAAGACTCCTCGTATCAAAACGCAGATTAAGCAAGTACTTAAAGGTATTATAGTAATGACCCTATTCGTATTATTAGATGTATTTTTGAATGTTGTCCTACATTCATCTTTACCCGTTATTCCTGGATTGACATCATTTGGCGTCCTACTTTCCGCTATTTTCTTTGTCATTGCCATTCATCGCGATAAAGTATTTGATATTGTGAAAATAGCTCATCAAGATATTATTGATACCATCGACTATGGCATTCTGGTACTCGATGATAATGAAATCGTTGTAGAAATAAATCGCTCACTATTACCTCATCTCGACTTGCCCATAGGTTTCCGTTTTGAAATTGCAAACATACTCTCCATGGGACAGTCTAGTAGTCATATAGATTCATTCCTCCAAACGTACCACATGTTTCCTCTAAAGAGATCTGAAATCGAAATGAAATTCCCTGATGGTCGCCATATCAACATTCAAACCGCACCTATCACGGTTAATCGTACAATGGTTGGACGCATTATTACCTTTCAAGATGTGAGTGAACTTCATCGCCTCATGGAAGCAACAAACCTTCAAAACGAAATCCTACAAGAACGTAACCGATCGTTAATAAAAATACAAGATGAACTGTCTCAAACCAATCAGAAACTCGAGCACATGGCCATAACCGATGGTTTGACAGGTATTTATAACCGCCTCTATCTGACACAAAAGTTAGAGGACGAAGTGTTACATCATATAAAGTATCAAATGCCGTTTGCGGTCATTTTATTAGATATCGACTATTTTAAGTTAATCAATGACAATTATGGACATGTAGTCGGTGATCAAATGATACAAAGCACTGTGGACGTAATCAAGCAGACCCTGAGGCCAACTGACATTTTTGCGCGTTATGGCGGGGAGGAATTTTTCGTTTTTTTACCGCAAACAAGTCAAGCACAGGCAAAATCCTTAGCTGAACGTGTCAAAACCACAGTTGAATCTAATAAGTTGATAGCGAAAAAAATACCTTATTCTTTATCCATTACGATAAGTATAGGATTGCTATCTATTCATAATTTCACCTTAGAACATACAAAAAATCCCAATACATATCTAAACGAATTGCTTGAAGCTGTGGATAAAGCCTTATATATGGCAAAAGAAGAAGGCCGTAATCGGATTGTCAGCATCGCAAAATAATGTTCCTTTGCTAACCGCTACTTGAGAATAGGCAGCCAATCCACCGGGAATGGCTGCCTATTTCTATTATTATTTGTTTAATAGCTTGGTATTTGGGGTAAGTAGCTGTATGCCATAGTCGTCAAGGCGGCTTGCTAACACTCAACTACCCAGGAGGGATTACCATGAGCAAACATATTATCGGCGTGTTCAACACGGAAGAAGAAGCGATTCGCGTCATTAACCAATTGAAGGCAGAGGGATATCAATCAGACGAACTCTCTGTAGTGGGCCGCAACCGCGATAATTTGGACCACATCGAAGAAGCGACCGAAACCAAAGCGGAAGAAGGCCTTGCAACAGGTGCAGCGACAGGCGGCGTGCTAGGCGGGGTGACGGGTCTGCTCGTGAGTATCGGCGCATTGGCAATTCCCGGGCTAGGCCCTATTCTTGCAGCAGGCCCAATCGTAACGGTCTTAACAGGTGCAGCTGTCGGGGCAAGTGCAGGCGGACTGGTCGGCGGCTTGATCGGACTCGGTATCCCCGAGAAGGATGCGATGTATTATAACGAATTTGTGCAAAACGGCAAAGTACTCGTCCTCGTTGACAACGATGGCGACCGCGCCAATCTGGCTTACCGGATTTTCCGCGACCACAACTCGCTCAATGCGCATAAGTACAGCCCGGACTATAGTTACGTAAGCGACGCAGGCGCCGTCAAAGACCGCTATCGCAGTAACTTGTAGAGTCGGAGTATGAAATGCTCATAGCATGGCATGCCGACAGTATAACGAAGCCGCCTGCTTATCCTGAGGGATAGGCAGGCGGCTTTTTGCTTTGGCATGCAACTTGCCATACTTGGTGAATCTTCCTGAGGTCATATAACATACAAGCAGGCTAGCATCCTGTCGGACGCTAGCCTGCTTGTTATTAATCCCTATCGCCCCATGATGGCGCTACCTGAGCTATGATGGTCGGAGAAATCGCTCGTTGATTTACCTCTTTCCCACACATCCGAATACGTAGAATCTTTCTTGAATTTTTCCAAAGCAAAGGCGCAAGAAGGGATGATTTTGCGCCCTTTGTCACGGGCTTCGCTAACGACCATGTTCAACAGTTGTTTACCCAGTTGACGACCACGATAACGCGGATCCACGTAAGTATGATCAATGACCCAGGTTCCAGCTTCGACCAGCCTGTAAGTAATCTCACCTACCGTACCAGACAGCGTGCTGAGGATGTAGGCGTTACCTTGCTTTTGGAAGACTATTTCCTCCTCTGTTTCGTGAAATGTGTTGTTTGCTTCCATAGTGAAACACCTCCTGAAGGATAAATGCTTGTTTCTATTTATTACCCCTTAGGAGAGTCGGTGAAACAAAGATCAAAGGCAACTTCTCTCCCATTCCTACTTCTTATATCACTAGAGCAGAAGTTGCCGTAATTGTTGAGCGTTTGCTGCAAAAATCCAAATTAATCTAAAACAAGAGAAACCCTCGTTATAAACGTAGGGTTTCTCTTGTTTTTCATTACTTTTTAAGGCTAGCGATATAATCGTTCATTTGTTTCGCGTACTCATCCCCACCATTTTTATACCAGCCTGTTTGTAGTTCTGTAAATTTGTCTACATTCTCCTTACCCATAATGATTTTCATGATGGTTTGATCCCATGTCTTTTGATAATCTTGATAGATCGGTTTTCTGGCTGCTTCAGGCTGGAAGCCCAAGTCTTTGGAAGTCACGACGGTGTCGATCGACGTTTTTAACCATGGTGTGATTTTATCAACAACATCTTTAGGTGTACCTACTTTAATAAAGAAGGAAGAATCGTTCGCGCGTCGCATTGAATTTTTACGTACATAATCCGTTGGCAGTGTTGCTGGCGCTACTTTTTGACCGTCTTTAATCGTATAATCATTGCCTTCATATCCGTTCTTAACCGTTTCCCACATACTATCTGTTAACCATGAATTCAGGAGAGCTGCTGCTTTTTCTGGATTTTTAGCTGTTTTGGTGATACCCCAAAAACCCCATATGCCAGTCGAATTAACCGAACCTGTGTTAAAGCTTGCTTTACCATCTTCCCCTTTTACCCACATGTAAGTAAGCTCTGCACTAGGCGTTTGCTTTTGGATCTCTGGCAAATGATACGTATAATGGGCGGCAAATCCAGGGTACACCCCCGTCATCCCACGCCAGAAGCGTTCTCTGCGTTTTGTTTCATCATTGGTGGCTGAATCAGGATCGAATACGCCTTGCTTATACAGCTTAGCCGTGTACGCCAACGCCTCTTTATAACTAGACTTGCTGGTGTCATACTTGGCATCCATGTATTTATAAGTTCCGCTGTTTGCTTCCTGCCAACCAAGCACACCAAAAGCTCCTGTAAGAATAGGATCAAACACTTTGGACTGCGGATTCACAGCACCAGCATATCCATACGTGTCGTTTTTACCATTTTTGTCAGGATCATTAAAAGTAAACTTTTCTAAAATATCTGCAAACTGATCTTTGGTTACAAGCCCATCTGCTGGTAATGTAATTCCAACATTCTGCAGCCAATCTTTTCTTACCCAATAACCATCATTGCGAAGAATAGACGTCCTTGGAATGCCATATATTTTGTCATCGCTTTTCACTTTTAAAGAGTCCCATTCCGACTGATACGTGTACTGTTTTAGTTCGGGCAACTTATTCATGTATTCATTAACAGGCAAGAGTAAGCCATCTCTCACTGCATTTTGAAAGGCAACATCTTTGGTATCGGGAAAGAAAACAATATCAGGATAAGTGCCGGAAGCAAGCATCAATTGCAGTTTCTCCGAATATCCACTCATTGGAGGAATATCGAATTGAATCTTCACGTTATTCTTCTCTTCCAACGTTTTGATAAATTTTTGATCGGCTTCTGTCAATGTAGGCGAATCATAATTCGCCATAATTTTGAGTGAGACCGGCTCGCTCGCTTTTTTGGCTGCGTCATCGGAGCTTTGTGCAGGATCTGCACTGTTTCCACAACCTGCAACAAGCAAGCTAATCGTTGTCATGCTCAACAAGCTAGTTAATACCCCTTTTTTTGTTCTTTTCATGCTTTCATCTCCTAAGTAGATTAATTGGTATTGTATATGATCAACAGGAAAATTCCCAGTGTCACCTCATCCTTTTACGGAGCCCAGCAGCATGCCTTTGACAAAATATTTTTGCAGGAAGGGATATACAAGCAGAATGGGAACCATAACGATCATTAATGTAGCGTACTGAAGAGTTTCTGAAGTTACCGCATTCGCCCCCAACTCAGCAGCATTGGCATTCAGGGCCATCATGCTTGCAGCTTCAATAACTTCCCTCAGATACAGCATCAAAGGCCACTTGGCTTCAGACTGAATATACAGGATCGCATTAAAGAAGTTATTCCAGTAGCCGACAGCTCCGAATAAGGCCAGTGTTGCAAGTATCGGCTTGGAGAGTGGAACAATGATTCTGAGCAAGATATACGGATACGAAGCACCATCCATGCTTGCCGCTTCCTCTAACTCGTCAGGTAAAGACTCAATGAAGCTCTTCATCAAGATGAGATTAAAGCCCGTAAATAAAGAGGGGAGAATCAACGCCGCTAATGTATCTAAGAGCCCTAATGACCTCATTAAGTAATAATTGGGAATGATGCCTCCATTGAAAAGCATCGTAAACACAATAGCGACAAGGATGAGGCTCCGTCCTTTTAGAAACTTTTTGGACAAAGGATAGGCCATTAGCACATAAAGAACTAAACTTCCGAATACCCCGATGATTGTGATCGTAATCGTATTGAGATAGCTGCTCCAAAGTACTGGACGAGATAAGATTTCTTTATAGGAGGCGAAGTTGATATCATGCGGCCAAATCATCAGCGGATGGTTGATAAAAGCATCATAAGAACTAAATGAAACGCTAGCCACGTTAACAAATGGATACAGCATAGCAAGCGTTATGAGGGTGAGCAGTGTGTAATTCATACAATCGAAACCATCTAATTTTTTTGTCATTTTGATTCTCCTACCAAATGTTATGACCGAACAGTTTTGCGACCCGATTGGCGCCAAGAACCAATACAAAACCTACAACGGCTTTAAACAAACCGACTGCTGCTGAAAAGGATAACCGTCCATCAATTAATCCGATCCGATAGGTGTAGGTTTCAAGGACATCAGCCACTTCATAGGTTGAAGGGTTATAGAGTAAGAATACCTGCTCGAAACCATTATCAAGAATATGGCCTAATTGCAAGACCATGAGAATCACGATCGTCGGGAGAATACCTGGAATCGTAATATGAAGAATCTGTTTCATTCTGCTTGCACCATCCATTTTTGCTGCCTCATAAAGGGAAGCGTCAATGCCAGTCATGGCGGCTAAATAAATGATTGTTCCCCAACCCATCCCCTTCCATACTTCAGCTGACACAAGAATCGTCCGAAAGTAACTGGGTTCAAGTAAAAACGGAATTGGCTTATAGCCAAAGGATGTAACGATTGAATTAACTGCCCCCGTAGACGGTGATAAGAAATTGATGATCATCCCTGCCAACACAACCCAAGAGATGAAATGTGGTAAATACAAAATCGTTTGGGATACGCGTTTAAAAGCCATATGTCTAACTTCATTGAGCATGATCGCCAAAATGATAGGTGCAGGGAACCCCCAAATCAATTGATAAGAACTTAAAATAAGCGTGTTTCGAAGTACCACATAGAAATCTTTGGACTGAAATAAGTATTGGAAATTCTCAAATCCTACCCATTCACTTGCCCAAATACCCTTTACTAAACTAAAATCCTTAAACGCAATAACAACACCAAAGATCGGAACATACTTGAATATCAACAGATACAAACATCCCGGAATCAAAAATAAATACAGCCATTTGTGCTTCGCAAAATGCCGCCTACGCTCGCTTCTTTTATCAATAACTTTGGTCAGCGACTGGTTTTCTAACATAACTGCCATGATGTCTCTTCCTTTCCTATCCGACAATCTATAACCTCATCTGTATGGTTCTATTTTACTGTCGCAGCTTTTTGAGTTATATGAATGATCAATCGTTTTTTTACACTATTCCACGATGTTGTCATCAAAATATACAAAATAGCCCTGCTGAAAGATCCAGCAGGGCTAGCTTACATAGAGACTATTTCAGTGTCGTTTCCAAATCTAACTTAGATTTCCAGATATGCACCTTGCTTCTTGAGCTCAGCATGGAGCTCAAAAATTGAGATTTCATTGGTCGGCTTATTGCCAAGTGCCGCAAGCGCGGCCGCAACGCCACCGCCATGTCCAATGGCACCTGCGATTGGCGTCACGCGGATACCTCCCTGTGCCTCAAACGTGGTAGAAATACATCTGCCCACTGTGACAAGGTTGCGAACTTTATCGTTAATTAGGCTGCGATAAGGAATGCTATACGTTTCTCCCGATTTCAGATGCTTAATTTCCTGGTTTCTTTTCTTAAAATGTTCCTCCTGCTCGCCTTTCGGCGGATGAATATCAATGGGATAACCCCCATGCGCGATGACATCATCGAATGTGCGGCATTCAACCAAATCGTCTAGCGTTAGGGTGTACAAGCCTTTAATCTGTCTCGAGCTGCGAACACCGACCGAAGGTCCGGATGATACGACGATCGCATGTTCAAATCCGACGATTGTATTCTTCAAAAACGTTTCCAGTTCTCTCACATGTCTTCTTCCTACGACTTCCGCTTCACTCAGGCTCCATGGATCCGTGCTGTCGTACCCCGAAATGCGAGAGGTGTTCACGATGACTTCGCCTGGATTATTCGTCTCGAAAAACAATAGATCATCGCGAACGCCAGTTAACTCCCCGCTTTCCATCGCTTTCTTCATCGCACTTACGAAGCCGCCTATGGACAGCCGATCTGCCGTCAGAATTCGCTCCCTGTCCTCTTCGGTCACAAGTCTTGGAAACTCCTCTGGGTGCGATCGGATATACGCCTTCACTCGGGCGATATCAACACCCCGAACCTTCATGTTCATCGTCATCGGTTGGGTTGCCCCGTCTGTCTCCCTGCCTTTATTGAACTCCACGCCAGCCCAAGCCGAGAGATCAGCGTCACCGGAAGCATCAACAAACACTTTACCGAAAATCTCGGTAATCCCCGCTTTATTGACCACTTTAAGAGATTGGATCTTCCCGTCTGCTACCGCAGCTTCCGCGAGCATCGTATGGTACAACAATCGACCTCCAGCCTCTGTAAACATCACGTCCAATTCATGTTTCATGCCTTCTGCGTCGAAAGGCGTGACCGTATACGTATACCCCGTCGTATCCTCAATATGACCAGGCGACTTGCCCCTCGCCTTCAGCCTGTCGATCAGTTCGCCAGTAAGGCCTTGTACCACTTGTGTAGTTCCCGAATGAAAAGTCATCATCGGGCCAACACCAGCAGCGGTCAACATGCCGCCAAGAAAGCCATACTGTTCGACAAGTAATGTCTTTGCTCCGCACCTTGCCGAAGCAATTGCCGCAACGGTGCCGGCAATGCCTCCGCCTACAACCACGACATCAAAATGATTGGTTGTCATGCCTGAATCCCCCCTCTATATACACGCCTCTTATTTCAAACCTGTTGTTGCCACACCCTCGATGAATTTCTTTTGTGCGAAGAAGAACACGAGGAGCAGCGGAACTGTCGCCATGACAGAAGCGGCCATTAAAAGATGCCAATCCGTACCTGCCATATCGGTGAAAAGCTTCATTGCAATCGGCAGAGTAAACAACCGATCCGAGCTTAAATAAATTAATGGATCCAGAAAATCCTCCCAACTGTTGAGGAATGTAAAGATCGCAAGCGTTGCAAAGGCTGGCGTCGCCATCGGCACCATGATGCGCCAAAACGTCTGCCACGGCGTACTGCCGTCGATTTCGGCAGCTTCGTCGAGCTCCTTCGGAATCGTAATGTAGAATTGGCGCAGCAGAAACACGCCGAAGATGCCACCCGCACCGAGAATCGGCGGTATAATAAGCGGGAAGTGATTGTTGACGAGCCCCAGCTTCGAAAACCAGATGAAATTCGGGATAATCGTGACTTCATTCGGAATCATCATCCCGCTGAGTAGAATGAGAAAAAACACATTTTTAAACGGAAAATGAAGCTTCGCAAACGAAAATCCAGCCAGCGCACCGACGAGGCACGTACCGATCGTGACAAGGATCGCGATGTACACGGAATTCGCATAGTGCAGCAGAAAATGTGGCTGCGTCGTAAATACGTGTGAATAGTTCGACCATACAATTGGATTCGGAATCCATTGCGGCGGGAATAGAAAAATTTTATTCTGATCCTTTAGAGATGTCGTCAGCATCCACAGAAACGGGCCAATGATGATTAATGAGATGATGGTTAACAGCAGATAAGTAATGACGTTTCTTAGTAATCGCAATGCCTTATTGCTCATGATGCACCCACCTTTTTCTTATATTCCACTGAAACATGGTGAGCAGCAGAACGAGAAAAAACAGAATAAATGCAACAGCCGAAGCATAGCCCAAGTCATACGTTTTGAATGCCAGCTTGTAGATATAATAGACAAGTACGTTCGTGCTGGTTCCAGGGCCTCCGTCCGTCATAACGACGATTTGGGAGAACACTTTGAGCGATCCGATCAATGTAATGACGAGTGTCAAAAATATGGACGGAGAAATCATCGGGACTGTAATTTTTGTAAAATGCTTCCACTTCGAAGCTCCGTCAATTGTTGCCGCTTCGTAATACATTTTCGGCACATCTTGCAACGCAGCCAGGAAAATAACCATATTCATCCCAACCTTTTTCAGCACGGAAACGAGGATGACGACTGGCATGACCAGTGTCGTATTATACAGCCATGCAGGACCTGTAATGCCGACGATCTTCAATAATTGGTTCACAAGACCGGCGTCAGTCGCGAAAACATACTTCCATACAATTGCCCACACGATAATGGATGTGACCACTGGCGTGAATATTGCGGTACGAAACAAGCC
Source organism: Paenibacillus sp. J22P165 (assembly GCF_059692015.1). NCBI lineage: Bacteria > Bacillati > Bacillota > Bacilli > Caryophanales > Paenibacillaceae > Paenibacillus > Paenibacillus sp. J22P165. Next base: position 531,229 of record NZ_JCAUAP010000006.1, on the reverse strand, counting down.
CACCCCGGGGATTTTAGTCGAAAGTAAAAGGGCTAGAGCTAAAGACAAAGTGAGATTGAGCGGAATCAATCCTGCCGAGAAATACAGTGTGTTTTTGATTGAAGTCCAGAACATCGGGTCGTCGGTTAAAATTTTGCGGTAGTTGTCGCCACCAACGAAGGAGGTAGCGTGCAACAGGGAATAATCTGTGAAACTGAGCCATAATGCGCTAATGATAGGACCTGCCATGAAGATCAAGAAACCCAGCATCATAGGAGAAATAAACAGATAACCGTAAATGGCGTTCCGGCGTTTAAGCCTACTGTAGGTGCCTTTACTAGTTTTGACGGCTATCGCAGTTGGTGTCTCTAGGGTCGTCGTTCGATAGGTTTTCAAAGTTGTCTCCACTCCTTTGTAGACGAGAGGCCAAGCAGTTTCCGCTTGGCCTCATCATCTACCCAAATTCGGTTATTGCAGAACCGGTGTAACGTCCGCTTCCATTCTCTTCAGAATGTCTGGAATCGTACCGCTTTGTGTATAGATGGCATCGAAGTTCAGCTTCATTTTGTCATCGATTTTCTGAAAATTCACGAAGCCTTGGCGAACTCTAGCGCCGGCCATTTGATCAAGCACCGCCGTTTTCATGCTTTCAGGAGACGAGCCTTGCTTCAAGAAGGCATCGGAGTTCAAGACGAATTTGCGGCTAGGCACGAAATATTGAGATGTCGTCGTCATGTTCTCTTTGTTGGACAAGAACTTCACGAATTCAATGGCTTCAGCCGTGTTCGCTCCGCCTTTCGGCACCATGTACGCTGCGTAACCAAGCGTTGTGCCTTGCCCACCTTGTCCTTTCGGCATAGGGGCGATATCCCACTCAAAATCCTTGATCGCTTTCGCTTTGCCCATGTAGCTCAACAAGTCCTGCTGCATGGCGATTTTGCCGGATTCGAAAGTCGTTTGATCCCCAGGCTTCGGATGCACCTTCGTTTTGAACATCGCATCGTTAAAATATTGCAGCGCCTGCTCCCCTTGCGGCGTATTTAACGCAAATTTCTTACCGTCTTTGCTAAAAAAGTCAGACCCAAATGCCCAAACAAGCGTCTGCAGTGACTCAATCCAGCTAGTCCCCCAACCCGCAGGACGAATTAGGTTCATACCATAAATGCCTTTATCTGGCTGCGTAAGTGCTTGCGCCGCTTTCAGCATTTCGTCGTATGTCCAGTTGCCTGCTTTATACAGTTCGCTTGGTGTCTTCAAGCCTTTTTCTTTGAACATCGTTTTGTTGTAGTACATCATGTTCGGTGGTGTGGAGAATGGTACGCCATACACTTTGTCGTTCTTCGTTACCAGATCCATCGTAGAAGGAATGAAATCTGCCGAGTCGTAAGCGTTGTCTGCTTTGATCGCGGACAGATCCTCGAGCTGTCCAGTCTCCATGAATTGTGGAATGCCGCGTTCCAGCATCCAGATTACGTCTGGTGCCGTTCTAGACGCCATCAAGACAGACATTTTTTGTATATAATCCGCACCTGGTATAATCATGACTTCCACGTTCACGTTCGGCTTAAGCTTCTTATAATTCGCGATAATTTCTTCATACATCTTCTTATGCGCGTCACTGCCCCAAATGCTGAAGGTTAACTTCACATCTTTTGCAGGTGCCTTAGTAGCCTCTGTTGTTCCCGCTGGTGCGGAGGAGGCGCTGGTCGTCGTATCTTTCGAGCTACTGCATCCCGCAAAAATGGAGCTGAGTAAAAGCAAGGATGTCGTTAAAAGCAAGGCTTTCTTCATCGTGTGGTATCCCCTTTTTATTCAATTATTTAATTAAGCGTTTACAAAACTTATTATAAAAGAAAGGCGCTATCCAAGATAACGCCACAAATTCCATATATGGTTCAAAATCGTAAGGTCATCTCTGGTCTCTATACTCCGTTGGTGTACACCCCGTCTGCTGTTTGAAGAGCGATGCAAAGTACTTATGATTGGCAAAACCGCACATCATCGCCACTTCTGCCACTTTCAGCGTCGTTTCCTTCAGAAGCTTCCTTGCTTTCTCCATCCTGCGTTCCGTCACAAAATCGGACAAGTTCTGTCCCGTCGCTCGCTTGAACACTTCGGATAAATATTTCGGATGCAGATACACACGCTCTGCCAAGAACTGTAAAGAGATGTCCTGGCTTAGGTGTTGGCTCACCAACTCCTTCACACGGCGAATCATCAGACGATCCTTATCCTCAGGCTGCCCAGCCCCCATACTCTCATCGCTGCCTACTAGCTGAGAAGCCAAGTGTTTGTCACTCATTTTCTGCAGAATTCCTGCAAGTTCAACCCGCTCAATCGGCTTAAGCAAATAGTCACAAACGCCGTACCGAAGCGCTTCGCGAGCATACCCAAACTCGTCATAACCGGAAATAATGACAAATGGCGTATCAGGATGCGACTCTTTAGCCCGTTTGATTAGCTCAATACCGTTCATCTCACCCATCCGAATATCCGTTATCACAAGATCGACGCGATCCTGCGTCCGCAGCCATTCCAGCGCCTCACGACCATTGCTGGCTTCTGCGATATGAAGCTGGGACGGGATTACATCCTCCACGATCTTCCGTAATCCTTGCCGAATTTTCATTTCATCTTCTACTAATAAAATGTTCATGCGCTACTCCTCCCATTGAAATGGCATACGAATACAGAACGTGGTCCCCTTCTCGACGGTATTCAGAATTGACAAGCCATACGGCTCCCCATATAAAATGAACAGCCGCTGATGAATGTTCCGAAGCGCAAAACCTTTCGTTTTCTTTTCTGTCGTCATCTTCGATAGCGGACGCTCCGGTCCGTAGAGCCGCTGTTCGATCATCTCCCGACGCTCCGGCGTAATACCACGTCCATTATCAGACACGTAGATGAAGAGGTCCTGCCCCTCAGCTTTCGTCGTAATAGCAATCGTGAAGGGGAAACTTCCCATGCCATGCTCAATCGCATTTTCAACTAACGGCTGTAAAATCAGCTTCGGCACCATCGCAAACTCATGCGAGAAGTCTACATGAATTTCTGTGTGCAAGCCCTCCTCCAAGCGGAAGGTCTGGATGTTCAGATAATTTTGCACAAAGCTTAGCTCGTCTTTCAGATACACGAAACGCTCCTGCTTATTTACGGTGTAGCGCAGAAGTTTCCCTAAACTAGTAATCACCTGTGAGAGATCATGATTGCGCTCTTTAACGGCCACCATATTAATAGACTCTAAGGTGTTATATAAGAAATGGGGATTTATTTGACTTTGCAGCGCATTCAATTCCGCATCCTTCTCCCGCAGCTTTAGCTCATAGACTTCTTTGATTGTAATATCCAACTGAGACACCATGTTATTGAAGCCTTCTGTCAACAGTCCGATTTCATCGTTGGAATAGACCAATGCCCGCTCTTGAAAATCGCCGTTTTGAACGCGCAGCATTTTCCGCTGGAGATAAAGAACAGGCTTCACAAGTCGATTCGATGTAAACACCGCTGCGATAAAAGCAAAAATAAGGGAAGCCGCAGAGATCCACAAGGTGAAACTAATGAGCTGCCTAGCGTCTGCCAATAAATCATTCTTTGGAATCGTGCTGACGATCGTCAAACCTCCGACAGGTGTTGTAGTCACTGTTTTCAGCATATTAGGTGTGTGCATATCCACAGTCTCCGCATAAGAAGGACACGACGACTCCTCACTAAATGGATAAATACATTGGTAATTCTCATTAAACAGATACAGCTTACTCATTTTGGACATTTTGACATTGGATAAAATTTTCTCGAACCCGTTGGACGTCAAATCGATCTTGATATACCCGATTGTCTTGTTGGTCAACGGATTTTTCATGATCCGGGCAAACGCCAATGCTTCTTTCGGCTTCTCAAGATAGTAGTTCCATTGCACCGGTGGCAATATGACGAGCCCTCCATCTTTCTGCTTCACTTGGTCCATCCAAGTAGATCCATCTGGAAACCAGTTGGAGGAAATGGTTTCCGTTAAATTACTAAATAACGTGCCGTCCAAGGCAAAAATGTAGACACCTTCCAGCTCCATCCGATCAAACACTAGCGAGGAGATAAGCTGATTCATTTTCAAACGCTCCTCAAATGGAACGAGAGCGCTTCCTGTATGCGTACTGTGCGATTCCAAAATACGCACAAAATTGGAATCGTAATAAATGGATATCGTAATACGCTCAATCTCGCGAATATAACGCTCCAAATTAATATTAATTTGATCGGTCAGCTGATCTGAGTATGCTTTGGCATCTCGCTCCACGTTGGACGAATACTTCTGATATGTCAAATAGCCGCTAAACAAAAATGGCAGCGTTATCATTAAACAAAACAAAACAAGAAACTTCATCCTGAGCGAGACGAACGGCGGTTTCTTTAGCTTCAAGTGGCTTCCCTACTTCCCCATGCATACTGGCTAGTAGATGAAGTATAACGTGCAAGTCAGGAAATTTACAAGATGGCAGACGTTATTTTATACGAATGGCTGTGTTACGTAGGCGTCGATTCAGACACCTTACGATTTTGAACCATATATGGAATTTGTGGCATTATCATGGGGAGTTGATTTCAATTATAATAAGTTTTGTAAGCGCTTTATTACATGAACAAGGAGGTTTTATGATGTTTAGAAGGTTACCGTTGAAAATACTTGCCGTTATGGTTATGGTGGTGTGTGCTTTGACTTTGCAGTTAGGATTGAATTTCCAAGTTGGTAAGGCTTCAGCAGAAATCGCGGGATTTCCGCATCTTACATTTAAAAAGATGCTCATCGACCCCGTCAATGACAATCTCAATTATAATCCAACGGGAGAACTCATTTCTCCAACGATATTCAAAGCAGCGGATTATTTTACAAATCCTTTAGCAACCTACTATATGTACGTAGCGCCGCATGATGCCCCAGGCGGAATAAGCTTATTTTACTCAAATAAACTGGATGGTCCGTGGACGGAATATGCAAATAATCCTGTCATAGCGAATAACTGGTCACCTAATTACAATGTTAGTCACGTGTCTTCACCGAATGCGGTATGGATCAGTGAAGAAAATAAAATGTTCCTCTATTTTCATGGAGAAAACACGACAACCAGATATGCTACAACGACGAATGGCATTAACTTTACCTATGGGGGGACCGTCATTACTACGGCCATGATTCCAAATGCGACGGAGACTTCCTATGCGAGGGTATTTGAGTACACGATTCCAAGGTTTAATAATAAATATACGATGACGTTTATGGTCAATAACACATCTAATGTAAGGAAATGTTATCTAGCGTATTCCAATGACGCTATAAATTGGACCGTACAAACAACACCACTTGTTTCTGCTAATGCACAGGAAGGTACCAATATTGGCGGTGGGGAATATTTGAATTGGAACGGTGGTCATTACCTTGTATATAATGCGACTTCCGGGAATTCGCACATAACGGAAGTTGGAGCGAATTTCGATTTGGAAAATCATCTTGGTGTGTTTTACGATCCATCCCCTACTGGTCCAGAGTCAAATAAAATCGGTGGCGTATCTTTTATAACTGTTGGTGGCGTATTGTATGCTTTTGCGGATATTGGCGGCAGACTTGACGGTAAAATTGCTTATTATAAAAATAGTGATACGGAGGTTATCGTCGATAATTCCCAGGGCAGCCCCTTTACAAGCAAAACATCAGGAACTTGGACGACAACAACCGGAAGTGCTGGATATTACGGAAGTAATTATGAGCATGATGGAAATGCCAATAAAGGTGATGCGGCATTTAGATGGATACCCAGTCTTCCCTCCGCCGGAAACTATAATGTGTATGTCAGATTTACATCTCACGCAAACCGAGCCACAAATGCAAAATATACGGTATTTTATAATGGAGGTTCAACTACTTATACGGTAAACCAGACGACCAATGGTGGAACATGGGTTTATCTAGGACAGCATGCTTTTCTTGCAGGTCAGAACAGTGTTAACGGTTCAGTAAGATTGGAGAATGCTGGTACAGATGGATATGTAGCTGCTGATGCTGTTAGATTTGTGAAATAATAATGAGAGTTTTACCCTAAATCCCTTACTTTTCGAAGTAGGGGATTTATTTTTATTGTAAATTTCTATAGGTAACACGAACTATAATCATGAAAATGCTTTTATTGTAATAGGAAGAGACGAATGAGCCCGACTCTATTTGATTTTCTAGCTTTCATCCACGAATAAATTACAGCGGTCAATTAGTTCAAAGGATACAGACGAGGCTCATGAAAAGTGATTCTACATACGATTGTTCAGCCCAAAATTACTACTTAGAAGGCAACAGTACCTATTGTTCATTCTTAATTTGATCTTATATAATCGCTCTGATTGCATTTCCAATAGTTTCATGTTAACTATTGCGGAAATTTGTCATTTATTAATCAGGATTATGAGGGAGGATAACCAGGAATGAACGTACTTTCAAAAGTAACACCAAGAAATGTATTAAAAGTCACCTCCATGTCTCTTGCTTTATCTGTGCTTTTGAGCTCTTATAACTTGTCACCTGTCTCACATGCTACTACTTCTGCTTCTCACCAGAGCAGCACAATTAACGCGCAACAGCTGCTGGATGCGCCAAAGCTGATTGCTGATAACACCAGGAATACGGTTCGTCGCAATGTCGATATTACGTTTACAGATGATTTGGAATGGAGAAATGCGATCACTGCTGTAAAGTTAAATGGGTATGATTTAAGTAAAACCTCTCTTATCACAGTAGCACCAGGTAAGATCACATTCGACAGTGCTCTTTTCCAAGGTGAAGGTTTGAATTCCATTCGTATTGAAGCAACCGGTTATTCAAATGCAGACATTACACAGGTCATTGAATCGAATTATGAAGTAAACCTTGCCTTAAATAAACCTACAGTTACCTCAGATAACGCGAAACAAGCCGGCAAATATGCGGTAGATGGAAATAAACAAACAAGATGGGAATCCGAATTCGCTGACTCGCAATTTATTACAGTAGATCTAGGAGCGGTGTACGATGTTAGCCGCGTGGTCTTAAACTGGGAGAACGCAGCCGGTAAAAATTATGATATTCAACTATCCGTGGATGGTTCGAATTGGACGACCGTTTACACGACTAATCAAGGAGAATCTAACCTTTCCGATGATGTGTATTTCACACCTGATAAAGCAAGATATGTGAAAATGAATGGTCATACGCGTACAACGGATTACGGCTTCTCTCTTTGGGAATTTGAAGTGTACGGTCTCCCTGGAGATGTATCGCCTATAGCACCAGCACCTAGTTTAAATGCTGATACAACAGATAATACACTCGGTCAACCGATTGATATTACGTTTGCCGACAATTTAGAGTGGAGAAATGCGATCAGCGAAGTAAAAGTCAACGGCGCAGTTATTAGCCCTTCTCAATACACAATGACATCTGGCAAAATGATCTTCAACAGTTCTTGTTTTACAGAATCACAACCCTATTGGATATCTGTTCAGGCAGAGGGATTTAATGAATCGTTAGTTTATCAAACGATCCTGCCTAAGAACGACACAGGCGTGCCTACGAATCCACCAACAAATCCACCGACGTACCCACCAACAACACCTGGTAGCAATGTCGCGTTAGGTAAGCCAACCGTATCGTCGCCTAATTACCATCGGTCTAGTGAGGATGCCGTTGACGGCAGATTTGATCGCCGCTGGGAATCCGATTTTAACGATAACCAATGGATGAGCGTTGATCTTGGAACGCCAACTATGATTAATCGTGTGGCTTTGAATTGGGAAAATGCCTACGGTAAAGCCTACACAATTGATGTATCTACATATGGAAATAACTGGAATACTGTATACGCTACTGACAATGGAAATGGTGAGATTGATGACATTTCTTTCTCCCCTGTTAAAGCAAGATATGTGAAAATGAACGGTATTAAACGCGGTACACCTTACGGCTTCTCGTTGTGGGAATTCGAAGTATATGCTGGTACAGCAGATTTGATCGAAGGTCCTGTATTGACAGCTAACACTACGGCCACAATTGGAAATCCAGTAGTATATACTTTCGCTGATGATACAGCATGGAGACATGCAATCCATTCAGTTGAATTGAATGGCGTAGCAGTGAGCCCTTCACAATATCGTTTGGAAGCAGGTAAAATCACTTTAAATGCCTCCTTGTTCATTGACCCTAAAGCGTATCAACTAACGGTTGGAGCAACTGGCTACAAAAATAACTCTGTTGTACAAACGATTACTCTAGGATCGTCCTACAATTTGGCCTTGAACAAACCAACAACTACTTCTAACGAGCCGCTTAAGAGTAGCAATTACGCAGTTGATGGTGACAAGAGCACACGTTGGGAGTCACCTTTCAGTGATCCACAATGGATTAGTGTCGATCTTGGTGAATCCTCTAAGATCAAGCGTGTTGTCCTGAATTGGGAAAACGCTGCGGCTAAATCTTACCGTGTAGAAGTTTCCACAGACGGCAAAACTTGGACAACAGTTTACGCTACAACAAGTGGTCACGAGGGCATCAATAACCTAATTATTAATCAAACAGAAGCGCGCTACGTTAAAGTAACAGGGATAGAGCGTACCACTCAATACGGCTACTCCTTATTCGAACTAGGCGTATATTAGTCTCTAGATTAGACTAGCTGATTGTCTAGGACTGGGAAACCTATTATTAGGTGCTCCCGGTCCTTTTTAAACACAACTAATGCTCACTGCGCATTTTATCGGTGACTTCCAGGTAGAGGACTTGGAGAAATTTTTTAACATTAACCTTCCCCTTCTCCGGCTTGCAATTCTCATCGATTTCTTTCATTTTCATACGCACATCCTGGAATTCAAAATATAGAGGTGCATAATGCTCAAACTTGGGGTTGCCGTAATCCGTCAAGCCGATACTCGCTATATGGGTTAACGCAGCCATGATCGTTCGACGAATTCGCTGCTCCACAGCTTTGCCTTCTTTCTCTACATCCGCTTCATTTCTTTTGTGGCAGCGGGCCACCGTTTCATAGAGCTCCTTCAGCGGTGGGATTCCCTCCCCTTTATGATGACGAGTGAGATGCTCCATAATGTCCATCACATCGCGACTTCCGCTGTCACCTACTATCCCTATATCCATGAGAATCGGCTGTAGGATTTCACGGACGCCTCGTTTTTTACGCGTACTTTCCGAACCGGTGTGCAATAGACTTAGTTTGGTTAAAGACTCCTGAATTTCCTGTAGGGATCGGCTAATCTTCCACTGCTCATGAACTTTGGATAGCACTGCTTCGACTTCAATCTTATTGATCGGCTTTTGAATATAGAATTCAACACCAGCTTGATAAGCCTTACCGATCATTTCTTTATTTTCAATTTGCGAAATCATCACGTACTTCCCTTGATAACCGCGCTCCTTCAAGCGAATAATGGTCTCAATTCCATCTTGATCCGGCATAAGTAAATCTATCACTACGACATCCGGCGTCGTTTCCAGAAGAATCTTTTCTCCTTCGCTACCGCTGTCTGCTGTACCTACGACTTCGCCTAGACCACCATTTTCAATGATCCTTTGCAGCATCAGTCTGCTTACTGCATCATCGTCTACGATTCCGAATGACAGCATCATCTCTATGCTCCTTTTTTCAACGTATTGGTCAATAAGGTAATTACAAAAGAGGTCTGAGAGCCCGGCTCGTTAGAGCGCAGAAGAATATCCCCACCTAGCGAATGAACAATATCTCGAACATGTGAGAGGCCAATCCCTGTCGCAGCAAAGCCTTCCTGATTGAACTTCGTTGTAAAACCTGGAGCAAATATCATCTCCTTATCCTGCTCCGAAATGCCAACACCTGTGTCAGATACGGTCAAGATGGTCTTAAAACCCTGCTCATATGCCCCTACACGGATTGATCCTTGATCTTCAATGGCTTCCACAGCATTCGATACGAGATTATTGAGTACAGTTAAGAGGGGGATATATTGATCTGAGTAGTAATCCGTTTGAATGTCGCTTGTAATTTGAATCTTTTTTCCGATCATCGTACTGTATCCAAGGTTGGACTTGATGGCGAATTCCACAACTTCAGCCAGTCTCATTTCGGCAGCAAAATCCCGATCAAACAGCTTCAACAAACCAGCGAGAATGCGTTGAGAGTCCTTCTTTACTTCATGTATTTGCTGGGTAATTCCTAAAATGGTGCGAGCGTAGCTTTTTAACCCCGTCCCATTGACTTTTTCATATAAATTATGGCTCTTCGCCGTTATTTGTTCTATGGTTTCCATGGACTTGCGTAAGTAAAATACTTCGCCATACAAACCGCTATTCGTATTTAGCATTTGCTCAATACGCTTTTGTTGCTCAATATGCAAGACTCGCATCTGATTTATGGTTACACTGCTGTAGATGCCGACCACAAAGTAACTTCGTACGACAGCGGTCACGGTAATAAACACGAATTGCTGGGAAAAAAGGTAAGGTGAATGAAAAATGAAACTGCGGGCCAGTAATTCCAGTTCATTTGACATGAGGTCAATAACAGATAAGAATAATCCTAATATAAAGGGGTGGAAGCGATCCCACTTGTGCTTAATCACGCTCATGGCAATCGCATAGGCTATATAATAAAACGTGGCTGACAAATGCATTTGTGCACTCGTGATGAAAGATAAGGCTCCATGCGAAGTAATACCATCCTCTACCATTCGAAATAGCAGAACAGTGATGCCCGTAATTATACCTGTATACACATAAGGTAGATGCCGCATTAATAACAAGCAGAGAAGAAAGGCGCTGCTGCCAAGTCCGATACGAAACACTTCACCACTGAAAGGTGTTATTTTAAACTCCCCGGCAATTGCCGTTACAATCGCGATGAGGATCATTTGAAGCCCTTCGTTCTTCAATCGTCCCAGGCGCTCACCCCCTCGATATTCTCTTATACCATTCTTGATTCCATTCTGCGTGCTGCTAACGATAGCGCATAATTCACAGTAAAATACAGAAGCGCCACTAAAAATAGAATGGGCATGGTGTAATTATAGTTTTGTCCAATTACTATTTTCGCATGATGCATCAATTCAGGCAAGGAAATAACAATTGCTAGAGAAGTATCTTTCAACAGGGAAATAAATTGACTCACAAGTGGTGGCATCATACGTCTCAGCCCCTGTGGAAGGACGATATGCCAGAGTGTTTGCACAGAACTTAGTCCTGAAGAACGTGCCGCTTCAATCTGTCCTTTATCGATGGAATTAAGGCCGCTTCGTACAATTTCTGCGATCATAGCCCCTTCAAATATCGTTAAAGCAAAAATAGTTGCATTCATAGCTCCAAACTTGATGCCAATGTCCGGTAAGGCGAATCGCGCGAAAAATATAATTAACAATAAGGGTAAATTGCGAATGAGCTCAACTACGATGGCTAGAATTGGGGACACAACCATCAGCTTTGTATACCGAATTGTGCCGACGACAACTCCCACGATAAAGCTCAAAACAATAGAAATGACAGCGACTTTAAGTGTCATGTAAAAGCCTTCAAATACAAACCTTATATTATCTGCAGAAAAAGCATGCATAATATCCATTCGTTCACCCCCTCTTAAAGTCAGTCCGTACGAGCTAATTTACGTTCCAGAAGCAAAGCCATGTAACTTAAAGGCAGTGTCAGTACCAGATACAGCACAGCAACAAAGATATAGGTATCGAACGTAGCAAAGGTCTCACTAGCAACCTGATCGCCGAAATACATGAGATCGAAGCCTGCGAATACGCCTAGTACGGACGAGTTCTTAACGAGGTTTATGAATTGGTTGCTGAGCGGAGGAATCACAATTTTGATTGCTTGCGGAAGGACGACATGCCACATCGTTTGAAGATACGTCAGTCCCGAGGATTGTGCAGCCTCAGACTGGCCTTTAGGTACCGACATAATACCAGCACGGATCGCTTCCGCAATAAAAGATGCCGTATATACCGTAAGACCTAAAGTTCCGCATACGAACCCGCTTAGGGTAATACCCATTGAAGGCAGCCCATAGAAGAATACAAAAACAACAAGCAAGAGCGGAATATTTCGAATGAACTCCACATAGGCCGTACCTAACCATTGCAGTATTTTCACCGATCCAATACGAAAAATGGCAATGATCGTGCCTAGCACAAAGCTGCCAATTAAAGCAATAACGCTGGCAATGATCGTGTTCAAGAAGCCCTTCATATAGATATCAAAATAGTTCGTAAAAATTGAGAAATCCAACGTGCGCTCCCCCCTCATAGACAGAAAATGGGCAGCGGCAGCCACCCATCTATCCTCTTATTCTTGTTATTTGGATGGCGCTTTGCCGATCCATTTTTCGTATATTTTCGCGTATTGACCGCTTGACTCCAGCTTCTTCAGTCCTTCATTCACTGCGGCTTGAAGCGTTGTTTCACCTTTTTTCATCGCGATACCATAAGGTTCATCAGTAAAAGGTTCGCCGACTACTTCGAAGTTCTTATCCTGCTCCATCATGCCATAGAGGATGGCGTTATCCGTGGTCAACGTATCGCCTTGACCTGCTTTCAGAGCGCTAAATGCATCTTGATAATTATCAAACTCCAGTATGGTGGCATCAGGAGATTTCGCTTTAATATTGGCAACGGATGTGGCTCCTTTTACAGCCAGTACCTTCGTTCCTTTTTTAACATCTGCAACGCTCTTAATAGGGCTGCCCTTTTTGACGAGCAGGGACTGTCCCGCTTTGAAATACACCTGAGAAAATTCAACTTGCTTCATACGCTCTTCGGTAATCGTCATCGTGGCAACAATCATGTCAATTTCTTTATTATCGAGCATTGGAATGCGGGTTTTGGACGTTACTTCTTTTAACTCAATTTTCTTCTCATCGCCGAGAATTTCTTTGGCTAGTGCCTTGGCGATGTCAATGTCAAAGCCCTCAACCTCGCCTCCGGTAGGGTTTTTCAATCCGAACAGCTTCGTATCATATTTCACACCAACGACAACTTTCCCTCTACTTTTGATTTCATCCAGAACCGTTGTCCCACCTGCTGGCTTCGTAGTGCTTGGAACTGTGCTTGCTGCCGGAGTGCTCGATTCGCCCCCTGATATATTTGTTGTAGAGGCACACCCTGTCAATGCGAATATGGTTACCAACATCAACATGAAATTCCACTTTTTTGACATCATGGTTTCGTTCATCTCCTTATTTAATGGTTAAGTACGCGATTCAAAAATAGTTTTGCTCTTTCTTCACGCGGGTTAACGAAAAATTCATCTGGAGGTGATTCTTCGACAATCTGACCTTTATCCATAAATACGACGCGATCGGCTACTTCTCGGGCAAAGCCCATCTCGTGTGTGACCACAACCATTGTCATTCCTTCATCGGCTAGCGTTTTCATCACATCCAAAACTTCACCAACCATTTCTGGATCCAAAGCTGAAGTCGGCTCATCGAACAACATGATCTTCGGTTTCATCGCAAGCCCCCTAGCAATGGCGACACGCTGCTGCTGCCCACCAGACAACTGCGAAGGAAAGCTGTGCGCTTTATCCTGAATACCTACCTTGTCCAGATAGTACATCGCCACCTCTTCGGCTTCTTTCTTATCCATACCGCGTACCTTCAGCGGCGCCAGCGTAATGTTATCGATCACTTTCTTATGCGGATATAAATTGAAATGCTGGAATACCATGCCGATATCCCGACGCAGCTTGTTCATATCCATCTTCTTGTCGCTGACCTTGTATTCATTCACGACAAGTTCTCCACTTGTGATGGTCTCTAGACGATTAATGCATCTTAGCAGTGTACTCTTGCCTGAACCGGATGGACCTACAATGACAACGACTTCGCCCTGCTGAATCTGAAGATTAATTCCTTTGAGAACATGAAAATCGCCGTAATGCTTCTCGACTTGACGAAATGAGATCAATGGAACCCCCCCTTCGAACAATCTCTGTGAATGTAATCTTTTTGTTATGTAAACTGACATGTATGTACTTAAATAATAAGGTGAACCTATAGAATCTTATGTAATCCGACATTTGCTTTTAAAAAAAGGCCGTGGGACCTTGTTTCCGTACGCAAAAAAACCTAGGCTTATGCCTAGGTTTCAAGGTTAACGACTACTTATAAATTTTTACATTGTCCACATTTGTACTACCGGTGTTCGCATCTGCTGCATAGAATTCTATTTTACTTATATCTGAAACCGCGCTTCTAAGTGCAACCTGACTAAGCTTCTGAACACCATCAATAAACAAATCTAATTTATCTGTATCCGTATTGATGACTAATTTCAGCGCATACCACGTATCTGCTGTAAAGGTTTGTACCGTTTGCCATGTTCCATTAACATTCACCTTAATATTGCCATTATCAAATGCAAGCGTTTCTGCCCCAATTCCAGTACTGCTAGTGATATAGGGCATACACCACCAATTGGCGGTCGTATCTCTTCTGACTCTCGCTTCCACTGAAACAACACCACTTGCTGGACCAAACGTCTTATACATGGACGTTCTATTTCCTAGGGTCGTGTTAGATTTACTTATCCCTACACTCTTATCCGAAGCATCTGGCACATTCTGTACAGAGACTGTACCTACCGTTGTGTCGAGGACCCAACCCGAAGGTGGACTGCCTGTGGTCGTGCTGTTAAACTCATCATCGATATATTGTGTACTTACTTTATCAAGTTTGAAATAGTCCACAGCTGTCGCATAATTTGTAGATGCTGAATTCTTACCCGTTACTGTAAACCTAAAGCTATGCATGCCAGCACTTAATGTCATTGTTCCCAAATCAACCTCTTGATAGGACAATGTAGAGCTATACGCGTCAATAAGTGAACCTTTGGGGATACCATCAATAGTTAATTTGGTAATGCCTCGGGAAGGACCTTTTTTAACGCCAATCTTAATATTATAGGTACCAGCCGTGGTAATGTTCACGTTATTATATTGCACATATTCATTCACCGCTTGTAACTCAGCACTACTCCAGTGGTCATTACTTGGACCTGCGAGCTCGGCTACAGATGTTAATGTACGACCCGCAGTTATGTTAGCTCCACCGTTAAAGTTTTCTGTTTCATAAATCAGATCACCGTCAGAGGAAATCGTACCATGAACTCTAATCGTGGAGAAAGAATAAGCCTCAGCTGAATAGTTAATTTGATTCCCGCTTACGCTCGTCGTAGTTGTTCCTGTATCAACTTCATTCAAATCTGTACTCAGTCCATAATCAAGCCCATTCAGGTACCTACTATCTCTAGCATCCTTATTCCCTGCAATTTTTGGTTTTAAGTACGTTACATTTGCAGTAGGGGAAATATTCGTCATGCCATTTATTGAAACCGTACTGTTGATCACATTGGCGCTATTATTAATAAGCTTTAGAATTAAATCTCCGGTTTCTGTATCTTTGCCTGCTACCACCACAAGATTGGCATCTCCTGATTGTCTGAAATTCACATTATAGTCGGCCAAATTAGTGTTCCACATCTTCTCAGCATGGTAATAATTCGTTTTAAACACATTCGCATTATCAAAATCTAAAACTTTTCTTAAAAGTGTAAAGGCGGACATGTTTAGAATATCCCCATTTTTCTCGAATACGGCTTTATTTTTAGCTGCATCAAGCGCATCGATAATTTTGCCATCCCTGATATTGGAGCCATATTCCCCTATCATGACCTGTGGTTTGGAACGATCATAACTATTAATAAACTCGATCCAACCAAGACTACCTTGATTAAAATAATAGTGGTCATCCACGCCCCACGCACCTAAATTCGTGCTAAAGTTATAGAGGGAGTGGGAGTCACTTGCGGTTACAATCAATTTGAGTGCAGGATATGCAGCGTGAACAGCATTATATATTTTGGTAATATCTGCTCTTGCATTCGTGCTGTCATGCTCCTCATTTCCAAGGCCCAAGTACTGAATGTTAAATGGTGCCGGATGTCCCATAGCGGCACGTTTGGCCCCCCATGTGGAAGTAGCACTTCCATTGGCAAACTCTACGAAGTCCAGTGTATCTTGTGTAAGTTGCGCCATTTCCGGACTATTAGGGTCTAGAGCACCGGCAAGGTGTGTGACGCCAACAGGAAGGACGGGTACCGCAACTATTCCCATATCTTCGCTTAACTGCAGCCACTCATACATGCCCATACCATTGGATATATGGTCTGTCGTCTCATACATATTCCATTGTGAGTTGTTATACTCCTTACGCCCTTCAATAGGACCTACTTGATCCTTCCAATTATATTGGTAATCAGCACTATGGATGATGCACCCACCTGGAAAGCGCATAAAACCAAGATGCATTTCCTCAAGCGCAGTTCCCATGTCTAATCTAACGCCATTTGGACGATTTTTATAGGTTACACTAGGAAATACCGAAATAAAATCCAGATAGACATCGCCCGTTCCTTTCGCCAATACGACCAATTTGGCATTTGGATCCGTGGCATTAACTGTAATGCTGCCTGTATATTTAACCCAATCCGTCGTTATGGCATTTATGGTAGCTGTACCATAATCTGCACCTGATTGATTAGCGTATCCTATCGTTATGGATGAGTTAAAATTGGATCCTCTTTTTGCATAAAGCGAATAATTATAGGTAGCTCCAGCAGTTACACTAGTTCCATACCACCCGGCATTAGATAAACCGACGCCATTACCTGCGGCAGTAATATTAAAATGCGCATAATGCGTATTCACAAAGTTCAGAGGGCTGGCGTTTTCCACGGTAATGGTTCCTGCTCCGCCATCACGGTAAAGCTGTGTCCAGCCTGCTAAAGGATGATTATAGGTGCCACCGTCACCGGAATTAAATTCAAATGAACGGTTGAAAACCTTTTCTGCGTAAAGCCCCCCGTCAACTGCATTATGAAGATCTTCCGTGAATCCACCTATCAACTGCTGCGAGACTTTGTTACCCGTAACATTAGCATTCACGGCAACACTTGCTGTCGTTGTGGCCGCGTACGCAGGCTGGCTTACGCCTGTTACCCCGACACCAATTACACTAAGCATGATTGAAACCATTAAGATTACTGCAATATAATTTCTGCCCCCCATTTTTACATGCAACCTATGTCCAGTCATCCTATGACCTTCCTTTCCCACGTTTATTTTGTATGAACAGTATGTCCTCCAATCAGATCCATCTCTTTTCTAGTTCTTTTAATTACTTTATTTCATATAAGCCGTTGAATAAACAACGGCTTATACGGAACACTTATTTCCTCATTATTTATGAGTTTTATTGTACCAATCTGTTGCTTCTTTGATCGCTTGGTCTCCCCCGCGTTTCTTCCAATCCTCAACGAATTTATCGAAGGAGTCTACTGGATCCTTACCAGTAATGATTTTCGCAGCCGTTTCTAACCACAAGCCATCTCTTCCAAGTTCAGGACGTGTTTGCAGAGTTGGTAATGAAGGCATGCCTAGAGAATCATTTTTACGACCTTCTTTGGAAGCAACATCTATTGCTTTAAGCACTAAATCCCCAGCAGGACGATTTTTCATAAACTCTGTATCTGACAAGTGAAGAGGACCTACCATACGTAACCAAGTCAGATGCATTTCTTCACGGTAAATATCTTCCTGCTTCGCCGGATAGTTGTACTTAATTTTGCTGCCATCCATCGTATAGTCTTTGCCTTCAAGTCCATAAGTAAGGAATTTCTGTGCTTCGTCACTATAGAACCAATCCAAAAACTTGATGATATTTTCTGGATTTTTCGTCGTTTTAGGAATAACCCATACGTTGTTTCCTACTGTCGACCCAATACTATGACCACCTTTGCCGTCCGGACCGACAGGGGCTGGAATGATCTCAAGTTGAGCGCTAGTCGATCCTGCCTTGATCTCACTTGACCACTTGTCAGCAAGACGCGGAGCATGTATCCATAAACCTCCAATACCTTGTGCTTTGATTTTAGCATCCCAAACGGCCCCTTTTTGTACAAACACCTCATTATCTAAAAGCTTTTCTTCATACAGCTTCCGATAAGATGCAAGTGCCTGCTTCATCTGTGGACGAATGAGGTTAGGAATTAATTGACCATTCTCTAGCTTCCAATCGGCAGGAATCGCGTCATAGGCTCCAAAGAACGCTTCCGTAAACGCTAGCTTTTCACGCCCAGTGAAAGGAATTTCGTCCTTTTTACCATTACCGTTAGGATCCTTATCACGGAATGCCCGCAACATATCCAAGTATTCGTCGATCGTTTTTGGTGCCTTTAATCCCACTTTATCCAACCAATCCTTGCGAACCATCATGACAAGGCCGTTTGGCGTTGCGTTTACAGAAGGGATCCCGTAGATTTTCCCATCTTTACTAACACTTGCGAAATCCCAAGCTTCTTTGGAAATATTCTTTTTCAGGTTTGGACCATATTTGTCGATCAGATCGTTAAGCGGAATAATGACTCCCGTATCTACAGCTGGTGCTACTTCCGGTCTATTAATCCCGTGGGTTTGCAAGAGATCTGGCAAATCTCCGCTCGCAAAAAGCAACGTTAACTTCTGATCAAATTCAGCGTGTGGAATAAGATCGAATGTGACATCTGTTTTGGAAATTTCACGAAGCTTCTTCGTATATTCATCCTCGTTGATGTTCGGAGATCCCTGGATGTACTGCAAGCCTTCGGTACCAATACCTACTTTAAACTTCGCTGGTACACTCGCACTCTTTGTTGGTGCACTTGTACTCTTCGTCGTACTTTGTGTCGATGTTGCACTGTCGTTAGAAGAGCAGCCTACAAGAGTACCTGCAACCGTTACGGCTAGTGCTGCTGTTGTCCATTTTTTGTTCATTTGACCTTCTCCTTTTTAGTTGTATTTTTGTCTTTATTTCTATGATTAACCTTTCACCGAACCAAGCATTGCACCTTTTATAAAATGCTTCTGGACGAAAGGGTAGACAAACAAGATAGGTAGTGTGGCTACAATAATGGTAGCCATTTTGATGCCCTCCGCTGATTGCAAGGTTAAGCTAACGCTTTGGGTGACGCCTTGCGTATCGCCCTCAACTAATAACTGCCTTAATTTCACTTGCAAAGGGTAAAGCGAGGGGGTTCGGATGTACATGATTGCATTAAAGTAACCATTCCAGTGCCCGACTGCGTAAAATAACCCAACCGTGCTTAGGGAAGACATGGATAAAGGTAACACAACACTCCACCAAGTCCGATATTCGCCGGCTCCATCAATTTTGGCCGCATCCACCAAACTCTCGGGAATTTGGCGAAAAAACGAAACCATGATGATCAAATTAAATGCACTGATCGCCCCCGGGATAATAAGTGCCCATAGCGTATTGAGCATCCCTAATGATTTTACAAGCAGATATCCCGGAATAATAGGGACTTGAAAAATCATTGTAAAAACAACAAGAAGTAAGATGAAGGAGCGACCTTTTAGCTCGTTTTTGGCTAAGGCGTACGCCATTAACGAAGTTAAGAACAAATTGAAGGCCGTGCCCCCTACCGTCAGCAGGGTTGTAACGCCGAAGGATTTCCAAATCGCCATATTTTTAAGAACCCCAATATAGTTAATCCATGTAAAATCTACAGGCAATATAGAAACCTTTCCTTGAGAAAGCGCAGTTCCTGAGCTTAAGGATCCAGCCACGATATGTAGAAATGGAAGAAGCATGGCGCAGCTTGTTAGGATGAGTATCGTATAGTTTAGGAACGCGAATACTTCTCGCGAGAAAGTTGGTTTTTTTGTCATTGAAGAGCCTCCTTGCTTTAATAAATCGAATTGCCGGTTGTTTTTTTACTAAACTGATTCGCTCCTACGACTAAAATGAGACCTATGACGGATTTGAACAGCCCTATTGCCGTTGTATAGCTATATTGGCCACCAAGTAAGCCGATACGATAAATATAGGTATCAATGATCTCGCCTGTGGAAGTGACGAGTGGATTCATTAGCATGTACACCTGCTCAAAGCCGAGATCGAGAATGTTACCAATTCTAAGCAAGAGCAGCACCATGATCGTAGGCAGTAGTGACGGTAGGGTAATACTGAACACTTGCACCCACTTACTCGCGCCATCCACCTCGGCAGATTCATATAACTCTGGGTTAATGCCTGCTAGTGCAGCCAGATAAATAATTGTGCCCCAGCCTACTTCTTTCCATATCCCTGAGGTCACGACAATTGTGCGAAAATAGTTAGGCTCTTGCATGAAGAAGATCGGTTCCTTGCCCATCATGTGAAGCACATCGTTCAGCATGCCTGAGCTCGGTGATAGGAAGTTAATGACAAGCCCGCCGACAATGACCCATGATAAGAAGTGAGGCAGGTACAGCACGGTTTGTATAATTTTTTTGAAAAACATCTTTCTTACTTCATTCATGAGAAGTGCCAGAATGATTGGAGCCGGAAATCCGATGACAAGCTGATAGATACTGATTAAGAAGGTATTCTTCATCACCCTCAGAAACTCCGGATACGTAAACAAGTTAATAAAATGTTTCATTCCGACGAACTTGCTGTCCAAAATCCCAGTGAACACGCTATAATCCTGAAAGGCAATGATGATGCCTGCCAAAGGTACGTATTTGAATAAAATAAAGAAAATCAATCCAGGAAGTACCATCGTATAGATCTGCCAATATTTAACGACATACAGCTTGGGTTTTACTGACGGCCGTGCCGTTAGCCCAGCTGCGTCTGCCGCAATTCCCTCTTTACTGACATTCATTACTGCATTTCTCCTCTCCGTGATCCTCTGTTAGCCTATCTGTAGGCTTTTTATTTTGCCTTAGTTGCAACTTTATTGTATACGGTTACAAGGTGATTAGACCATGTGATCTCTTGCGAAAGTTGTGTTTTTATCTTCTAAATGATTGCGTTTTCAAATGAAAAGGACCATTCAGTTAAGAACGGTCCCTTAGGGTTCGGTTAGTTAACCAAGTAGCTAGGAGCTAATCTCTCTTTTTTTATATTCATTGGGTGACAAGCCAACATATTTCTTGAATGTTTTCGCAAAATGCGGATAATCCTCGTAACCAACTGCCTGAGCTGCCTCTGAGGTTTTTATGCCTGGCGCCTTCAGCAACTCCTTCACTTTCTCCATACGCAGCTTTATAACGTAATCGGTGAAGCTTAGCCCTAGTTCATCTTTAAAACAACGGCTGAAATAAGACAGTGACATCCCTGACTTCTCCGCAGCTTTCTGCAAGGAGATATCCTCATTGGCATAATTCTGAACTATAAATTCGATCGCCTTCGCAATCGATTGACGCTGCCCCCAATTTCTGGAGGCTCTAATCTGATCCGCCAAAGCTTGCAGGCAGCCTCTTGCTTGAGTGAGCCATCCTTCTAGCGGCATTTCACTGCCCCCTGTCAGAAAGGGCTTGCTCAACTCGGACATTCCACCCCCTGAGCGATGCTGGAGCTCCGCCTCGACCATGGTCAGCAGATCCTCCGTACAACTTCGAGCGACCTCATTGGAAGCACCTTCTTCCCTAAGCTTGTGAACCATATCGCCCATAAGCCGCAGTGCCTCTTCTTCGTTTAACCCCCATAGTTGCTCTGATACGGCTTCACTTCGCGCTTTGGATTGCTTTACCCATTGGCTTCTGCCTGTGGCTAATTTATATTTTTCCTTGAATTTGCCGTCAATGCGTGCAAGCAGTTCGTATAGCTGCTCCTCTTTAAGTGGCTTGAGCAAGTAATCGGTAACATCTTGCCGTAGCGCCTGCTGCGCATAAGCAAAGTCATCATATCCGGAAATGATAATGGTATCCATATCCCATTTCCTGCTGCGTACCTCTCGAATCAGCTCCAGCCCATCCATAACGGGCATCGAGATATCGGTAATCAGCAGATCAGGACGCAGCTTCTCACATAGTGCTAACGCTTCCATGCCATCTTCCGCTTCACCAATGACTTCAAAGCCATAGGGGCTTTCGGCGATTAGCTTCGTTAAACTGCGTTTAATCATAATCTCATCGTCTACAATGAGCACCTTATACATGTTCGAACCTCCTTATTTGTCATCAGTCGTGTATTTAAGCATCAGTTCTATGATGGTTCCCGTCTCATCCGATTTGGCAATGTACAGACCGCAAGGAGATCCAAAAGAGAGGCGAATTCTTTGATGCACATTCCAAAGTCCGATCGACTCAGAGGTGCCATCTGTAAGTACGTAAGAATCTTTATGAGAATTAATCTCATTGCTAGTAAACGCTTGATTATACTCATTTTTCAGATTATTGTCCATCCCTCTTCCCTCATCTACAATCCGAAGCAAGTAGCCATCCTCTGTATGTTCTCCTGTAATGCCAATGTACGTAGGCTTGATTCGATGACGTTCATAACCATGCTTAAAGGCATTCTCCACAAGGGGTTGAATCATGAGGCGAAGCGCTAATACGCTGTGGATATCCTCATCATCCAGCTTTAGCTCTACGCGAAGTGATTTAAATCTCTCCTGCTGAATTTCAAGGTAGGTGCTAATATAACGAAGCTCCTCCTTCAACGTCACCGATTGCTGCGGATGACCGATACTATAGCGGAAAATATCGGCTAAGGAAGTGGCCATTCGACTAATCGGTTTAACGCCCTCAATAATGGCATACGAATTTATAATTTCCAACGTGTTGTATAGAAAATGGGGATTGATCTGCGATTGCATGACGAGAAGTGCCGATTCTCTTTGCCGGAGTTCCATCTCAATCTCTTTTTGCCTAGAATACTGAATCTCAGCAATCAATCTTTGGATTTCCTCAACCATTCGGTTAAAGCTTCGGTTTAAGCCCCCTATTTCATCGTTGCGTTTCTCTGGCGCACGGACATGTAAGTCTCCTTCTTCCGCTCGGCGCATCAACCGCCGCAAATGCGACAGCGATTGCGTAAGAGTCACAGAGAAACCTCCCACCAAAAATAAGGCCAAGCTAACAAGCAACAACCCTACCCAAACCGTTACATTACGCCAGCGAACAAGATCGCCATTCAGTTCATTCAGCGGCACCTCAGAAACAAGTGTCCACCCTGTCAATGAAGAACGGTCGGCAAGAATCAGCTTTTTGGTGCCGTTAATCATGACGACAGAGTACCCATTTGGTTCATCCTGCGTTAACGGAATGTTGTTCAGATTGACGGCCTTTCCCCACTTTTCCTTATCGGGATGATAAACGACCTTACCGTCTTGGTCCATAATCCATACAAAACCACTTTTTCCGAGTTTAATTTTATCGCATATTTTAATAATTTCGTTCAATCTTAAATGTACAACCATCAGTCCCGCTGACTGATACGACAATGTATCCACAAATCTTCGGGTAATAGTCAGCACAGTCGTAGAGTCTATCACGGACAACCCAGCAATCTTGTAATTCTGCTCTCCCGTCAGCGCATCCTTATACTGATCATAGCTAGCCTGGGCAGCAATGGGATTATAGCTCGAGGCCACTGCACCACTCTTGGTTACGATTGATAATCCATATATATCCGGGCGCCCAAATAGGATCGAGGGATACAACTCATCCGATATTTTTTTATTAATTGCAAATCGTTCGTATTGATCGTTTGGATCCGACTTCATGAACGTTTGGATTTGGGGATGCAGCAATAACGGATAGGTCACACGCTGCAAATCCCCAAAATAAGAATCAAGCTGTCCATTAATTTGCCGTACCAGTTGATCACTATAGCCGATAGCATTCTTCTCAATACTCTCGGTTGAGCTGGAATACCATACGGTTCCAAAGGCGAGTAAGGGAACGCATAGGAAAAATAAAATAATGCAAACGAGCTTCGCATTAATTGTTAACGCTTTCCTTTTAATCATGAACTCACAGCTCCAGACCCATAATAACTTCTTTCCCTAGTTGTATACGATTTAGTTCATAATTTCAATGATAAATGTTTATGACCGTTTTTCGGCTCAATCTGAAAAGGCCAAACTGAGTAATCAGCTTGGCTTAATTGATAACATGGATATTACAGGTAAAATGTATAGCTCCCGCTTCCTATTTCCTCTGTGATCCCAGGGAGAATCACTGTTGCTGTCGTATTAGCAGGTACCGTACAACGATATGTGGCTTTGTCTTCTTCCACGAGATAACTACTTTCAATTCGGCCATACGGGGTGTCAAATCCTCCAATTGCTTGCTTAAAGCCCGTCAAATCAGGTCTCAGCGTGAAATGACTATAGCCTGGATGCCTCTCATCCCGCTGAATGCCAAGCACATACTCATAGAGCCAGCCCACCACAGCTCCTAAGGAGTAATGGTTAAAGCTATTCATCGCATTTCGATTACCAAAACCCTTTTGGGCGGTATAGCTATCCCAACGCTCCCAAACTGTCGTTGCTCCTTGCGTTACTGGATACAGCCAGCTTGGATATGCGGTTTGGGTAATCATGGCATAGGCTAGTTCCGAATAACCCCCCTCACTCAACATCGGATTTAACGGACCCGTTCCAAAAAAACCAGTGGATACGGTGCATCCCATTTCCTTCGTTTTTCTTGCCAGATTATCGAAAGCCTTCTGCTTAACGCTCTCGTCAAACATATCGTAATTCAACCCAATGGCATATCCGCCTTGCGTGTCATTCACCGTGCCATTCAAATGCAAGGTTTGTCCTGTTGTCGCATCTACAAAAGTCTGATTCCAGTATCTCTTCGCCTCTTCTGCCTTCAATCGATAGTAGGCTACGTCTTCTTGTTTTCCTAATAGCTCAGCATAAACAGACATCAGATACATATCTCTACCGTAGAAAGCATTCCATACCAGGTGACTATCCGTTTTCTGTGGAGCCAGCCAGTCATCGATAGGTCCCATAAAGGCGTCGCCCGGCATCCCTTGATTTTCTAAATAAGTGGTAAAGCGTTTCATGGTCTCATAGTTATCTGCGATAACTCGCTTATCCCCGTATTGTTGGTACATGTCCCAAACGATGAAGTGAACGCCACTGCCATAAGTGATTCCACCGAATCCGCCTCCTACAGGAGCAATATTCGGAATATTTCCGTCTGGTAATTGCACATCTCGGATGGCTTGGAGAAAGCGCAGATAAAAAGTTCGAACATCCCCTTGGTAAGATGAAGTACGGAAGAATACATGTGCGTCACCAATCCAGCCCATTCGTTCATTTCGCTGTGGGCAGTCTGTAGGCACACTGATGAAGTTCCCCAACTGGCTGTATCTCACATTGGATACTAGCCTGTTTACCAATTCATGATCTACTTCCACCTTACCACGCATCGTGGAAAGACTGGAAAGCAGGTAGCTCTGCACATCTTCTAATTCAGGTGCATAATCTAGGCCAGTGATTTCGATATATCGGTAGCCATGAAAGGTAAATCTGGGTATATACGTTTCTCCATCTGCATCGCCCCGAAGTATATAAATATCGGTGCTTGAAGCATCCCTTAGGTTTACTTGGAGCATTCGCCCATAAAGTTCCCCATACGCATCCAGATTTGGATAGAGCTTTTCCCCATAACGAATTCGAACTTCAGTACCTTTTTTGCCTCTGAATGTAAGTGCGGGAACTCCTGCTATCTCTTGCTCCAAATCATAGATATATAAACCAGGAGCAGGCTCAGTCATGCTTTTCGCTCTAAATGTTTCTACTTTTCTGATCGGTGCTTGATAATGACCAATGAGTTCTGGCTCGCTTGTATTAACTGCTGGCCAAGGCAAGAATAATTCAGGTCTGGAATCGAATTCGCCGATAGGAACCGCTTCTATGATCGCTGGTGTTTTCATGCCATCTATGACAAATTCTGCTTTTGAAAAATCCTCATACATATAGGCCAAATTGGCATCGAAATGTTCCCCTTGAAAAAAGCCCGCGAAGCGGTAAGGACCCTCCCCATAATACTGCCATTCGGCTTCATTGGTTACGTAAATATCCGATGTTCCATCTTTGTAAGTCAGGACCAATTGTGCCAGTAAGCTTTCTTTATCCCCCCAGTAGTTATAGTTCTGCAGGACGAAGGTCTGAGAACCGTTCCACCAACCCGAAGATAACGTAAAGCCAATGCCATTCACCCCTTCAGTCAAAAAGTCTGTAATATCATAAGTCTGATACATCAGATGTTTGTCAAATTGGCTGGCACCTGGGGGAAAATATTGATCGCTAATCTCCCTACCATTGATTCTGCAATCATAAATCCCTCTAGCTGTCGCATAAAGTCTCGCTTTCTTAAGCGGTCTTTTGACTGAGAAATCCCTGCGCAGCATGGGGAGTGCATGGCAATCCGGACTTTTGGTAACTCGCAAATCCGTTCCATCACTCTCTAAATCAATGCCGCATTCGGTATCCATCTCATAGAACTGATTAGACGGATGTCGCAAAAAGTTCAAGCGAATACCATCAAAGTGCGCGCTTGTTCCCGCCGCAACCATATAACCAATTTCATGTAGTCGCGGAAAGGTTGTGATGTCGTTATTCCCCAGTGGATTTAACTGTCTCCCCCTGACCCTCGTTCCTATAGATCTAGGATTGAACATGGCATCAACGAGTACGCCATCTACATAAGCGTAAGCCTCATTACCCACAACATCGATCTTGATTTCATGAGGATCGTATTGATTGGCTTTCGTAATCAACTGAACTTTCTCTTCACCCTCAAAGTTAACAATGGGTACTGAAGCAAAAGGAACATTTTTGTTATCTTCTGGGTGATAGCCTACCCGATAAATATCCAGCGTTGCTGGCAGATTGCTGATGTTGATTTCATAAGAAATATAGTTTTCACCTTCTAAGAAGGATTCATTTCTTTCCCTGTTTAACAGTCTCGCATCATTAGCACCAAAGACAAGCCCTGCCCTAGTTCCACCTGGCGCAACAGTTATCGTACTTTTCAAAGAGAAAATACCCATAGAATCGCTACAGACGTAATATTCCGGCGCACCGATCCACTTCGCCCCGTTCCAGGCTTCTAATTGGGGATTCATCAAACCAGTTTCAAATTTGGTCGAAGCTACGGCTATTTCTGATGCTTGGTTCATCGTTATGACAGTCACATCATATTTCGTACATGGCTGCAAAGCTCTTCCTGCATAAGCAGTTCCTATTGAACAATCCGTATGAATCCAACCACTGTCCCACATATCAAGTCCTGCAGGTTCTTCTCCCACGGTAATCCTTACAGCAGTTTGCTTCATGTTCTTCACATCTGAAATAAATGTCCAGGCAAATACCGGTTTCTTCTCATCCAAACCCATAGGTTCAACTTCATTCATCACGGTAATTTCAGATATTTGGTAACTCGTCATATGCCATTTGCTCCCTATGCATTGTAGTTAATTTACATGATAATGAAATCCATGCATGAAATCATTAACATCCTTCACCTTATAAAGTTTACATTTTATGCACTTTTTTATATGGTATAGGTACATGACCTGCCTGGAGGCTGCGTATTATGAACCTAGTTGAATTGGATACAATGCTTAAGGCGTATTCGGAAGACGAGTTAGTCTATCGTAAGAATTATGATGCCAGTAAGGATCGTAATATGCTTCAGGATCCCATAAAGGAACTAACCGAAGATGACTATTTTTCTCCGAACAATCGTACTGACATTATCATTATGAAACACAAACGATTTACACCCATTTTCAAACATCGGCATGCGTTTTTCGAATTAATTTACGTATATGCAGGTCATTGCGTTCAGGAGATTAATGGTGAAGTTATTCAGCTAAATGAATGTGATTTATGTATCATCCCACCCAAGGTGGAACATACCATTGAGGTATTTGATGACAGCATTGTCTTAAATGTATTAATAAAGAGAAGTACTTTTAAAGAAACATTCCTAGAAATGCTCAAACATGAAACCGTTCTCTCCACATTCTTTATGAAAATCCTGTATACGGAGGCCTACAATAATTACATCATTTTCCGAACAAATCGAGATCCTAACTTAAAAGAAATTCTCTCCAAGTTATATATGGAACAACATGACAACAAAAAGTATACCGCTACTATTCTATATAACCTGCTCATGTTATTTTTCAGTTATTTGCTTAGAGATTATGAGAGTCAAGTCGAATTACCCAAAAGTTTACCCAAGAATGATAAGCTGCTATCGATCTTAGCCTATATGCAGGAACATTATAAAACAGTAACCTTAGGCGAATTATCAAGTACATTTCATTTCACCGAATCCTACTTAAGCAAACTCATTAAAGCTACCTCTGGCCAAACTTTTCTAGCTATCATCAAAACCATAAAATTAAATAAAGCCATTGAACTACTTACCTCTTCTGATATTAAAGTTCAAAACATTAGTGAATCTATTGGCTTCGAAAATAACACTCATTTTATGAGGACTTTCAAAAAAGAATATGGCATGTCACCTAATCAATTCAGGAAAAATAGCAAATAAAGGCGCCTAATGCCCTGCTAGGTGCTAGTCTAAGAGGGCAGAGTTGCCATGCAAATGCATTAAATCTTTTACAAGTAAACGGGTAGCCCTGTCGCTGCTGACACATAGGCGGATAAAATGATCTGAAGCGGTTTTGCTCCCTCTTCTCCGTTGACAATCGGCTCCCGATCTTGTTCAATCGCGTCGATTAGATCCTGCAGTTGCAAACGATGTGCGGTGCCTACAGCATCCTCCGGATTGGGAGTTGTTCGGCTCAAATTGACTACTCTTTGTTCAGCAAGGTGCGACCAGTCGCCCTCTCCATCGCGTGTCGCCACATAAGCAAGTTCATTATTTTCCAGAATCGCGCTTCCCTTTTGTCCAAAAATTTCAATGCGTGTCTGAAGTCCGGGATAGGCGCAAGTTGTAGCAAATAAAGTACCGAGGCCGCCGTCGGCATACGTCAGCACAGCTGTGGCAATATCCTCCACATCGATGTGCTCGTGTCCAATAGTCCTCGTATGGGCGTGCACGGATGTCACGCTGCCCATCAAATATTGAAGCAAATCAACAGTATGAATGCCCTGATTGAGCAGGGCTCCACCGCCGTCCAACGCCTTTGTTCCACGCCAAGACCCGCTATCGTAGTAATCTTGGGTACGATACCAATTAATGGAGGCGTTGCCTGCCAACAATTTACCGAGGCGGCCTTCTGATATCATCTGCTTCAACACAATGACATCTGGACTCAGCCGGTTCTGTGAAATGACGGCAAGCTTAACGCCCGCACGCCGACAAGCGGCAATCATCGCCTGTGCATCATGCCAAGCAATGGCCATCGGTTTTTCCGTAATGACATGCTTGCATGCTTGCGCACAGGCGATGACTTGAGCGCTATGCAGACCGCTAGGGGTGCAGACCGCTACGATATGAATGTCTTTCCGAGCTAACATAGCGGATAAATCGGTATAACCTTCGCAGCCGAACTCCGCAGCAAATTGCTGTACCTTTTGAGGATTGCGGTCACAGACAGCGATTAATTGCCCCTGATTCAGCTGTTTAATGGCATTAGCGTGTATACGGCTGATCATGCCGGTGCCAAGCAAGGCGAAGCCGTAAGTTGGGCTACTCACTAGACGTTGCCTCCTCCCTCCAGTCTAATAGCACGCCCATCGTCGTGTCTTTGGCCGTAATTAAAAGCTCATAAGCTTGCTGCGCATCCTTGGCAGGGAGCACATGCGTGAGCAAAGGATCTACTGTCAGTTGACCGGTATGAATCAAATGAAGGGCATATCGCAGCATGCGGCTGCGCCCCTCTTCACCGTCAACGGTTTGCAAACCTTCGTGGGCGCCTGTTAAAGTAATGCCTTTGGCATGTATGTGTTCATAAGTCTTCACTTGAACCGGACCGCGGGGAGAACCGAGCAGAACCACCTGGCCTAACCGGCGTACCATTTCCATAGCCTCGTTAGCCATCTCGGGAATGCCGGTTGCTTCAATGACAATATCGGCTCGATCCTCGTTGCCTTTTCCGCAGCCAAGCAAACCTGTTAACTGACTGTGCAGAGCAGTATGCGGATCGGACTGATAGACGTTGGCGATTTTGCATGCGCGTGCTGCCTGCAAGCGGCCAGGAACGGTATCGACAGCCAGTACATCGGCCCCATGCAGGGCGAACAATTGCGCAGCGAACGCACCAATTAGTCCCATACCGATAACCACTGCTCTATCGCCAATGCTCACTTTGGCTTGCTGCAGAGCTGTAGCTGAGATACCTGCCAGCCTGGCAAACACAGCTCTTTTTCCTGACAGATCATCAGGAAGAACAAAAACGGAGCGAGATTCCGGAGTATAAGTAATAACGTTATGACTTGCATGCGCGCCCATAGCAAAGACACGTTGCCCGATCTGAAAGTCTGTTATGTTCGCACCAACAGCTTCCACGAATCCTACGACGGCATAACCAGGCGTAAATGGATATTTTGCCCAAGTGTTACCAGGATTCAATAAACCCGTATGTGTGCCCGTGTAAAGAGCTAGCTCAGTCCCAGGACTTATGAGACTATACTCGGTTTTAACCAGCAGCTGATTCTCATTTAGCTCAGGGAGAGGCGATTGCTTCCAGTCTACTTGATAAGCCTCTGGAAATATAACCGTTTGGCAACTTACCATTTGATATTCCTCCAATGTCTATAAAAAATAAAAACAGCCCGCCAACGTATCAATGCCCATTGAACGAGCTGTTAGATCGTAACTAAGTATTGGATACATCTTTCACTACGAATCCACGAGGTTCAATGATTTCGTCTTCAAACGGATACGGCTTGTCACCAAAGTTGACGATTGCCCGCTTACCGGAAGAAAAGTGCGTTTCCTGCACTTGTCGATTCTCACTCACAAAGCGATGTGAGACTAACTCGTCATAGCAAATCTGCTGCAGCCATGGGCAGACCCGTTGATAGCTCTCCACAAAGGTAGCTTCAAAACTTTCCCACCGGTCTTGATCGATCGACCATAACGGTGCAGAGCCATAAAGGACATTGAATAAATCCTTTTTCCACCAGATCTCAGGACTATGATGATTCGCGTCTTCCCAACGCCAGGAAGTCACAATTGCATCGTGATACACCAGCTCATATAATGGGACTCTTGTGTATTCGTTGATGGAATAAGTCAAATAAGTTTCTGTCGCGGTTCTTGTCCCCAGCATTGCGGAAGGCCGCTCATTGTTTTTCCAATCCCCAGTATAATAAATGGATCCTTTCTTATGAATGTCTGAGTTGAACCACGTACGCTGCAGTGTCATCATGCCATGCGCATAGACAGCTTGAGAACCTGCGAAGTCTGCTCCAAATTCTGCACCTAGAAATGTATTGTAATTATTTTCCAAATATTCATAATTCCGCACGATAGCTTCCGCATACTGCTGACGGGTTAACGGATGATCCTCATGATGACATTCATAGAATCCGTTTGCTTGGTAAACGTCCACAAAATACGTTTCATGCGGATAGATCTGCAGCTCTTTCTCCACCCGTTTCACCATTTCTGGGCGTACAGCTACCGGACACACATAGGTGCCGTATTGATTTGAATACGTAGATCCATCTGGTTTCCTAGACGTGATCTGCTCAAATAACCCCGGATATACATTCCGTTTCAGAGGAATCCACTCGATTTCCGCATTGCCCGCATGACCTTCAGGGTGAATATCGGTGAAAAGCTCATAAGCACCTGTCGCATAACCTAGCTCTTTCAATCGGCTGTCATAATCCTGTTCCGGATAGGGCAAGTGATTGGCGTCCCACAGAAACATCGCTTTTTCAATACCAGCTTCTTTTAGCTTTTGAGCGAAGATGACCTCACGTGCTTTATCCCAAGCATAAATATGTACAGCTCCAAGGATTTTCGCAATGGCTGGAAACCTTTCCTGATTTTCCTTTAACGAAATCACCTTATTTTTCGGCCAAGCATAGGCTCGGTATCGTTTACATTGGGCGACATACCCACCTTTATCGAAGAAAATATAGGAGATTTTACGTTCATATCCGAACGCTCCCATGGAACTGAGCCAAGTCGGCGCAAAAGTAATGAGCCCTTGCTCACGCTTAAGCGCGATAGCTGCATCAAAAGGCGTTTCTACGATGGCCATATAGCCGGTTTCAAATGAAGTATCCGTAACCCCAATCCACGCCATTGCCGCTCCGCCCCCGCAAAAGAAGAGTGGCTGCTCCTCCAGTGGATACACGTTATCTGTAACAGGAAGCAGCAAGCCCTGACTGTCAGTCTGGAGCACGTAGTGATTGGGGTCCGGTGCCTTAAAAGCAGGCGGAAAGCTGATTTTCTCAAACGCCGCCTGCGCATCAGCAGATAGGGTGAACGTAATCTCCGAT
The DNA here is from genome assembly GCF_059692015.1 of Paenibacillus sp. J22P165. Classification (NCBI taxonomy): domain Bacteria; kingdom Bacillati; phylum Bacillota; class Bacilli; order Caryophanales; family Paenibacillaceae; genus Paenibacillus; species Paenibacillus sp. J22P165. Next base: position 498,964 of record NZ_JCAUAP010000006.1, on the reverse strand, counting down.
TGAGCAGTTAAAACAATCGTAACCGACATGGCGAATGCGCCCTGCAAGTCTACTTTTAGCGAATTACCGCTCTGCGATACCTGGCGAATCTGCCAGTCCCGTTCAAACGGCAGCTGTTCCCAGCTTTTATCTACACGTTTATCGGTAACTATGATTCGCTTCTCAAGCGTATCCAACATTAATTTGAGCTGATGATCTTCCAGTATCCAGGTATTCAGCATGTGTTTCTCCCTCTTTCTTATCCATTCATCTATCTATTGATAAGTCCGCTTCTTAATGATATTCATAAGCACCACGATCTACGGTTCCAGCTACAGGACGACTAATGCCATCGAAGTCTAACGTGGCCGTATACGTATTATCGCCACTATTAATAGCCGGCGACGTGCTCTTTAAATGAAAGTTACGAAGCGACAAATTACTGAATAGTGGGTCAGTCGTTAAATTTCCTGTACCCGTTTTGAGAATCGCGCCATTGTAAAAAATATTACTGTTAAAGTAGACAGTAGGAATTGGTACACCGCTAGCATCATTCGCTTTACTCACCGTCTCGCCATTTGCGTACAATATATTGTTGATAACATAGACACTACTTGAATAATTGCCGATGATCTCTCCATAATTTAGATTGGTGCTCTGCGAATTGGCATACGTCGTATTATTATTCACATACACATTTTGCGAGCTGAAAATATTAATGCCCGCTCCCCCATTTGAATAGGAGATGTTGTTGTCAACAATCGTCTTGCCTGTATACGGCGTGCCCCCAATTTGCGAATTTTTATTATCATCGATAATAATGCCATTCCCATCGGAATACACATTATGATTTTGCCATTTATAATTGGTCTGATTGCCGTAGACTAGATTGCCAGACACAAAATTTTTGTACCCCGTACCGCTGTCCGTATTTCGCGAATGAAAGATGTTAATACCGCTCTGCGCCCAAGCTGTAAACCAACAATTGTTATAAACGGTATTGTTCGAAAAGTTAATATAGTCGGCTTCTTCAGCCCCAATGCCTTGACCTGGTGCATGATGCACGTTGTTGTTACGAACATGGATATGCGTCGCATATACAGTCGGACTTACATCGGTATTCTTGACGACACTAATACCATTCGTATTGAATTTACCAATGTTGCCAAGCGTATTGGTATTTTCATAGGATTGTGCTTCCGTATTGGATAAATTTTGGCTCCATCCGTAAATCTCGAAACCTTCAATAGTAATGTACGAAGCTCCCTTGACTAAAATATGGTGCCAAGCACCTTGGCTAACACGCAAAATCGGTGTATGACCCGGGTAGGCCTTATATGTGATATAAGCATTAGCTGTCCCTGAGCGAGTAATTGTTAAGATCGGATTGCCGTTATCCCAATACGTACCATTCATGACATAAACCGTGTCGCCCGGATTCGTCTTGTTAGCAGCTGTCTGAATGTACCGAAGCGCATTGGCAGGTTCAGGGCCTAGCCCTGTATTCCCATCGTTGCCAGCTGTACTTACATAATAAGTAACAGGTGTTGCCGCATGCGCCCCAGTTGGGATACACATCCATATAGCACACATACCGATTGCAACAAGAAGCCATTTTAACAAAGTGAGGTCATACTTTCTCAAGATCATCATCACCATTACATCCTCCTCAAATTACGTATAAGGACAAGCGGCTACCTGGTACTGTCATGAAATTGTTTCGTCTATGCACCTCCCATGAAATGAGTTGTACACATGGCATTCAAGCAATACATTCCTACATGCTTACATGTATATTCTACCTGAATGATTTTTGGGGGAAATAAAGAATATTTAGATTCCTATTGATATATTAAGATTCATCAAAAAACAACGCCGCCAAATGTTGAGTATGCCCTTACACGGCAATTCTCATCATCTGATGGCGCTGCTTTCTCAAAATGGATTGCTATATTTGACGTACAACTCATAAAGCAATTTAGCAGTCTCTGCACGTGTCATGCTGTCAGTCGGCCGCAAATGCGTTCCATCCCCGGATATCATTCCTTGCTTAACCAATGCAGCTACACTTTCTTTGGCATAATTCGCAACATCCCCATTATCTGTAAATGCGCTAAGAGCCGATACCGAATTTGTAAGTACGAGCTTATAGCTCAGTTGTAAGGCTCTAACCGTCATCACCATCAGGTCCTGTCTGGAAATTGGATCATTGGGCATAAACTGATTGCCGTCTGTGCCATTCGTTATTCCCAAATGCCGGGCTAAAGCTACCGTATGAAAGAAATAATCACTGGTTTTAACATCATCAAAAGAAGCCGCTTCTGCGTAATCTGCCTTCAGGTCAAGGGTGCGAATCAGAAGTGAAATAAAATCAGCGCGTGTGATAGGGTTACCTGGCACAAACGAAGTATCCGTCACGCCATTAATAATACCTTTGGAGGCGAGTACTTCAATCGCTTTACGCGCCCATGCGATGTCTGTAAGATCAGCAAAACTTTTAATCTCATACACGATCGCGTACTTGCTAAAATGAGTCGTTTGAAATGTTACACGCCCTGTTGCGGCATTGTATCTACCAGATGGCACTCTTTGCACGTTGCCCTTGTCGTCGATGTACCAGACATTCACATGTTCGGGGTTCAGCAACTCTTCTGCAGATGGCTGGTAAGCCACACTTACGGTAACCGGAGCCTTTTCGTTATGCCAAGTTAGCTTCTGACCATCAACTACGATATTGACATCAATGACAGGATGATTGCCAATGCTATTCTTTAGTTCGCTGCTAAAAGTTGATGTATCTACGAGACGAACGGATAGCATGACATCGTTCGATTGTGAAAGATCACTATTTTCCAGCATGTCCTTCGGTATCGTTACTGTCCCCAATGGCGTCTGAATCTCTAGCTGCTTCGTTCTGCTTTCATTCTGAAAGAAGGTTAAAGGAATGGACAAGGCATATCCTGTGGCACCATTAGCAGCATCGATGGCCACTGTTCTAAGGGATGTGGAAGAGGATCCTGTTTGGTCTTCAAGCCCTTTTAGCTGTTCTGCTGTAAGTGTTGCTTTCGCTATCTCCTGGTTAAGAATCGGTGTCAGTTGAACAACATTATTATTCTTACTGGTATCACTTGTCCCCGTACTAGGGGGCAGCACTTGGATTGGACTTCCCCCTGTCGACTTACTAATGATACCGAGAGTTGAAGATGTGCCCTCTGTCCAAATGGAAGGTGATCCCCCAGAAGCTCCCGATTTTACAGAAAGAAGCTTTATATTCGCATCTCCTTGTTGTAGCGCTGTAAAATTTAATGTGATGAGATTCAGATCACCCTGATTAGGTGGCGATTGACCTGTTTTGGTAATCGCGTATAGAATTTTATTCCCTTCCACCTTTGGGGCAATTTCTAGACTTGCATTAACCGGGAAAAGGGAGCGATTAGGTATAATATCAGGTTCTCCTTGCATGCCTAATTTATGAACGAATTGCAATCGATGTGCATCATAGGTGAACACAATTTCCATGCCATAAAGGTTAGTAACCTGCTCGCCCCTTATTGTCATGGTAACCGTCTGCCCTACCTCTACTCGATCATTTGAAAATGAGACCGTAAACGAAGGTTGTGCTGTTGCAGCATAGCTTTTAGTTAACAGTAAACTCATCGTGAGGGAAACCAGGAACATTAGACAGGTAGTCCATTTCATGTAATTTTTCATCCTCATTATCCACCTTGTGATAGAGTTTAGGAGGAAGGTTTCCCTTCCCCCTATCCTTGCATCTATTGAATTTGCTTAGCTACTTCAATCAAGTCAAAGATATCAATGATATTGTCAAGAATTACATCATACTTTTTCACCGTGATCCAATCACTACTAGACGGGGTTTTACCGTAATGTTGAGCCATGAGGACTAAGTACCCTATGCTAAAGATTTTCCGCTGGTCTTTAAACACATTAATAGCTAAATTTAATGTATTAGCTGCTTGATTCACTTCCAGCTGAGTAGCTGCTTGATTGTTTTTTACAGTAAGAGCTTCCGTTATTTTTCCTTGCAGCGTGGATTTTGTTCCTACTGGATATTGCCCCGTCTGAGTGCCCTCAACCGCTTGTGCCAAGATTGTTTGAGCATTGGTAATCAAGTCTTGAAGATCCGACTTGTTAACAACGACAACAAGGACATTTTGCGAGGACAACTGCGCTGAGCCCATTGGGCTAAGTTCACCTTGAACGTCTGATGTGATTGCAGCGGTCACTGCAATTACAGTTGTTGTGCTCTGTGCGGGTTGCTTAGCTTTCCAGTTCAGTCTGAACACATCACTCGTCGCTGTAATCGCACCGCTTGGTAGCGCACTTACCCCAAAAATACGTACTTGCCCTGGTATATTTTGGTTGATTGTAACCAAAGATAAGCCAGTTTTCAATGAAACCGCATCGACAAACTCAACATTCACTGGATCATAACTAACTGTGACGTCCACACCATAAACAGCAGTGGAAACCGTATTCGGTGGGAAAGCTAAACCGGTATTGGTTGAGAAAGCTGCTCCGCTATTTACTGATCCAACACCTGTTATTGTTGTAGATAACACTTGTTGATTGCCCACGAATTGGCCATTCAATGCAACCAATGTACTTCCTTTGATGTTAGAACCATCCGTGGATGAAGCAACAACGCTTACGAAACCGTTCTTCACTGCCGTCAACAAGCCGGTGGAACTAATGACTGCTTTATTGGTTGGTGTCACGCCATCTGCTTCGTATACATTCCACTGCACCGTAGTACTTGTAGCGGTTGAAGGAATAACAAACGCATGGAACTGCGAAGTTCCGCCATTTGTACTTATATCGTCCCCATAGACTGAAATGGAGGTAACAAGAAGAGGCGGTGCATCTGTCGTAACCGCAGCAAGAGCACTAGCCCCAGAGAGATTGCCCGCTGCGTCGCGCGCGCGAACACTAAAGCTATAAGCGGTACTTGGCTGCAGATTGCTTACTACGTACGAGGTTGCTGTCAAACCGGAAGCGATTTGCTCCGTCCCACGATAGACCTCGTAAGTTACACTGCTCGTTTCATCCGTTGAAGCCGTCCAGCTCAGATTGGCAGATTGATGTGTTTTTCCCGTAACCTGAACATTCCCTGGTATCGTCGGTGGCGTGGTGTCTGCGACAACAGACTGTGCCGCTAGTGTCACATTTCCCCATCTGAAGGTATTGGAATAACCCACTCCCTTGGTATCACTCCAAATCGCTGTACTTGTTCTGGAACCTACACCCTTGTCATCATTGACCTGTGAGTCAAAGCCTATGACTTTTCCTACAGAACCTTTAATCGTTTTAAATGGGATTTTGACTTCTACGAGATATCCCGTAGCTGTTAACGACGTGGAGCTAGTAAATTCCGACCCATTTCCTTGGCTTCCTACCGTCTTTGCATTGTCATAATTAATTCTATATTGTCTGTCATCCGCCTGATGATTGGTTGTTTTTGCGTTATTCTCATCCAAGAAAACCTCTACAGAATCTTGTTCCCAAGGATTTGCATTGGTTTTACGTAATACAGGATCCGTAACTTCAGAAAGCACATACAAATTATCCACATCCCATAGAACTCGTACCTTCCCCGTAGCACCGGAAGTTACAGGAGCTGTGGAATTATCAATATATTTGTTAACATTGAGAATCGTCGCTGCGTTCCAGATGGGGTCAATAGCACCATCAATCGTAGGCGTACCGAAGCGTGCTGTTCCGCTCTCAGGTGTAAACACCATGGTTTGTCTGATAGCATCAATATCGATGACATCATTACCGATAGGATTGGCGCTTGTATAACTGGTTTCATACGCGCCGATGTCGTATTTAGCACCTTGTGGACGTGCCGCATGAGTAATGTCAATGGAAGGTGCCAATGTTTTCGTCCCTTTATCAATAGCTGGTGAAGTAGACTGAAGACGAAGGAAATTGGCATTCGCTGGATCCAAAGACACAAATTTGGGATCGGCGATCACATCGTTGGTTCCCACTTCTTTTGGCGTGCCGCCACCATAATAAATGTTGTTCGCATAGATGACAAATTCACTGCCGCTGGCATTATTAATCGCGTAATTGATTTCCCCTTGACGAAGATCTCTGGAATACACAATGTTGTTAAAAATATTGACCTTTTCCGAAGAACTTGCGAACAACTGAGCATACGAAAGGTAAGGATTTTGATTGTTGTTGTACAGCGTATTGTTCATAATATCAACGTTAGCTGAGTTAAAGGAATGAATACCTGATCCCCCGTTGTTATAGGAGATATTGTTCTCCACCAACGTTTTCCCTTTATAGGGCGGGAAGGTTGCTCCCGTGTTTTTATTATAATCAATAATGATCCCGTTCCCGTCGGAATACGTTTTAACTTGATTCCATTTCACATTCGTTTGATTGTGATGGACGATATTGTTGCGAATAATACTTTTGTAACCTGTCTGTGTGTCTACATCCACTCCGCCTAGGACACTGATACCGCTACATGCATATATCGTATACCAAGCGTTATTGTAAACCAGATTGTCCTCTATGGTGATATAGTCAACATTAGCGGAGCTAATCCCACCACCAGGTAAATCATGAACGACGTTATTTCGGATTGTAATATGATGAAAAGCTGGCAAACCGTTGGTTAAATTCGTTCCACTGTTAATATTAATCCCGTTGGTATTTGCTTTCGTAAATCTAGGATCTCCATAATTAACTGGCAAGCCAGCCGTGGTTTGCTCTAACCAATAATTATAAGCTGCTTCACCATCAGCAAGTGTAAGGTTTGCGTTGTTCCCTTTAATCTCAAGCCCTTCAATGATAATATAACTAGCCTGTATGAGAATAACATCCCAAGCATTATCGCTGAAAAGAACAGGATGCGCGCCAGGAGCCGCTTTGTATGTAATATACGCTGGCTGATTCGTTGCTGTATTCAGTGCTCCTGATTTCGTAATGGTTACCATTCGGTTTCCACCACTGTAGTTGTACGTACCATCCATGATATACACCGTATCTCCAGGAGCCGTAAGATTGGCAGCCTTTTGAATCGTCTGGAATGGAGTGCTAGACGATTTGCCATTATTGGCATCATTCCCAGTCGGACTCACATAATACTCGATTGGAGTTCCAATAACAGGCGCAGCGTCAAGTAATGTTCCAGGGGATGCATTGGTTATTGGAGCTGTTCCCTGAAGATTGGACGTTAATATCTTGATATTGTCTACTAGAATCGTAGATTTACTATGCGTGCCTGCATCAACATGGAGCATAAATGCGGCGATACCATTCGTAGTAAAGGCACTGGCATTTTGTATGGGTTCATTGTTAACTAACTTTGTTGTAACGCCATCTTTCACATGATATAGATCATAGCTTAACGTATCTGCATGTACGACCAATTTGAGCGTGAAGGCTTTATTCACTTCCCATGTCGTCCTAGCAGCAAATGCGCCATTTCCAGTCCCCGATGAACGCGAGAAAATTTTCCCTGTTTTGGAGAGAAGCACCGTATTGCTTTTTACACCACTCCAAGCTCCATCTACTAATCTCAGATAGTAATCGGCATTCGCATCCTTCAGCATGAAATCCGCTTCCAGTGTATAACTTTTGTAAATCGTATCGTTTAACCAAGATTGGAAGATTGGGAAGCCAATATCTCCTGGTTCATCTTGCGTCGTTGTTACATCCACCCATCTGCTGCTGTTCTCTTCAACAATCTTCATCACAGAAGGTGATTTAGCGTCTAAAATATTGGTTTTGATGACGGAACCTGTAGTCGTTCCTGCAATAGAAGTATCTGTATCGTTTGTTTCAAAAGTCGTTGTTCTTAAAAGAGTAGCATCCGCTGCAGGCGTGTAGGCATCACGAATATCATTCGAATAGGACAGTTTGATATTGTCATATCGGATAGTCGTGCTCGTTGCGGCAGTTGTACCAACAGCCTCGATATTGTAATAGACAACACCCGTTGATAAAAAATCATGACTTGGCGTACCATAAGCACCCATTAACGGCTCGCCACTTGCCAGCATTGTTGTTTGACCTGTCGTTTTATCTGTAATAAACAGATCATATTTATTAATATCGTTGTAGAGATCCAACTTAACGACATACGTTTTATTCGCCTCCCAGGTGCCACGTTTAACATAAGTCCCTTGGGCGAGTGTACCTGATCTCACTTGCAAATCTCCACTAGGTAAAAATTTAGCTATGGGAAGATTTTGCCCCCAGTCCCCTGGGATAACCTTCAAATCAAACTCTTTAGCTTGATTACTGAACGTTAAAGATCCTTCAAAACTGAAACGGTTTCCAGTTGTTTGTCCGCTTGAACCCGCTGCATAGTAAAACCGTGTTTTCCCCTGTTGATCTGCTGGCACGGTAACTTCCAGCGCCCGATTTCCGTTGGACTCGCTGACAATCTTTTTGGAGAACGAAGTTTCTACTTGGAACATGGTAGGAACTGGCGCTATCTCTGCTCCGACGGCAAACGAACCGAAATTGGGGTCTGTCGTTTCAAAGGTATGATTCATTTTGACTGTTTCAGCTGCACCAGCTTTGCCGCTAAATTGCGGAAAACTTACACTTGCGATTGAAAATAGCAGTGTGAGTGCCGTGATGCATGAGGCAATTCTCTTCATTTTCTTCATTCCTTGCTTCCTCCTCGTAAACTACTGAAACCGCTGTCATTCCAACTTAGAAAACTCTGCAACCCTCATGCTGCATAACATATTGTTAAATTATGCACCTCCATTGTAAAAAGCTGTTCCCTTGGAATTCAGAATTCCAATTGTAGTTATTCTTTCATTCATATTCTACCTGATTGTGTTTTTTTGGAAATGAAGGATATTTCGATTCCTATCAATATATTAAGATGCCTTATGAAAATAACCCTCAGATCAACTTTCAGTCTGACGGTTATTTTTATGAGACTGCATTTTTATGCGGCTCAGAGGCGCTTGCGCGCACGCGAGGTGCTGAGACGTCGATTTCCGACGGCTCAGGTGCGAGGCTGCGCTGATTTCGGCGTGGCTCGCTGCTGAGACGGCATTTTTTGGCGTCTCAGAGGGACTTGCGCGCGCGCGAGGTGCTGAGACGTCGATTTTCGACGGCTCAGGTTCTAGGCTGCGCTGATTTCGGCGTGGCTCGTTGCTGAGACCGCATTTTTGGGCGGCTCAGAGGCGCTTGCTCGCTCGCGAGGTGCTGAGACGTCGATTCCGTTCAAAGCCACCTCTCCCCCTGTGGCAACTGACAAATCACGAATGACAAATTTCCATTTTTGTCATTCGTGATTATTTTGAGCAGTTATACACCACCTCGGAGAATGAGATTAGAGTAAAATCACTGCTACCTTCCCACTTGTTCAAATGTAAATTCGCAAGAGCCTTGATCAGCATCCGTTTGACAGCTAAGCGTTACCCTGTATATACACTCGCCCCACACTTTTGTCATCCATTTATCGTTCGTTTCGATTCGCTCTTTCTTTATCGTGAATCGTTCCGGATATACCATTCGAACTGCGCTTCCCTCACCGATCTGGAACAGAAGCTCACCCGAACACACTTCTTGTACGTCGCAACAGGTCATGAATTGCCATTGCAAAGCATTACTGCTCCTACTCAGATTATAGGTATCACGCAGGATGACGCTCGCAGAGGAGGATCGATGCAGAGTAATCTCTCGGATCCACTCCCGTATACCGGCCTCAGGCGGATACGCAGCAGATATGTCGAGTGTAAGCCGAGCCTCTTCATCGCCAGCCATGTAAGCTACCCGTTCCGCTTTATAATCACGACCAGGAAGCTGCTCATACCCGTTCACCGTTGGGACATTATGGTACGTGGAACGCATCGTCCATAATTCATACCTTTGATCGCTGAACGTTTGCTTATTATACGAGTTAACGCCTGCATCGACGATGACGGGCTGTCCATCCGCATACAGAATAAACTGTCCAATATCGTTATGATTGTGGCTTTCGTCATTATGACCGCCCTTGGCAGCGATGTATAAACCTGCTGAGGAACCGCTCTTTTCCCTTGCAGCCATCACTTGAATGCCATCCAACCACACATCTCGAAGGTAAGGTGCACAGGCTTTACTCTGATTCAATACCGGATAATACTTGATTTCCGAGAGACTGCGGAGCATAGGAAACCAGGGATGCTGAACAAGTTTATCTGAGCTCAAACGGTACTGATTAACCGCCTGATCACATAGAAGAGAATCTTCTATGAATACCCCGTACTTGTAGGCTTGCACCGACTGAAAATTAGTGATCTTGGCAGAACCGTCAGCGAAATTAATAAAATACCCGTCGTGGATGTGCGCACGATAAATATATCGGCCAATATTTTGAATTAATGGCTCCTTGAACAGATCCACGGTATCGCCTGTGGCATGCTTAAGCAGCTCGAGACAATCGAGCAGCGCTCCTCCAGCCCGGTCCCAATACGTAGTCCCTTCATCACAGCCACCATCCGAATGATAACTTTCCAGAAAAGTATCCAGACTTGTGAGAAATTTAGTGAGCCCTGCCCATCTGCGTGTAGGATCTTCCTCTACAAGAAGCAACGCTGCTAAGAAGCAGGAATTAATCCACGGATTCCAATTGTTTACTGGCTTTTTCGCAAAACCCATCCAAAAGTAATCATCGCGCTCCATATACGCATCCAATATGCGCCTTTTTACTTCCTCCTGAATACGCTGAACGATATGAGGTGTTATCTTGTTCAATTCATCACGAAGCAAATAGGACACCCATGCCAGCAACGAACCTGTCTCTGCTGCTCGTAGATCCAACGAATGGCCCTTTCCGAGAGGCAGTACAGCTTCCTCACTATGCATGATGCCGATCCAACTGGTCTCTTCGCAGATGGCCCATATCCCATTGACAATGTCATCTAGGAATCGTCCTTCTCCCTCCATGCACTCCGCTACGACCAGCGTTCCTAGCGCTGTTCTTCGCTTCAAATACGTCTCATCGCAGAGATCCAATGATCCCGTTCGCGCAAACGTCAACATCATCGATGCCGAGATAATGGGCCACTCATAATGTAAATACGTCTCACCTTGTTCGATCAATTGCTTTCTAACTTCCTCGGGCACCGCTTCCCAATATGCCCTGTCACTTGCCGATGGGAAGAGCTGGAACTGTTCCCGTTTGATCATGTTCTGTTCTTGCAGCATATTACGGAATTGCTCAATAATCACCTAACTACTCCTCCACTACAAGCCGAATTACCTGTCCCGGCTCCATATTAAATTGAATTGTCCCTTGATCATGCTCAATAATGTTTACGATCTGATTGTGTTCATCCTTTGCACAGATAGGCAAGTGAGCATGAACTTGGCAACGTCCACCATGACTGGCACGAATCGTAGCTGATTGCAACTGTCCATGCTCCCATTGCATATCAATTTCATAACCGCCTCGCGCTTTCAAACCAGTAACGCAGCCTTTCTTCCAGCTGGACGGAAGAGCTGGCAGCAGCTCTATGATGCCATGATGGCTTTGCAGTAGCATTTCCCCAATCCCTGCTGCACCGCCAAAATTGCCATCGATCTGAAAGGGCGGATGATTGTCCAGCAGATTGGGCAAAGTTGAATGCGTCAAAAGCTCTCCTATATGAAAAGCCGCCTGATTACCATCTTTTAACCGGGCATAAAAGTTAATGATCCACGCACGGCTCCATCCCGTTTGACCTCCGCCATGAGCCAGACGTCTCTGTAAGGTCATTCTTGCTGCCTCCGCTAATTCTGGTGTACGGCTAATGCTAATGCCAGTTCCAGGATGCAGCGCGAACAAATGGGAAATATGCCGGTGTCCAGGATGGACTTCCTCATAATCCTCGGACCACTCTTGTATCTGTCCATATTTACCAATCTGTGTTGGGGGAAGCTTACTTCGTGCATGTGCTAATTGACTACGCAACTCTTCATCTACCTCCAAGTGCTCGGAGGCGTTCATACAAGCGGAGAATAACTCGGTCAAGATTTGATTATCCATCGTTGGTGAAGAACATAGAATACCTGTTTCCCCGTTAGGCAACATATACTTATTCTCAGGTGAAACTGAAGGCGAACTAATCAGCCAGCCGTTCTCACCCTGAATCAAGAAATCAAGGAAGAACAAGGCCGCTTCTTTCATTGTGTCATAGGCTCTCTTCAAAAACTTCTCATCTCGCGTAAATTGGTAATGCTCCCAGAGATGCAAACTTAACCATGCTCCGCCAAAGGGCCAATAGGTAGCGGGAAGATGCATGTCTTGCGGAGCCGTATCCGCCCATATATCGGTATTGTGATGCGCAACAAAGCCACGGCATCCATACATAATCGCAGCTGTTTGCCTGCCATGCTCCTTCATTCGTTCGATCAGATCAAATAATGGCTCATGACACTCTGACAAGTTGCAGGTCTCCGCCAACCAGTAATTCATTTGCGTATTAATATTAATTGTATATTTACTGTCCCATGCCGGCAGCATGTCATCATTCCATATCCCTTGCAGATTCGCAGGCAATGAACCGGGACGGCTGCAGGCAATAAGCAGATAACGGCCGAATTGCACATATAGGGCAACTAACCCTAGATCCTCTTTCCCCTGCTTAACCAAGTTGAGTCGCTCTGGGGTGGATAGAGTCTCCCGATCATCCGGCTCTCCCCCTTCAAGCTGTATAGTCAACCGATTATACAAGGTTCTATAATCAGCAATGTGGTCTGCTAGCAACATCTCGTATGGCTTGACAACAGCTTGCGCAATCAGATCTGTACACGCTTCCTCAGGATCCGCATATCTAAAAGTTGTAGCAGCCGTCAGCACAAATGTCACCGCACGAGCAGCTTGAATCGTAATATGTTCACCCATGGTCTGGACGACACCACCATCCGCGACTGCCCTTACCATAATGACATAGTCCTTGTCCGATAAGCCGTAGCACTGATTACGCATGACAATCGTGTCATGGCCTATTTTTCCTGTTACATCTGCATATTTACCTTCTTTACGATCTAATCTGGCATAAAGTGAAATACCCGCAGGATTAGATGTCTCAAGACGTGTAACCAGTACACCGTCAGGGAAGCTCGCAAAGGTTTCCCGACGATACGAGTATCCTTCTCGTTCATATGTCGTAGTCGCAACCGCACGTTCAAGGTCAAGCTCTCTGCGATAATTGGAAATACCATTCTCGTCTTCCTCTATAAACAGCAGCAAATCCCCCGCAGGTATATAGTGACGCTGACTGTTCGGTGTTCCTGAAAAAGCCAACTCGGCAAGCCGATGTGCTTCACCAGCTCTTCCTTCTTTGAGCAGTTTCCTCATTTCCTCGAGTTGCGACAAGGCATCCCGATTATTCCGATCGCGAGGTCCCCCATACCAGATGGAGTCTTCATTCAGCTGAATTCTTTCATTTCGAATTTTGCCAAACACCATCCCACCCAACCGCCCATTCCCTACAGGCAGGGCCTCATTCCAATCGCTTGCTGGCTGCTTAAACCATAAATGGGTGCTCATCTACTTTCCACCTTCTGTTTTGTGAAGTTAATACAGCGCCACCAAATCGTGAGTTTCCCCTAATCGGGTAATTCTCAACAATCTGATGACGCTGCTTTCGTTATTTCTTACTTTTTAGTTTTCATAAACTCATCCACTTGCTTTTGTTTCTCAGCAATAACTTTATCCATGCCAGCCTTTTTCAGCTTATCGTTGAACTCTGCCAAGTATTTCTCCGGTTCAAGCACACCGCCGCTAAGGCCATCAATATAGGATTTATAGACACTCGCTAGCGCTGCCTCTTCGTTTTTCGTGCTATCGCTATTATAGGTGAAGCCAAGGATTGGGGATGATACACCCGCTGCGTTAAATGTTTTGAATTTCTCCCATTTCTGAGGATCTTCATTTTGGAACAGGTAAGTCAAGAACTGGTTCCCTACTTGCCAAGTGTTTCCTGGGAAGTACCCAGTATCCTTCGAAGTTGCGAAGCCATCTGGAACTTTGATGACATTTTCCTTACCAGCCACTTTCACATAGTGTTTACCTTCAATACCAAAGTCCATAAGATTGACGATACGAGCATCACTATGCATCAGGTTCAAGAACATAACCGCTCTTTCTGGATCCTTCGACGTTCTGGAAACAGCAAGCATCGAGTTATTAAGATCAGCAGAAGCAACATAAGGTTGCGTAAACTCAACTTGAACTAACGGCTTTTTACTCGCGTTACTAGCCTCTAGATCTCCACCTGGTTTAAGCTGCGACCATCTGGATGCGACCAATCCTTCGTCCGTTTGTGCTTTCAGATTCGTGTTCGTTCCTGGATCTTTCTGGAAGTAACCTTTTTGGTTCCAATTGTACATTAATTTAAATAGGTTCTTCATTTCTTCAGTTTCAAAAAGGTTGACAACTTTAGGGGACGTGCCCGTTTTGGAAATAACACCCGGCGTTGCAAATCCGCCAATAGTTTCATATGGCAGCAAGTTCAAGAAGTTGGAAGTTGCTTGGATTGGAATTACATCCGCAGACTCGCCTGCTTTTACTTGCTGTAGGAATGGTTCCAAGTCTTCCAGTTTTTTAATCGTTTTTAGATCCAATTTATATTTTTCTACCAGATCTTTGCGCAAGAATAGACCTTGCATGGATGCCATTTCTTTTTGCGTAGGAAGTGCATAATTTAAACCTTTGATCGTTGTACCTGTTAAATACTTTGGATTAATCGATTTGATAATATCTTGTCCGTACTTCTCTAACAGATTATTAGCGGGATCATTCAATGCAATGTAGGCACCTTTGGCCACATTAATACTTAGATCGTTACCCGAAGTAAACATGAGATCGAATGGTTCACCAGAAGCAATCATTAGGTTTGTCTTTTGGGCATAATCTCCCCAACCTAAGTGATTAATTTTAACCGTAGCATTAATTTTCTCTTTGGTAATCTTGTTAATTTCTTCTTCAACCAACTGCACATCTTTCTGCGCTGTAGGTCCAGCGAAATAAATCGATATTTCTCGTGGATCCAATTTTTTGGCTGGTGCAGCAGTTGTGGCTGCAGATGAAGAAGCAGGTGCTTTTGTTGCAGTTTCAGTTCCCGCTTTTGAACAAGCGGATAGCAGTACTGCCGGTATCGTAACGGCTAGGGCAATCGTATTCAATTTTTTCATTTTACTCATGTACAAACCCTCCTAAATTATCTACAAGTATATGCTTAGCCAGATAGTCTGGATATAGCCAATCAAAAAATTACTACCCTTTAACAGAGCCTACCGTAAGTCCCTTAACCAAATATTTTTGCAAGAACGGATACACCAGAATAATAGGCCCAATACCTATGACGGCCATTGCCATTTTTGCTGTTTCAGAAGGAAGTGTCTTTTGAATGGCATTCACAGCCTGAATACTAGCAGCACCAGAGTTGATATAGTTAAGATCGCTAATGACCTTATACAACAAATATTGTAAACTTACCAATTTCGGATTGTTAATAAAAATTAATGAGGTATACCAGTCGTTCCAATACGATAACATTTGAAACAACCCGATTGTAGCAAGTACAGGCAACGATAACGGCAATATAATTTTGCTATAAATCCTTAGTTCGCCAGCACCATCGATTTTGGCCGATTCTATAAGCGCATGAGGTATCGTATTCGTGAAGAAAATACGCATAATAATCACATTAAAAGGAACAACAAGATGTGGAATGATCAGCGCGAGCAGCGTATTTTTCAAACCAGCTTGTGAATAAAGCAAATACCAAGGTACGAGTCCACCACCGAATAGCATGGTAAAAAAGACAATGAAAGAAAACTGATTTCGATAAGGAAAGTCGGGCCGTGACACCGGATAAGCAAACAAAGATGTGACTAATAAACTTAGGAACGTGCCCACCACTGTCACTAGAATAGAAATGCCATAGCCTGTTGTTATTTTATCCAAATCATCAATGAGGAACTTATAAGCATCCACGGAAAAAACTTCAGGAATAAATCGATAGCCTTCTCTCAAAATGTTGCTTTCCGCAGAAAACGAAACCGAAATGACTAACAGTAAAGGCAACACACATAGTAAACTTGTAAGTCCCAACACTGTCACCAACACGTAATAACTAACGGGTGACATGGCATTGGCGTGATACGTTTTGGATTTTCTTTTGATGACCGCACGCGATTTAACGACTTCTTCCATTGCAAATCCCCCTAGAATAATGCATTTTCTTTGCTGACTCGTCTGACAACGAGATTCGTCAACAACACCAGTACAAAGCCTACTGACGCTTGATAGAAACCGGCTGCAGCTGACATACCGACATTACCGTTTAACAGAAAATTCCGGTAGACGAACGTATCAATAACTTCCGTAGCAGGAAGCAGTGATCCTGAATTGAGTGGCGCCTGATAGAACAATCCGAAATCCGCATTGAATATTCGGCTAATTTGGAGCAGCACCATGACGATTACAACAGGTGCAAGCATCGGCAGCGTAATATGGAGCATTTGTCTAAACTTGCTAGCACCATCAATTAAAGCAGCTTCATAATACTCGGTATCAATGGATACGATCGCTGCCAAGTAGACTACCGCAAAGTAACCGATGTGCTTCCAAGTGTTGACGACTGGCAGAATATAGAACCATTTATCTGCTTCCGCATACCACGAGATGGCGTCCATCCCAAAGAATTTCAAAACCGTTGAGTTAAAAAATCCAGCTTGACCAAGAATGGCATACAAGATGTAACTTACGGCTACATACGAGATAAAATAAGGAAAAAGGATTGTGCTCTGGAATGCCCTCTTCAACTTCATTCCACGAATTTCGTTCAATCCAATGGATACCGCAACCGCCCCAAGTGTGTTTAACACAATAAATACAGCATTGAAGCCAATCGTATTACGCGTAGCTGTCCACGCCACATCGGTTTGTACGAGGTATTTAAAATTTTCCAACCCTACCCATGGACTGTGTAAAATACCATCTGAGAAATTATAATTTTTAAAAGCAAGAATTACCCCAAACATCGGGATATAGTTGTTGAAAATGACAATGGCTAGCGCCGGCAGCATCATCAAGAATAAAACTCGGAAGCGCACGATATTTCTCATGTGTTCTGAAAGTCTAGTCATGTTGAATCTTCACTCCAATCTCTCTTTGTATAGTCTTATTTTAACTTTTTACAAAGTTTTGAAAATAAAGCATCTTAGGATTTATGTTAAAATATTCAGGTGAAACATAAAAAAAAGAAGAATGTCGATTAATGACATTCTTCTTTTTTTATTTGGTGAGTGGGTGATGCTTGTCAAAAGAGGGATTTATATAGTCATGTAAAGAAATCGATCCTACCTGCACAGCGCTTTGAAGCATCGTATTTAATCGTTGTGTTTCCGCTTGCAGCATATCTTTGACGGAGGCTGTTCCTGAGGCCACGTCCCGATAGGCCTTGAGCCGATTGTTCCAACCAAAATGATCCTGATTGACGATGCTGGCGGTGATCGAACTATCCAAGAGAATGGGCTGTTTTGGATAGAACGACTCCACATCCGCAGGTTGAAAGCTGCTGAATTTAGAAGAAGATTTCGTATTCGAGTAGTCTTGCCGAATACGGGACGAAACGGGAATGACAACATCCTTTTGATAAAGTTCACCGATTACACGATCTGAGTGAATATATTCCCAGAAATGAAGGGCAGCGAGACTATGTTTCGTTGCGCTATTAATACCAATGACTGGCTCCGGGACCAACATTAACGCACCCGCACCTGCTCTCTGCGCATCTAAAGCCGGCGGCATAGCAATATCCCAATCCACGGTAATCTTAAGCTCATTTTCGAGTTGGTAGACATCACTGCTTGAAACAAGCATCATACCCACATTTCCTTTGGCAAACTGGGTTAAGGCTGCATCGTACTTCATTGTGAGATCTCCAGGGAAAAGACTGCCATTCTTTTTCATAGTTAACATCGTTTCCATCCATGGCGCATACCCTGTGGTGTCAAACTTGCCCGTTTGAAAATCAAATAAAGTAATCCCGCTGTACGTCATGGGAATCTCCATACTCTGCATAAACCCGTACCAGTCTTCCCCAAGCGGCCAAACAAATCCATATTTCTGATTACCAATCTGCTTTTGAGTAATCCGAGCAGCCATCTCCTTCAGCTCTTCCAGTGTCTTTGGCGGTCGGTTCTCATCAAGACCTGCTAGTCGAAACAGCTCTTTATTGTACGCAAGTCGAACTGTACTTAAGCCGTAAGGAATCGCGTATTGTTTGCCATTAAAACTACCGTATGAGAGTGCCCATTTCGAATAATTCTGCGTCATGGACGGGGGAATATCTCTCGTCAAGTCTTTGAACCAGTTTTTATACATGTAGGTGGTGATCCAGTCCGATTGGACAGCAAAAACATCCGGTCCTTCCCCTGAAGCCATTAACATATTTAAGGTTCGCGTGTAGTTCTCACGGGGAATGGTCAACATTTGTACAAAGGTTTGATCGGGATTCGAATGGTTGTACTGATCAATTATCTTCCGCATTTCCTGATCCGAACCGTACGACGTAAAAGCAAACGTAAGCTGCTCCTTTGAGGGAGAATTTACAGGCTTCACATCTTGGTTCATAGGCGCATTCATATGCCAAATCTGCTGAATCCCAACTGAGATGAGACCTATGACAAGAAGAACACCTGTCACAAGCAGCCATTTTTTTTGTTTCATTTCCAATCTCCTTCCCTTACAATGGGGATATCAAAAGCTAGGAAGACAGGTGATTGCGTAATGTGGACGCGCCCTTTTAAGCAGCTTTCTCTTCATCATATCAGTATTAAAAGCAGACTGCTTGTGTATTTTTTATCACTCGTGTTCGTTCCGTCATCCATCATTGCCATTTCTTTATATCACCAATCCAGTTCAACAATCTCTCAGAATATGGTCGACTCGATTAACCGTAGTATGCAGATGATGGAGTTGAATGTCCAGGAGACCTTGGAACAAATTGATGATATCACGACCAAAATTTACACAAGCAACACCTTGCAAGGCATCCTGTCTCGTGATCTTTCCAGCGATGAAATCAGCATTGTGAATGAGATGACGCAGCTAAGTACATTGCTCGATAGTTATAGCTTTTCGAACCAAGGTAAAACAAAGTTTACCTTGAATCTATTCTTAATGAATCGACCTGTTTATAATCTCTTTCCTTCCATTCCGCATGTGTACAGTGTAGAATCTGTTCAGAACCTAGATTGGTACCAATCCATGTCTTACAAAAGCAGATTTAAGGTACTTGGCTTATATCAGGCGCCTAGTGAATCCGGCAGTCCATCTCAGTACTTGATTCGTACGGCTAAGCAGCTTTACGAATTAGATAATTTCGCAGTCCCCTACGCGGGACTTATAACAGCGGATGTCAATATTGCCGATTTTGGCAAGATGATGGATAGTTTGAAGCCTTCCGAGCATAGTGAAGTCTATATCCTGAATGCCGCAGGCGAAGTGATGATTGGTCCTCGCATGGATCAAGTGAATCAGCCATTTATCGTCCCTGACCTGTTTACGCCTAGTAAGTCAGAGCATCAACCTGATTTTCAATCCCATTTTCTGTCCATTCAAGGTGAGCAAACACTTGTCGCAAGCAGGCTCATTCCACAATTAGACTGGAAACTTGTAACCGTTTCACCACTTCGTGATTTAAACGGAAAGCTGCTCTCTTTTAGAAATGTCATGATTGTTGTCATTCTTTTTAGCATGGTGATGGCCTTCATTCTTGCCCTTTTCTTCTCTAACAATATTACTAACCCCATTCGAAAATTTGTACGCGCGATCAATACGACGGATTCGGAATTGTTCAATGTTTCCATTGAATATAAGCGAAATGATGAATTTTTATTTTTATTCCAGCGGTTTAATAAGATGATCCGGCAAATGAAAGAACTGGTCGATCAACTCTATGTCACCGAAGTCAAAAAGAAAAAAGCCGAGCTCGAAGCCTTACAGGCTCAAATAAATCCTCATTTTCTATACAATACATTGGATTCGATCAATTGGATGGCGCTTAAAAAGAAGGTACCTGAGATTAGCTTAATGGTGACATCACTCTCTGATTTTTTTCGATTATCACTCAATAAAGGGCGCTCTATTATTCAGCTTCAGGACGAGGTAAACCAAGTTCAGGCTTATCTGACGATTCAACAGATCCGATTAAGTCACAAACTAACGTTCGCCATCGAAGCCCCTTCGCACCTGCTGCAACTGGTTACCGTAAAGCTGATCCTTCAGCCACTGATTGAGAACGCTATCATTCATGGATTCAATGCAAGTAAAGGGCGTGGACATCTGATAATTCAAGTATCCCTCGACTTAGATATCTTGGAATTGCGTGTAATTGACAATGGCAGCGGTCAGCAGGCCGAAGTTAATAAAATTCATGAATTACTGACCTCTACCGGAGAAGAAACGGTTTCATTTGGGATACGAAATGTGAATACTCGCATTCAACAATGGTTTGGTGAACAGTATGGCTTACAGTATGAGGCCAATGAGGATCAAGGATTAACCGCGATTATTCGTATGCCGGCTAAGAAAACAGCGGATGGCTTAGCCAACGATCCCCTGCTGGATCAGGGCGAACATTTATCTTAAGGAGGAATTCAGATGATTACGATGGTGATTGCGGATGATGAGGAGTTAATTCGGGACGGACTGAATTCCATTATAGATTGGTCTGAATTTGGCATCGAAGTCGTAGGTCTTGCAGAAGAAGGGCGCGAGGCTTATGAATTATGCATGGAACTGAAGCCAGATATCCTCTGTACGGACATTCGAATGCCGATTATGGATGGCCTTGAGCTATCGCAAAAGCTGCGAGATGCCGGAAGCTCAACAAAAATTGTCATTATTAGCGGCATTCAAGACTTCAACTATGCCAAGACAGCCCTCAGCATGCATGCAGAAGCCTACGTGCTGAAGCCGGTTAAGCTACATGAAATTACGGAAGTCTTTGGACAGGTCGCAAGTAAAATTAACCGAGAACGCGACAGCGAGGCTATCCATTCCAAGCTGCATAAGCAGCTACAAGATAGCATTCCTGTCTTGCGCGAAAAGCTGCTCATTCAGCTGTTGTCCCGCTACTATACGAATGAGAAGGACATCTACGACAAGATTGCCTATTACCAAATCCCGATCCAGCAAGGGGAATTCTCTGCGATCGGGCTGCTTAAAATTGATGATTTTGAGCACGCCATTCAGCACTATAGTGAAGAAAATAAACAATTGTTATTTTTTGCCATTCACAATGTAGTAGAGGAAATTCTGACAAATACCTCCTCTGGTTTTGCTTTTACGAATACGATGGACAATGAGCTTATCGTGATCTTTAACGAACGATCCCAACTCGGAAACAAACATATGGATCTCGCCGAAGAAATTATCCGTTGTGTACGTCAATACGTGAAAGTATCCTCTTCTATCGGCATCGGCTCGGCGGTAAGCTCTGTTCTACAGCTGAGCAATTCTTACCAAGAAGCCAAAGAAGCGCTTCAGCATACGTTCTTTACCGGGAAAGAATCCGTTGTCACCATTCATGATATAGCGCACAATAAAGCCGAGTCTGAGCGGCACATGCACTTGTACGAGATCGAAAAACTGCTTATCCAACAAGTAAAACTGGGAGATGCCAAAGGCGTCTCCGATTTGCTGAACAAGCTGTTCGATGACGTCATTCTTCCGGGAAGTGCACAAGTTGAACAAGTGTATTTCCGTGGAGCTGAGCTGATTTTCCAATTGGCAAGACCGCTGCATGAAGCGGATGAATCTTTCGAGGCCATTCTTGGCAAATCAACCATGGAGATCGTTCAAATGATTCAGACCACCAAAGACATCGGAAGTCTCCGAAGTCTGATGATCAACTTGATTGGGGACATCGCCCGTTATATGCAAAACAAACATAATAGCAAAAGCCAACGGGTTATTGGGCGAATCAAACAATATATTGAGAAACATTATATGAATAATGTCACGATTCAATTATTAGCCGAGGAAGTGTTCCTGAGCCCCACCTATATGTGTCAGATCTTTAAGCAAGAAACCGGAGAAACTATTATTGAATTTTTAACGAAAGTGCGCATTGAAAAAGCAATCGAACTGCTCAAATCGCCCGATCTAAAAATATTCGTGATCGCAGAGATGGTTGGGTTTGAAAATGCGACGTACTTTACGACCGTTTTCAAGAAGATAACTGGTGTGCTTCCTGGTAAATATCGCGAAAGTCTATGAAAAGAAAAAGCCCGCTTCAAGGCACTGTTCATTAGAACAGCCGTGAGCGGGCTTTTAGACTCATTAAACCTTTATAATTTCTATTAATCGTGCCGCCAAATTCTCCCCCATGATCATATGACCATAATCCGAAGGGTGCAAGAGATCGGTCGTTAACCCTGCTGCTATATCGGTCAAAATATCATAACCATGGATAAAGTGCAGATTAGGAAGCGCTAACTCCCCATGCAGACGAAGCAAGATTTCGTTAAATTGATGGTTTCTAATCCCGCTAATGTTATCTTTATCACGCAAAAAATTAGAGCTGTTTGGATAGATCGAGATGATCACAATCGGTTTATCTGGATGATGCTTGGTCACCGTGTTCAACAGATATCGAACTCGCTCTTCGAATTGCTCCGCCGTAAATCGCTGCCTCATATTAACCCCAAGCTCAAGGGTAGCGATATCCCAATCATCTTGACTTGCCAAATAATCCGCTATTTCGGGCTCACACTGGCAAGCGCCTGATAAGCCATTACACATCACATCCACACCTAGTCTTCTCGCTGCTTGCTCTATGTACGATAGATGATTTGTGGTCGCACTTGCTCCATGCGTAATAGATGAGCCGTACGCCAACCATTTTAACTTCGGTGATTCCCCTACTTCTGGCGGTCTTACGGAATGACCCATCGCATCCAGCTCATGAAAGACAGCAGAGAAACCGCGGCTCATTGCAACGCGCCACACATGGGGGGAGAAACGCCTTCCTTCTAACATCTCTGGCTGCACTTCAGCAAATTTCTCTGGCTGCTTTAGCGTAATTCCCGTTAATCTACCTTCTTGAAGTCGATGAATGGAATGAAAAAAATCTCCTCGATACACCACCACATCGCCATCAGCGTCCAGTGCTGTAAGGTAAATCTTGACGTTACTTGCCGTAGTTACGAAGCGAATCTCACATCCGGTGGAAGTTTGTGCAGCAAGTCGCCCATTCTCGTTACTTGGCCAACCGAGCGATTGACGAACAGAGGCTGGCAGCCTGCGCAGCCGCCATCCCGCCATGCCTGCACTCGTCTCCATTTCCGCGACATTATGAAATTCCAAGTTATGAACGATCATTTTCCTATATCCTCCCTCAATTTATCTCGATTGTTATTCACTATCTAACTCATCTATATGTTCATACACAGATTGATTCAATACCTTCATTGCCTCCAAAAGTGGCTCATAAGGCGTAAATTCAATCGTCACAATGCCCTTATTCGCATCTTGATTAGAAGGATCTGAACGATTATCCAAGGGATCGTTATCGATATATTTGAACCAGTGCCAGCCGACACAAGATTTGCTTTTCATCAGTGTAAGTGTGAAATTGTGATAGAAGAAGCCACGGTCTTCTTGCGTTTTCACAATCCAACCCGCGCCTGTTTGATTGGCGAAAGCTGGGCTCTCCCCTTTGGTATACCATTCTGTTATCATGACGGGCTTACCTGACCACGCCTCCCACTGCAGCATCGTCTCCAGATTTGGGGTCCAGTAGCCATAATAATTAAAGGAGATCACATCCGCATATTGCCCGGCAGCCTTCCACAAATAGGGATTTCTCTCCTGATTATACGGGGAATGCAATCTCGATCCAAGATATAAATGATTGGGATCTGCCTTCTTAATCGCCCCAGCGACGATGCGATAATAGGTCTCCGCCACATACCCTACGAATTGCGCCCGATCATCGCGGGAAATCTCACGAATATTGGCATCGTAGCCTTTCTTATCTCTAATCCATTGCTTCGCTGCCTGATTGCCCGGATCCACGGCGTCTAACTGTAAATATTTTTCCAGCAAATCAGGGTGAAACGGAAGCTCATTATCCGAAAAATGCCCCAAGAGAAACGGATCATCCGCATGCTTGGTCAGCTGTAGCGCATACTTCTCGCAGAACACTTCAAACTCAGGATCGAAGACGAAGATGCAATCATTAGGATAGCCGGTATGACCTGGCGCTTGATAGGTGCCACCGCGTTCTTTGCCGTAGCTGCTCATGAAATTCCAAATCTCCGTATAGACAACCGGAGCATCGGCGCTTCGAATAAGGTCTGTTCTAGACCACGATCCCGTGCCATTAAAGCCATTTTCCTTGAGAAGCGCAATGGTGTGGTTCATCCAATTCTGCTCATGAGCAAATTTCGTCGCCAAGGCTTTTGCTGCCCGTTGTGAGGTCGTCGTATTCACACTCGTAACTGCCTTATGAATAAACAGGCATCCTTCCGGGTCAATGAGCCACCAGCGACCGTTCAGCTTGGCCGTACGGAAATATCCCGTTGCCTCACATTGTCGATCTACTCTGCCCCCATACTTATTCAACGGAGACCCAGTTGCATCAGCGGATTCCTGTTCAGGCGCTGCCAAAATATGCGTGTCATATGTGATCCAATCCAAATGGGGCTTCATCTGGGCGCTTACTTTTATTTTTCTTTGGGACAGTGACATCGTATCAAACTCCTTCGCTCGAGAAAATAACAGTCTTTGTTATCCTGCTTGACTCAGGACAACAAAGACTGATTGACTAGTATTGGTTATATATGCGGTAAAGCAACACTGCTGCTTCAGCTCGAGTCGTGTAACCCAGCGGATGGATGCCGTCTGCATCCCCTTGAATGAGCTTCTCTTTTACCAAAAGAGCGATCTCAGCCTTTGCGTAATCAGCAACGAGTTCGCGGTCGGGGAAGTCCCCAAGTTCAAGGGCAATATCCGTGTGAACAAGCTTGCCTGCTGCCTCCAGAGCCCGCTGCGTCAGGACCATCATATCCTGCCGAGTGATCGCCGCTTCCGGATGGAAACTGCCACTTTCGTCGCCCTCTGTGATGCCCAACACTGTGGCAATTCGCACGGCGTCATAATAATAATCCACAGACTTTACATCCGCTAAGACGTTACCACCTTCAGCACTCAGCCCCAGCGTTCTTACTAAAAGCTGGAGGAAATCCGCACGCGTTACCTCCTCTGCAGGCGTATACGTAAGTTCGGAAGTGCCTCCAATAATCCCCTTGGAAGCAAGGACCTCAATTGCATGTGATGCCCATGCGTGCTTGCTCAGATCTTGGAATGTCTTTTCCACAAAGCCAACAGCATATTTCCCCGGTTGCGTAGTTGTAAACTTAATTTCACCATTCGTTGCATCATATTTACCACTAATAACCGGACTTAATTGTCCTTGTTCATCCACTATCCAGATGATGATCTGTTCGGATTTTGCAGCTTCTCGGGCAGTTGGGTGATACGGAATTGTCACCGTAACCGCTTCGGAGAAATGACGCCGTTCAAGCGGTTTACCATTGACCTTCAGGCTTAGCTCAACTATCGGTCTTTCAGCTGTTCCAGATCCGAGTGGTCCCTTCAGTGTAGATCGGTCAACCTGCCCGATTACGATGGACACAACATCACTTGGCGCGACTTCTGCTGATGGGAGCATATTCGCAGGGAGTATCACAGTGGCTAACTCCGACTTCAGAACAAGTTGCTCTTTTTCCTCGCCTGATGCTACCCAACGGCTGGACAAGACAGTTTCGTATGCTTGCGCACCCTTCACCTTGTTGATGCTGAAAGAAATCGACTTCATTCCTTTTGAATTGGGCTGTGTGGAGGCAAAGGCCTTCGTTACCTTGTCATCCGAAAGTTCAGCTCTAGCCGTCCGTGTACCTTCCACCATAGTAGGAGTTATGACGTCATCTGGGTCCGAATGTATTTGCGGTGGTATACCAATCGAAGGTGACTCTTCTGATTCTCGCTGCCCAGCTCCCCATAGTTCCAGTGTTGGAAGCTTTCCGGTTTCTCCTTCTCTTGCACCAATACGTACAACATCTCCATCATTTACTTCTAAATATTGGCGTTTCTCCTTCAAGATCAAGAACGTTACAGCGTTTCCTTCTTGTCGGTGGAGGAAATCAGTCACATCGAGTGTGCTGTACCCGCCTGTTTTGTCAAAGGTGATAACACCAACAGGCTCCGCTTGCTCGCCAAGTTCTGTCGCAAAGGCAGCATGGCGGTTCAAGTTTGGTGCCGTCGCACCAGTAATCGTCGTTTCTGACCAACTGTTGTCGCGTAGTCCATACACCTGTAAAGTTTGACGGTCACTTACAGAAGAAGCTGCCAATTGACCAAACAGATTCAAGAAAATCGACTTCGAAGAAGCTGTTTCTTCATTAAGCTTGAACTTTACATAAGCAGCAGAATTGTCATCCAAATTGCTTGTACTCTGCCGTACAGTCATTTCGGGCTGTCCGCCATTAGCCAATGTGCTGTCTTGCCCCCATGCCACTTGTGCATCCTCGGAAGCTGTCACTTGCTTAGGTGCATCTTGAGCGGCACCTTGCTGTACCGTAACCATCCAGACACTTTGCTTGGGCTGTAATTTCGATATCTTTTTACTTGCCCCCAGAGGCGCCCTGTAAACAACTTCCCCAAATCGGGTATCGCTGACCTCGCGAATGGTAACCAGATCTCCGGCTGACACATCCAAATCCGTTACATCAATGGTTGTGTTGTAATCGGATTTTTCACTCGTTTCCGGTATCCATATCGCATACTTCTTCGTTCGTGCATCATAAGCGGTTGATGCTTGATAAAGCTCGTCATACGGTGCTGAAGCCGTCGTAGCGTACAACGGACGCTCGTTACTAAAGCCTTCCGCGAACAAGCGCGTGACTTCGGCATTTTTCGTTGGTCCGCCAATATTAAAAATAGGATACGATTCCGAGGCGTACAACTCACGAATTTTTATGGGTCCATTAGCCGTTGAAGTCAATCTAATTTTATTCGTAGACACGGGTTCCATAAGGATGACAGACTTGAAGTTGTCCGTCTGACTACCTACGCTGGCTAAGTCCTTCCAACCGTCTCCGGTTTCATTTGCCGCCTGAATTTTAAAATTACCGAATGTCCCCGTGTACTTATTTCCTGAGGAGCTGTACTGGGCATCCCCAAGATCCACGATCAGGTGCCGCAGCGTCTTCGTTTCCTGCAAATCAATTTCCAGAGAGTGGCTAGCACCCGCACCGCTCACCCAAGCGGAGGAATCCGTCAGGTCTCCGTCCGTCACTTTGGCTGCGCTGCCTGAATTGGAGCTGGCCAGAACAGACTTTCCGTAAAGTACATTTTGGGTCGGATCCAAGAAGCGATCATACATATAATGCACGCTGTTGCGGTTCATCCCGTTGTATAATTCACTAAATTTAAACTGGTACATCCCCAATGCGCCTTTTTGCATCGCAGCCTGCCAAATGCTCGCTTGAGAGCGGAATACAAACGGCGTATCACTCGTTTCTGTTTTGGTCTTCCAATTCGCGACACCCGCATAGTTAAACTCGGTGTACACGATTGGGAACGTCTTGTGCGTTGGCGCATATTGTTCCATCAACCCGTTAATATCATCAAAATCCTTTGTAAAAATACCAGGTTTACTGTTATAACGGTGCTGCACAAACCAATCCACAATATCATAGTTGACCGTTGCTCCCGTATAATCCGTGCGGTTGTTTCTTACCACACTTTTGGCAATATCGCTAGTCGCGCTGGAAGCCAACGTAGGCGCTGCCAGCACAGGCTTGAGCGATTTCCCTTGGATTCTGTTCACATCCTCAATTGCGCTTCGCACAGCATCCGAATA
The DNA here is from genome assembly GCF_059692015.1 of Paenibacillus sp. J22P165. Classification (NCBI taxonomy): domain Bacteria; kingdom Bacillati; phylum Bacillota; class Bacilli; order Caryophanales; family Paenibacillaceae; genus Paenibacillus; species Paenibacillus sp. J22P165. Next base: position 471,065 of record NZ_JCAUAP010000006.1, on the reverse strand, counting down.
GATTTTCAATAAGAAAGAAAACTTCTCAACTTCCTCGGCACGCTGCAACGGTGTATCGCCTTTGATGAACGATTCCGGCTCATTCGGTCCCTCATATTGCGCTGCATCGTACTTGCTAGCTAAATAGAATACGATGGCGTAGGTCATTTGCCAATTCTTCCAAGATCTCTGCCATTTATCCAACTCATCCCCATAGCTATAATCCGAAATATGCATCTCTGTAATAACATCCACGCCTAGTTTCTTGAACTGCTCATAGGAATAATCCATGTGATATTCCTTATCCGCGTCCCACAAATCATGCATATTGTTTTTAATGGAGGTCCATTTCAGATAACTCTCATTGCTCAGTTCCCGATTCATCGATTGTCTTAAAAGTGCTTTTTGCGAGTTAAAATCAGATAAACTGTTTACCTGAGGTTTACTGACATTATTCTCACCGATGAAACGCGTCGGAGCTACCCAATACCGCACCGCGTTCATGTGCGAATATTTGTACCAAGCGGGAGTATTGTCACCATCCAGCATATTCATCCCGCTGAAGCCCACGTATTTCATCGACTTGCCAATGACTTGATTGCTCACCTTCACAGTAGCTTCTGATGGATCTTCATAAACCGTCACTTTGTAACTTTTGGTCGATCCATTCTCCGCTTTCACTGTAAACAACACTGGATTGCGGTAATCCATTGGCGTCGTGCCGCTGGTTTGAACATTTCCGCCAATTTCCACCTGCGTTCCCGTTGTTGCGAATGAAGCAACCAAGTTAGTCAAATCCGTACCTTTAGGTACAATGACATCAATACTGTTATCATAATTGTCTTTCATGGTATACATCCCACCGCCTGCTGCGGCAATCGTCCGAGAGATGAGATTGGAACGAATCGTACCATTTGCTGCCGGGGTTAATGCTTGGAAACTAAAGGATGTAAGGTCCATCGTATCCGCCTGTAAAGTAACCACGACGGTGTACTCAACTACCGATCCATCTGCGGCATGCACGAGATACTTAACCTCATTCGCAAAGCTATTTGTCGTGAGGCCACTCTTTTGATCGATACCGTTCACAGTAACGAAGCTGCCATCCGCAGCCCAATAAGCGATAACGTTAGTGAGATCCATACCGATAGGACCCTTAACGGTAATGTGGTTACCGTTTATGTCGCCGGAGAGGAGCTGAGGGCCATTCTTCAAGGCAAAAGAAGTGATTGCTTTCGCTGTGCTGACTTGCGGTTGAACGGTGACCGTTGTCAGGCTTTGAATCGCCCGATTGGACACGCTCAACGCTTTAATCACAGCAGTGCCCGCACCGATGCCCGTAACATTCCCATGTAGGTCAACGATTGCAACGTCCGGATTGGAGGTGCTCCACATGATACGTTGGTCAGCCGCTGCTGGGAGAACCTCAGCTTGCAACGTTCGCTTCCCCCCTATGAGTAAGTTTTCATTGGGTGGCGTTAGTATCGATGTTGCTCCGGCCAACACGTTGTACACCTCGATTTCAGAGAAGAACGCAATGTCCAAATTGTCTTCTTCCGTAATAACAAGTCGAATGTACTTGGCTTTAACTGTATTGAAATTAGCTTCCAGAACAGCCCCAACTGATGTACCTTCATAAAGCTTCTGCCAAGCTTCCCCGTCAGATGAGCCATATAAAGCGAAACCAACCGTTCGATAGGCACCAGCACGCAGCTGTTCTTTGAGCACAATTTTATTAACCGACTTCACTTCCTGCAGATCAATCTGTGCATAATAAGGAAACGCATCTGTACTAAGCCTTCTCCAGGCTGTACTGACATCTCCATCTACAAGCATTTCAGCCGTATTCTTATAAAAACCGATGCTCGTCACCTGAACAGGCGCCCCAAGCGCCATATTGACAGGGTTGCTGCCAAGCTCCTTATACACGCGAACTTCATAATTGCGATACGAATCGTCATCGGCGTATACCGTATAAGTCACTGTGTTGCTAAAATCCTGCGCCGTCACACCGCTAACTGGTGCCCCCCCACCAACTTGAATCCTCTTCCCGACGTAGGAGAAGGTTGGAACCAAAGCCGTGAGTGAGGTATCGGCTGGGACAACCATATTCACGCTGTTTCCTTCTACAAGAGCATGAATCGAGGGGCTCAATGCACCAAATGAAAAAGAAGTTAGCTCTTTCTGCGAAGGTGTTCGGTAGCTGACATTGACTTGATATTCCTGCCATGAACGATCTTCCGCATAGACCCGGTAAGTCACAGGCTGGGTAAAATCGTTCACTGTTACACCGCTTGTCTGCAGCGTATTGTTGGCATATACAGCCTCGCCTGTTGTCTGATACTGAGCCGTAAGCGCATTCAAGTTACTACCTTGCGGGAGATGAATGCTTATATCACGCGTTGACTGATCAATATAGCCAAAGACTTTCGGTGTCACATTTTGAATCGCAAACTCAGCAAGCTCTTTCTTATTGGACACGATCACTGTCACATTGGAGATTGCGAAGAAAGCTGGATTAGAAACGCTGGTTGCACGGATTTGCGCTGTTCCCATTCCCACCGCTGTAACAAGACCACTGTTGCTCACGGTAGCTACGCCTGCATCACTGCTGGTCCAGCTTACATCGCCGTCAGCACCTGTTGGATTCACGACAGCTGTTAATTGCTCGGTGGAGCGCTTATTCAAGGTAAATGACGGTGCATTAATTGAGATCGAAGTAACGGGGATAACGTTACTCACTTCAAATTCCGCAATTCCCACAACACCCCCAACTCTCGCATTGATCGACAACTTCACATACTGACCTTGAACAGCTGGAAAATCAAAGACCGTATAGTCTGCACTGCCTATTTGCTTGCCCGAAGTGACCCCAAGGTCGACCCAGTTGGTCCCATCGGCTGAGTACTGCAGCGTAAATGAAGTTGCTCGATTTCCATAATCTACCCCTCCAATGACCGGTGCAATTAACTTAATTCGGTTAAAGTTTTTCAACCCGCCGAGATTAAGTTGCAGCCAGGGAGCATTATCAGTAGAGATGTGTCTCCAAGCTGTATTCAACAACCCATCAATCGCATAGCTTGTCCCCCAAGTCGGTGACGAATTATAGCCAGGCGGACTAGTGATGGTTCCTGCCCTTGCTAAATTATTGGCTGGTGCAGCTGATACCTTATTTCCAGTCAAGAGCACACCGGGACTAACCATTTGTAGGATAAAAGCAAGAATGAGAACCCATTTCAACAGTTTCTTGTTATACCGTCTTGGCACGAGCATCAATCTGTCCTCCCTTCATTTAAAAGAAAAGCTGTCACAGCCTTCAAAGCAGCCTGCTGTGCTGTTGTCTCCGTTCCGTACCCAAAGCCATGCCCAACCTGCGAGAGCACAATCAATTCCGCGTGACCGCCCTCCCGAACCACTCGATCACAAAAAGCCCGTGAATGCACCAATGTCGTCGTTTTATCTTCATCTCCTTGTACAAGAAGAAAAGGTATCGACACCCGAAGATCTCTTTCGATCGGAGAGGCCAATCGGTATTGCTCCGCCTGCTCTTCTCGGCTTCCGCCCATAAAATCCAGCACAAACTGCCTATCAATACGTAAATCCGTTACGGGACAGTAAGCGACAACCGCACTTGGCCTTGTATCCAGATAAGTAAGCTCTGCCGTAACGCCAAGCTCATCATTCGGCTGCAGCAGCGCCAGCATAATAGCTAAGTGACCACCCGCCGATGACCCGAAAGTAACGATTCTGTCTGCGTGAAATGCATACTGCTCAGCGTTCTCCTTCAGATAAGACATCGCTAGCCGAACATCTTCGATCTGCGAAGGGAAACGATGTGTTGGCGCAAGTCGGTAGCTGATGTTCGCACAGGCGTACCCTCGTGCAGCGTAATATTCCGCTACGCTATGCCATTGTGTCCGGTTTCCACCTGTCCAGCCCCCGCCGTGAATAAACAGCAAGCATGTGCCTGTTTCATTCTTTTCTGGAAGAAAGAGATCCATCGTTCTTTCAGGTAAATGCGATTTGCTATATCTCACGTTTGTAAGCCTTTTCATTTCATCCACTCCTTCCCCATCCCAACCTCCGTTCAAAGAAAAGAGGGAGTTGCCTCCCCCTCCTTATTTCTTACTGTTTTTATTGACCCAGTCGGTGACTTCTTTAATTAACTGATCGCCACCCTGCTTGCGGTATGTTTTTACAAAATCGTCGAAAGAATCTAGCGGTGCTTTACCTAGAATAATTTTCGCAGCTGCCTCCTGGAATAAAGCTCCTTCATACTTCAAGTCTGGGAAATCCAGATAAGCTTGAGGTGTCGGCATCGAAGCTGTCAAATTCGGAACGCCTTCTTTCTCTGACAGGGCGATAGCTTCCATTGTACGATCATAGTAAAGCTGCTGCTCAGGGCTGCGCTTGAGGACTTTTTCTACAGCATCGGAAGGTGTCAACAAGAATATGTTGCGACGGATGGCAGACTTATCCGCTTTATCCTTCTCTGTATCGTAAATGATTTTATCGCCTTCACGCTTAAACGTCTCTCCTTCAAAACCGAACGCATTAAAGAGTTGCCCTTCATCCGAAACAAGCCAATCAAATAACTTCACCACGGCTTCCGGGTGCTTCGAATTTTTCATAACAATAAACACACGGTCTACAGCATTATGTACAGCACCAACTGGTCCGTCATATCCGGTTGCTTTCGGTGTAGGAATGGTAATCAATAACGGTTTCTTATCTGGTAAACCAGCTGCTACTTTATCATTCCAGTTGCCCGCTGAGCCTGGTTGGTGAACGAACAGACCCACCTGATCGGAAGTCAGCTTCTTCTGCCATACAGGACTTGTATTCGTTAGGAACTCTGAATCCAACAGCTTTTCATCGTACATTTTTTTCAAGAACCCAAGGGCTTCCTTCATGCTTGGATGGATGACAGCCGGAATGATTTCATTGCCAACCTTGTGGAACGAATTCGTCCCAATTCCCCACATGCCGGGGATATTATTCCACCAAGAAATTTTCTCACGCATGGAGAACGGAATATCATCCTTCTTGCCGTTGCCGTTCGGATCCTTATCCCGGAACGCGCGCAGCATATCTAGCAGCTCATCAGATGTTTTGGGAATGCCCACTCCGACTTTATCCATCCAGTCCTTACGAACATACATGACATAATTTGGACTGTGTAACATCCGGAATGGCCATAATCTTGCCACCTAATGTGACAGCATCCCAGGAGGCTTGCGGAATTTTCTTTTTCAAATTAGGTCCATATTTGTCAATTAACTCATTCAGTTCAACCGCTTGACCATTTGTTACAGGCTCTGCATTGCGGGAGAAACCGAATGTTTGGTAGACATCGGGCATATCACCGGAAGCGAACTTCAATCTCAGCTTTTCCGCATACTGCCCATGAGACAGCAGCTCAAGATCCAGATCAATATTCGTTTTCTCACCAATGTACTTAACAAATTTTGTATCTTTGAAGTTCTGATCCGGCAGCGGCTGGGACATATCGGAGTTAAACATTCTAATTTTGACGGGTTCTTGCTTGACTGGCGCCCCACTGGTTGCAGCTGGTGCTGTCCCATTCCCACTGGAACAAGCAGCTGTCACCGCGATTAAGCCTGTTAAACTAGCTAACCCCGCTTTTTTAAATCTCATTTTTAACAACCTCCATGAGTATAATGAACTTGCTATATATGCAAGCGCGTCAACGCTTTCATAACAATTGTTTTTATCCTTTAACAGAACCAATAAGGGATCCTTTAATAAAGTGTTTTTGAATAAAAGGATAAATTAGCATAATAGGGACCGTCGCGACCATAATCGTAGCCATCTTGATACTCTCCGGTGATGTATCGACGCTGAGATCTGCAACGGAAGACGACATCTCATTCGTGTTTCCTTGATTAATCATAGAATAGAGATACAACTGGAGCGTCTGCAGCTTGACATTGGTAATATACATCATGGCGCTGGAATAATTGTTCCAATGACCAACCGCGTAATAGAGAATTAACGTCACTAAGATTGGCAACGACAATGGCAGCGCAATTCGGAATAACACGCCATATTCACTCATGCCATCTACCTTTGCAGCCTCGAAAAGTTCTTCGGGCAAGTTCCGAAAGAAAGTCAGGCATAGAATCATATTAAATGCACTTAGGGCAGAGGGTATAATTAACGCCCATAGCGTATTAACCATTCCTAGTGATTTGACTACAAGAAACGTAGGAATCATTGGCGCATGAAAGATCATCGTGAACACGATGAAGAGCATGATCCACTTTTTCCCGTGAAGTCCCTGACGTGAAAGCGGATAAGCCATAATGACCGTCATAAACATATTCAAAAGAGTTCCAACTACCGTAATCAACAAACTAACCCGAAAGGATCGCCAGAATGCGCTATTCTCAATAACGACTTTATAGTTGTCCCAGTTCACATCTACGGGCAGCAGCTTAACCTTGGAATGAATGAGTGCATAAGTCGAACTAAGTGAGCCGGACGCAACATGCATAAATGGCAGCAAGACCATCAAGCAAATGGCTAGCAGAAACGCAAGATTTCCTATATCAAACAGTCTAGAGCCCAGTGTCTCCTTTATTTTCATATCGCGAATACCTCCTTTCCATTAATACAAGCTTTCTCCTGTTGTCGCTTTACTCATCTGGTTCGCAATCACGAGCATCAACAATCCGATAACTGATTTAAAGAGCCCTATAGCTGTCGTCAAACTGTATTGTCCATTGATAATACCAGCTCGATAAGCGTATGTATCCAGCACATCCCCAACGGAATAGGTAATAGGTGTCAAAAAGACATAGATTTGTTCAAAACCGATATCCAGAATGTGTCCGACCTTTAGCAGCAACAAGATCATAATCGCAGGCAAGAGTCCTGGGAAGGTAATGAACTGGAACTGTTTCCAACGACCCGCTCCATCAATTTTTGCCGCCTCGTAAAGTGCGGGATCTATGCCAGCTAGCGCTGCCAAGAAAATAATGGCGCTCCATCCCATCTCTTTCCACATCCCTGCACTCACGACGAGTGTCCGGAAGTATTCAGGTGTACTCAACAGCTGAATCGGATCCTGGCCTAACTCAACCAACACTTGGTTTACGATACCCGTTTGCGTCGAAAAGAGCACATACACAAGCCCGAAAATAATCGTCCACGACAAAAAGTGGGGTAAGTATAGAATCGTTTGAATGATACGTTTCGCTACCATCGAGCGCAGCTCATTTAACAAACAAGCGATAACAATCGGAGCTGGAAATGAAAAAATTAGTTTGTAAAAGCTTAAAATTAAGGTGTTCTTTAAAAGTCGTGTGAACTGCGGGTACGTAAACAACTGCTCGAACCATTTCAACCCCACCCATTTGCTAGAAAGCAAACCAGTAAAAATATTGTAATCCTTAAAGGCAATAAATGAACCCATCACGGGAATGTACTTAAACACGATCAGGTATAGGATACCTGGAATAAGCAGGATATATAGCGCTTTATTTCGTGCGATATATCGCAAGGATTCACTTCGCTGCCTCGTCTTTAATGCTTGGTGTTGTGTTCCAGTTATCGATTCTTTACTTACAGCAGAAAAACTTTCCGCCATATTCATCCTCTCTCCTTCCATGCTGTCGCATCTTGTCTATGTGTTTATTCTAATCGCCCCTGAAGAATCACACCATGAGAGAAAGTAATTAAGTTCTAGGAGGATAGTCTACTTCACCAAAGTTTTTTTCTATTCGCTGATAAAAGAAATAGACCCCGAAGCACTGGTTAGCGCCTGGGGCCTCTTATCTTATTCCATCCTCTTCTTGTACTCAGCCGGCGTGCGTCCAAAATGCTTTTTGAAAAGCTTAGCAAAGTAGATTGGATCATCATAACCAACCTGATCGGAAATTTCATAGTTCCTCAAATTCGTATGCAACAGCAGATCTCTAGCCTTCTTCATGCGCTCGGCAACGATGTAATTCCAAATCGTCGTATTGGTCTCCTGCTTGAATTGCATAATCAAGTAACTTCGGCTTATGCCTACAAGATCAGCTAATTCCTGAAGATTGATTTTATCCGTACTATGCTTTTGAATATAGTCAATGACATGGTCAATTACTTTCTTCCCCTTCTGATCCCGTACGCCCTTAATGGCAGCTAACATCTGATTCGCCCCTTCTTCCAAGCGGCGCACAGCACAAAGTCGGAAATAACTTCTCATTTTGGTATAAGGAATTGTTTTCTCACCGAGCCCAAGATCTCTTCCTTCATGGAGATGAAACTGCACCTTTTCAGTATGCAATTCTTCAATGACCGTATGCAGCCAGATCATCGTCAACGTGTTAAGTAAATAAGGCTTTCCCTCAATCCACTGCTCCAACAGTTCCAACGTATCTACAATTAGAATCGGCATTGTTTCAAACTGCTGCGAGCGGATATGCTCCACCCACTTATCCAGCATTTCGCGATGGTGAGGGAGTTTTTTAATAAAAAGTGACATGGCAGCTTGATGCCGTTGATCTTCCAATCGCTGCGTACACTTATCCAATGCTTGTTTAAGTGCTTCCTTCTCAACGGGTTTTAGAATGTAGTCCACCGCATCCAGTTGTATACTTTCCTTGGCATACTCAAAATCGCTATAGCTAGAAACAATGATGCTAACCATCCACGGATAACGGTTTTTCATCTCACGAATCAATTCGAGACCGTTCATCACAGGCATTCTGACGTCAGTAATGACTAGGTCCGTATAATGATTATCCAGCCATTCCAACGCTTTCTGCCCGTTCACTTCTTCGCCAGCCACAACGATGGTTTCATCTAATTCCTCTACCGATTTAATTAAACTGCTGCGAATCACATGTGCGTCATCCACAATCAATACTCGAATCATTGCGTTTCCTCCATCTTCTTAAGTTGAGGGTGTGCAGGGAAGAAAATTTCAATACCTGCTCCCCCTTCCGGCATATTAAAAATACGAAGACCTGCCGGCTGAGGACGGTAATACATTTTGAGCCTGTAATGTACGTTAAGAAGACCAACAGATGACAGCTTGCGATACATCGCCTCCGTATCCTCCATCGCTAGAAGCTGCTCGAGTTCGGCAAGTTTTTCTCTTGTGAATCCCTTTCCATTATCTGAAATGTGAATATAGATAACGTCATCTATTTGCTTAGCTATCATCCGAATCGTCAAAGGCTCACCTGTTGCTTCAAAACCATGTTTTACGCAATTTTCCACAAGCGGCTGAAGGATCGCTTTAAGACAGATAGCATTCAAGATGCTATCGTCGATCTCCATCGAATACGTAATATCTTCCCTATGCAAAATGCCGATGATATAGAAATAATCTGTCACATGTCCCATTTCTTCCTTTAGTGTGACAACCGACTGCAAGTAGCTTGAGGTGTATCTAAGCATTTTGGATAAAGAAATAGCTGTCCGTTCGATGGGCTCGTGATTAATTAAATTTGCCATCGAATTAATGGATTCCAGCGCATTATACAGAAAGTGCGAATGGATTTGCGATTGCAGTGCGGATTGAACTGCTTCTTTTTGCAGCGCTTTGGACTCAGCTAACTGTTCAACCGAGATGTTCAAGTCACTCAGCATCTTATTGTAAACCCTGCCCAAGTCAGCCACTTCATCAACGCCGTTAATCACGACTTGTGTTTGCAAGTTGCCCACTTGCGTTAACAGAATCGTGCGACGAAGACTTTGCAATCCTCTCGTAAAAGAGGCGGATATAAAAAGGATGAGCAAGATGGAGATAGCCACGCTTACGATAGCAATGAACACGGTCACATTCCGCATGCGATAGATCCCGCTAGCAATTTCGGGATAAGGAACTCGAATAATAGACTTCCACCCCGTATACGGAATGGTCTGAAATACGAGCATCTCCTTTGAGTTTTCCGTCAAAAAGCTGCCGCTTGGCGAAGACTGCAGTTGTTTAATGATATAAGGATTCAGCATCGTCAAGATATCTGCTTCTTGCGGGGAACCGATAATCTGCCCCTTGCTGTCGCTAATCAGTGCCACACTTTTCTGGCTAAGCATAATCTTCTGGAGGATTTTTTTAATGGGCTCGAGTGAGATATCCATTTTGACGTAGCCTCCTCCATTATAAAATTGAAAACGCTTAACCATCGTAATAATAGGAAGCCCATCAATATCGCGATTGCCATTGAAATAGGCGTCACTTTTGGAGACAAAGATATCAATCTGGTTGGACAGCTGAACGCGGTTAAACCACGTTTCCTTGGTCATCGAGTAATCCAGCTTAAGCACGTTCTGCGCACTGCGGTAATGAATCTCATTGCCATTCAGATTATAAAAAGTCATTGAAATAATCTCCGGATGCTGATTCACAAAAGGGAGAATATATTTCTGCTCAATCTCTCGGTACCGCTGATGATTCTCGAACACATTTCCCGCTTCCGCGAGCAGCCATTTTTGATATTCAAAGCTCGTACCTGCCAAGACAAAGCCATATTCATAGTCAGCCAAATACCGATTTAAATTCAGATTCGCCTGTTCAATAATCTGATTACTGAATTGTTCAATCTCATGACGAATGGTCTTTGAACTCTCATAATAACTAATCAATCCAATTAAGGTAATGACGAGCAACATTAAAGTGGAGGTAGCGGCAATTAGTTTCCAGCGAAGAGATTTACGAATAAAAGTGAACATAAACAGCGTGCCTCCGGATCTGAAATTCATTGAAGTTAACCAAACGTTACAAGTATGACACAGAGAGGCTTCATCTTTCAATTACTTCAAATTGTAAGTTCACTGCTGCTGTTTTGAATATAGGAAGATAGTATTTTTTCATGAGACAATCGGCTACAAAGAAAATGTTAAAGAAAAGAAGACTCCTGTACGTTGTAACGAACAGGAGTCTTCCTATTAGATTTATACAGAATAATTTTCGGGAAATTATCATCACGAGCCCGCGCATGGTATATGATACTGGGGCCGTGATCAAGGACCTCATTCACGACTCGGCCGATTTCATCCGAAGCAAGGCAGCTGAGCTGGACATTCCCCTGTAATCGTTATTCGTAATGCCAGTCGCTTTTGGTTTTACCTTGCTATTCGCTTATCACTCTTCAACGTTTTATCCCAATCTACGCTAGTCATGTAGACATTGGATTTGCCGCCTCTGTCGGAGGAGAACAAGATATGCTCGTCATTTCGGGTAAAGATGGGATGCGGATGTGACATCTGGCTGCCCCAGGAAGTGCCATGCGCACAGAGAAGGCCGACTTCTATCGAGTCCCCTTCGTATTTTAACAAGGACATATAGTTCCCGCTATCCTTCATCACTTCGCGAATGTGCGCACGATCACCGACACCCATCGTTTCCTGATAGTTCATCTGTACATGGGAAGGACGAGTATAAGGGTAATAATATCTTCTCTCTTTCGAACCGTCTGTATTTATGAAAATATCGCCATGCAACAAAAATTCGTCGCCGACCCGCTCCCTAGATGAATACTGGGCACCAACCCTTCCGCTCGCGGTAAAAAATTCATGTCCGATCCGTTCCAACCCTATCTTCTGATCCACTAACGGATACACCTTGTCATGATCTATGCGTGCCGTCCACATTCTCTGAACCTGAAGCCAGGGACCTTCATGGCAAAACAAAATCAAATTCGGATCGACCGGGCTTATATTCACATGCGAGATATACTGTCCTTCTCCCCATACCACATAGGGAGCTTTTTTTTCAATATCAAAGCGGATGACAACGCTCCTTGGTCTGCGGAAGTGTTTTTCTCTGTGTGTTGAATAAGTACCACCACTATCCGTACATAGCTCCATATGCTCCACATACGAAAAAGCGAGATATTTCCCAGCATTATCGACAGATAGATCGCTGGGATGAAAGCCTCGTGGGATTTCCATGAGCTCCTCGGTTTCTAGATTATCAAGGCGAACACGCATTAACGTGCGATCTGCAAAATAATAAACAATATGATGCCAGGCATCAAGTACGGAACTGAAAGGAATTACTCCCTCCTGATCGGTGATTTGCACCATCTGGCCGTCTTTGAACCTTAGTGTGTATAATTGCATGGAACCTGAACGATTAGATGCCAGAAGAATGTAATTATTGTCAGAATCAATTAATGTTTTAGTGAAATAAGGATGATACGTATCGCCGGAATTGTCGGTGAGCTGTATCACCTCGGCACCCGTCAACTCGTCTTGCTTTTTGGTTATCGTTGAGTAATAGACATCGCCTTTCATAGCTTTCCACTCCTTGTTTATTTGTTTCTAATCATAGAGATTCCTTGCTTGGAACTCTCGCGCCAGCTTCGATGCGTTGCACGACACCTAAACAACTGGCGCGGTTGGAGCCCCATAGGTGGAAAACCATTATGATTTGCTACGCTGTCTCCTAATTACCCGCAAGCGCAGCAATATCCGTACTCGTTAATGCATTGTTAAAAGCATATACTTCGTCAATCTTACCGTTAAAGGCATTCGAAAAATCCGGGCGTCTTCCTATAAACACATGTTGACTGTTGTTATATTGCGTAGACGGAATTGAACTCAGATTGGAGCTGCTTAACGCGCCGTTGACATAGAGCCTTAACGCAGTTCCCGGCTCGAATACGCCCGCCAGATGGACCCATTCGCCAACCGGCAGCGTCCCTGCCGTCACCACATTTATAGAAGAAGTTGCACTGGTTGCGATCTGGAAGACACCTTTGCCTGCAGCATTCATATACAGGCTCCATGACCTGGAATTGGAGCCGTTCTCCTTGGAGATGATTCTGCCATCATTTGCGAAGCTGTCTATATAGACCCAAGCGGCCAGAGACATGGCACCCGTAAATTGCAGTTCAGTGGGAGTTCCCAGATCGACTTCATCGTTCGCTCCGTCGAAATCCAAGCTGGCTCCAATCTTGCCTGCTGTCCAAACAGGGCCATTAATCAAGGTTCCATTCAAAAGATGGCCTGAGGAATCCGATGCGACGGTTCCCGATGTTTCATCAAGCTTCCAGTACCCCACAGGGGATACTGAGCCAGAGCCAGACGATACGGTAAACTGAAGCGTATACGTATTGCTCGTCGTTCCATCGGAAGACGTCACCGTTACGACTGCAGTGCCCGGCAAACTCGCCGGTAAGTCATACGCAATCGTAGAAGGCGATGCTGAGCTGGCATCCAGCGATGACGCCGACACCGTCGGTACGCCGGAGCCTGCTGGCAGTACGACATTGTAGCTATACGTACCCGAATTGAACCCCGCAACTGCCTGCCCATTCACTTGCAGATCACCTAGCATCGCCGGCACGCGCACTCTGTACTCTGCTTGGTTGACACCATTAACCGAGCTATTTGCCGTGATTGTCGCTGTACCCGCATACATGCCAGCGACGTTAACGGACGCTACGTCAATCACCGACGATGAGGTAATCGTAGCCGCCGAACTGCTGGATATCCAATCGGCATTCAGATTCGAAGTGCTCGTGAATGGCTTCGTAGAGTTTAGTTGAATCGTTTGCCCTAGCGGTACTGTAACAGCGCTATTCTCTGCTTTGATGGTAATCGGTACCGAGTATCCATTGGTCAGCCTCACAAATAGAGTCGAGTACTCGACAGCCCGGTTAAATGAAGCTTTCGTGCGGTCCACATTAACCGTAAACGTTACGGAACTGTTGCTTCCGAAGGTTCCCGTTGAAGGCGTAACCGAGTACCAATCTTCTTCCGCATTACGTCGAATCGTATAACTGCCGGATCCGCTGAGTGTACCTGTTGAAATCGTAAACGTAGCTGAGTTGCTTGTTTCAGGGATACTAACCAAATACTTATCTGATTGGAATGGGATCGGCCGTTTCGGGAACAAGCTGCTCGCCCCTTGCTCAAAAGCACCGATATCAGGAGCAGTGCCAGAATACATATTTGAAAAGTTGTCTACAATTGTTCCTTTATCTACAACGTCAACTTCCCTAGCCGTATTGATGCCAGAAGTCGTCGGTGTAAAAACACCTGCATCCGGATTCGTCATTTTGCCAATTTTGAACAATCCGTGTGCTTCTGCTCCCGGATTGGCATAAATATCCCCGGATCCATCCCCATCCGTACTGCGTCCGAGCGCATCATAATCGAAATTCGTGCCGGGATTCACGGACGGATTATTATCCTCAATGTTGTAAAATTTAGACGAGCCCTTGATGAGATCTCTCATCACTACAATGAGATTATTCCGGGTGCCTCCGTACCAGTTCTTCGGCGTACTGCTGCCAGTAATTGCTTTGGGAACGGCATAAATCGTATTGTTGAAGAACCAAGTCTCACCTTTGTACACGGTACTGCTGTTGCCGCCTAATTTAACTACCGAGCCCGTACCTGTTCTTCGATAATCGTTCAAATTATGAAACACATTATTGAATGCATAGCTAGGACCCACCATGTTCGGTGCGAAGCTGGTACCGGAATAGCTCATCTCAAACCGATTATCGAACACCCGAATATTGGACTGTCCGCCGTCAAATTCGACACTATCATCGTTGGCATATCCGAAGAAATTGCCGTAAATATCTGCATCCTTATAAAAGCCGCCGCTCTCTTGATTATTGTAATAACCGCTGATGACGTCATTGAAGCGGTGATACTCATCCGTTCCGATGAAATCGTTATATCTGACCACCATACCGCCTGCACTTCGAAGATACATCGCCTCGGGTCCTTGTGGGTGAGAATTGCTATACACTTGCCCATCCGAGGTGACACCTCCCCACGGGTTGGCATAACCCCTCGGCTCATGTACATAGCTGCGTTCTACAACGATGTTCTTTGCATCCTCAATCCGGAAGCCGGCATCACCTTCCAGCATATCTCCCTGCGCATCGATCGGTGTGCCATAACCTACATCACTTTTATTGATATAGGCCAACTGTGCAGCTGTATGCACGGTATCGACTGCCGTGCGCCCCCAACCGGAAATATCCGCATTTGTAATCCGGACATCGTGATCCGTGCTGTTCAGGTAGATTCCATTTTTGCTGCCACCTTTGACAATGAAGCCATCCAGAATCGTATAAACCGTATTTGTAACCGTTACCGCATGCTGAGTTAGCGTACCAGCATCGATCGTGAGACCCGTATCGTTAACAATTTTGATCCATCCGTTGTTCGTTCCGGTCAGCCCGTTGATGACCAATCCGCCGCTCGAATACAAGCTGGATAAGGAAATCGTCTGCGCGATCACGGGGGTGGAGGTCCAGGTTTGGACGGTTCCTGTCTCCGATTTGATGAGTGTACTTCCATAGTACACATCCGACTTGACATCGTAGGACGTATTCTCATCTAACCTCACAATACTGCCTGAGAAAATCTCCTTGCCTGGAATATAAATGGGATCCAGTGCATTCTTCCACACCGTGTCCGCTGTCTTTTTGTAGAACAGATGACGAGTCAGATCGTCTCGCCCACCTGCAATGTAAGCACTAATGGAGTTAAAAGATGGCGTCAGCGTCAACCCGTAAACTGCTGTAGGCATTCCTGCCGTCACCGTCACTTGAGCTGAAGCGGTGAATACCGCAGGGGTTGTGCTCGGCGGCGTAGTTGTCGTAGACGTGGCTGCGATGGTCGCAATTCCGGTATTCACCGCTGTGACAAGCCCTGTGTTGGCATCAACCGTAGCGACCGAGGAATTGCTGCTGCTCCAGACGACTGCCTGCGGTGCTCCGGAAGGAGCTACAGTAGCGATAAGCGTCTCTGTAGCCGCCTTCTCAATGGACGTCGACGCCTTATTCAAAGTGACGCCTGTCACGGAGCTCGGTGCCGTACCGCCGGTTTGCACGAGGCTGATATCATCGACATAAGCGGTCATGCTGCCGCTGACAGCACTGCTGGAAAACACGTAGATCCGCATATATTTGGCGTTCGCGGGCACAGTGAAGTTATTTTGATACAATGTGTATCCAGACGTCGTCGTCCCCGTAACCGATCCAACGATGACATCCGAACCGACTGTCGTGGAACCGGTTGTATAGAAGTTATCTGGCCCTGCCTTGTCATAAAACCGAACGACCATTCCCGTCGAAGATGCCGAGTTCGTACAAGCCGTTACATTTAAATAAAAGGAAAGGTTGTAGCTCTGACCTGGAATGACGGACACGAATTGCTGTGCCGGCGTCTTTTGGCTGCCCGAACCTGCCGATACCTTCAAAGCATTGTTGCCTGAACGGGCATAAGTTGAACCCGCCGGACTGCCGTTTGTCGCCTTCGCCCCTGTCGAATCGATCTTCCAGCCGTCGAAGACTAGTATGCCTGAACCTGTTGCACTTTCGAACCCACCGTTCAGCAGATTTCCATTCCCATAGGCTGCAGCAGGCTTCGCCATTCCGAACGGGATATACCCCAATACCAAGCAAAACAGGATGAGCTTGCATAATCGACTTTTCAACACGTTACTCATTCAGTAGTTCCTCCTTTGTGATGGACCCTAACAGATTCGTACGTTTTGCGCGTTATGAGCTTCGTTATCGTAGGTTGTGCAAGCAGCCGGCAATGAATGCAGCCTGCCGCATGCGAATCTCCGTGTTGTAGTGCACGTGGTCGCAGAACAGCTTGTAGCCATTTCCTAGGCTTAGTGTATAGCTGTACAAATCGATGGATTGGACGCCAGCCTCATCCATAATTCGATCGGCAACTTCATTGTAGTGAATGACGTCGCGATTAAACCGTACAAATTTCTTCATCTGTTCCTTATGGATAGCATCATCGACAGGCGTGGTTCTCACCCAAACGATTCGAACAGGCAGAGGCTGCATGAGTTGTAGGATAGCCTGTAAGTTGATTTCATACTGCTCTAATGGTACTTGCAGCTCGCCAGTCGAACCATTTCGTTTCATATCGTGCAAACCACAATTAAGCAACAGTATGCTATGATCGAACAAGCGATGAGCAACGAGATATGTTAAATATTGAAGTACCATACCGCTGTCCCCACCGTTTGCACCTCTCATCGCCTCGGGGAGATCTTGGTTTTCATTGATGGAATCTCGATCCTTCTTGCGATCATAAATCATTCCTCCTTCGAGCATTGGCGCCAAGTAGATCCCGTAATCGATGGATATGCTGTCTCCTACAACAAACAATTTATCCAACACTATACCTCCTTTTCAAATGGGTCATTTACATTCAGCAACCACCTCCTCCGGCGGTACTTTACTGTTTCGTTTGATCTCGATACTTGCCAGGTGTGATGCTCTCCGAACTTTTAAATGAGCGAATAAAATTGCCGGAATTGCTAAAATGCAGCTTCTGCGCGATCTCATTAATCGTCATATCTGTTTCCCGTAACCATCGTTTCGCGATTCCAAGACGAACATTAGCCAGATACTCGCCGAAATTAATGCCCATTTCTTGTCGAAACACACGGCTGACATAGACAGGATGATAGTTTAGCCGTTCAGCGCATAGTTCCAAGGTAAGATTGGTTTCAGCTTCTTTGTTAATCATCGTACAGACTTCTTTGGAGATGCGATGATGCGCCCTGTCTTTTTGCTCGCTAATCAACTTGACTAAAGGCGTGATCAGCATGTGCATAAACCAGCCTTCAATTTCCGGAATCGTCTTTATTTCAAACAATTTTTCAAATAATGAAACTGTACCGTCGTATGGCATGACACCACCAATTTCCTGATGAAGACGAAGGAGATCGGTCAGAAGCCTCGCCACAAAGATTTGGTAATCCCGATGGTTAGCCGCATTCTTGTAAATTTCCTGAAGAAAACCGCTAAGCTTCTGCCGGATCTCATCTTCATTGCCTAGTTTAATCGAGTCGATCAGGTCATTCTCCATCTGCAATGGAAAAATCGGAGGTAGCTCTCGGTTAGGCTGAACTTCATCAAAGAAAAGAAGCGATTCTTGCTCATAGCGAATTCGGTATTTTAGAGCTTCCAATCCTTCTAAATAAGCCTTCGGTATTTCTTTTAAATCTGTACGTACCCTGCTTACACCGATGCTTAACGGCAAGCGCAAAAACTCTCTTACCTTTTGCTGAATGGCCATCGCCCGTTCAAAAGCCAGAAGTCGAGCCTCCTGAGGGTCGGCCCCCTCACTGCCAATGATCAACACTTGCGAATGGTTAATTACGACTGATTCAAAGCGCTCATGGGCTGGAACGATCTCACCTGCAATATTGCTGATTGCAAACATTAACAGATAGCGATCTTTCTCTGTATAACTGGTCCCTTCCAGTGAATCAATCTCCGATACAAACACCATATAGTGCTTCAGATTGGTTGGGTAATTGTAACTCCTCATCATCTCTTCGATTTCATTACGACGCCATTCGCCGAGCAGGAGCTTGGTGACAAAAAACTGCTTCAACTGTTCGCTCATTTGCTGCCGCAAGTGAAGCAGTGACTTCAACTTTCCGCTGATGATATCAATCTCGTTTCCTTTGTCAGTGCCCGACACTAAATCGCGGAGCACGCCATACCATCTTTTGATAGGCGAATAAATAACCCTTGAGCTGTAGAGTGACACCAGAAAGGTGAGAATTAAAATGCCTGTGCAAATATAAATCGTGTACCGACCAATTTCCCTTGAGTCCTTCGAAATATCGTCTAACGAAATAACCGATAAATACAACCAATTGTTATAGCTCGAACGGTAAGGAATAATAACGGACGGCTTGCCGTTCAATTGGGCAGTAACTGCCTTATCATTTTCAAGATTGGCTGTTTGGGCCACAACGAAGTCAAGTGCCCCTTTTAATTGCGAATCCGTGCTCGTTCCAGCTACAAATTTATGATCTTCGTCCATAATGAACATTTCGCCGAACTCTTTATTTCTGGCAAGGATGGCATTAAGGTCATCAAGCGAAATGTCGACGAGTAACAAGGCAATTGGATTCGGGGAATGCAGTGGCAGTCTTTCAACGACCGTGACGGTTTTGTCGGATAGGTAATACCGATTAAATTGCTGGCCTGTATCCGTATAGCGAGAAAAAAGCGCTGGATCCGAATAGTATGCGAAACTGTTAAAACGGCCGCCACTACTGATCAGCCAATTTTTTTG
Organism: Paenibacillus sp. J22P165; assembly: GCF_059692015.1. NCBI lineage: Bacteria > Bacillati > Bacillota > Bacilli > Caryophanales > Paenibacillaceae > Paenibacillus > Paenibacillus sp. J22P165. The sequence continues at coordinate 452,036 of NZ_JCAUAP010000006.1, read as the reverse complement.
AAGATTGACGAGCACGACATCCGAGATCCCAAGCTCATAGGACTGCATAAAAGCAATTTCCTGCTGAATTTGCCCCACAGCCTGAAAGTCGTGTTGGGTAACGGCTTTGTTTATCGTCTGGGCAACTAGCGTGGAGTACATTAATTGATTCATCATCTTATCGACCAGACTTAATTCCCTTTCCGTTCGCAGATGAATCTGAGACAAGATCAAATCGTTGCCACGGATCACTTTCTCTTTAATCGAATTGGAGGAAATGACATAAGAAAGTAACCCCAGCGTAATAACCGGAATAGCACCCAGCAATATACTGATCGCCAGCAGCTTGGTAAAGTATCGAGACACCCCAATGTTCATGCGCATTCTTCCCGATCCATTTGAAGACTTCATCGCTACTCCTCCGTTAAGACGACTGGGGCTATCTCCAGTAAACGATATAAAGAAAGCCCAGGCATTGTTCGCTAGTTGGTTAATTGCTACTTCTTAGCCGCCTGATAAGCAGCGTTTATTTCATCCATATACTTCGTGCCGCCGCTGCTCTTCCATTGCTCAACCGCTTTTTTCCATCCTGCTGCGTCAAGCTCGCCGAGAATAAATTTGCTTTGAGCGTCGTTGATTGTTTGATCCAACGTCTTGCCGAGTGTGATATAGGTTGCTGATTTAAAAGGTGCCGCAGGATTGAACACAGCAACCTTCTCATTCTCCTTGCGGATTTCTGTTACTCTGGCGACTTGCGGATCGTCCGATTTTAATTGCGGCAACAGATCAGTCAAAATATTCATGTTATAGATACCTGGACCTGCGCCAGTCGACTTGGTGAAGCCATCTTGATCCTTCCACACGACTTTGTCGCCGTCCAACGTATAGTGCACCCCTTCGATGCCATAGTTCATCAGAAGCTGCGCTTCTTTACTGCCCAATTTATCAATAAAACCTAATACTTGGCGCAGTTGTTCCTCTGTCTTTACGACTTTCTTTGGAATCATCATCATCAAGTTAAAGCCGGCTTCACCTCGTGACTTGATACCAGCAGGACCTGTAATTTGGTTAATCATGGCCACTTGCGCCTTCGGATCATTTTTCTGAACCGACTTTTCCCGAGTCGAATCCGAAACTTGATAATAAATGCCTGCTTTGCCGCCATAGAAGATTTCGTTCTTCTTGTTTGAATCAACGAGTAGGAAATCCTGGTTAACGCCATGCTCGTCATATAACTTTTTCATGGCATTCAGGGCGTCTGTATATTGTGCCGTTAATACTGCCGGAACCAATTTCCCGCCATCTTCTGCCCATTCGTTTGGTCCACCGAACCATGTCATTAAGGCTTTAAAATCCGATCCACCATTATCCATGACCCATCCGGTCGTATCGTTCTTTCCATTCTTGTCAGGGTCCCCAGTTCCGAAAGCGATTGCTGTACTTAACAACTCCTGCGGCGTAGACGGCACTTTAAGCCCCATATTGTCCAGCCAGTCCTTACGAATAAAGATGGCGCTTCTCGCTTTATCTCGAGAACGGTAGATGCCGTAGGTTTTTCCTTTATATGAAGCATTATTCAGGACACCAGCGTCAAGGCGCTTTAAATTAGGGTAATCTTTTAGATATGGCGATAAATCCCAGAACACACCCGCATCGACGGCACTAGTAACTGCTGGTAGATTGAGATCGGCAACTACGATCATCGGCAAATCTGCCGCCGCGAGGGAGGCGGTCAGCTTGTCATTGTATGCCGCGTTCGGCACCCAGTTGATGTTTAACTTCGAGTTGGTAACCTCCATCAGTTTCTTCATGACATCACTGTCGGCTGCTGGTGCATTAGGCGAGGTGTACATGGCCATCATGGAGATATCCACCGCAACAGCTGGTTTGGCACTAGTCGTTCCCGCTGTCGAAGTTGTGGTGGATCCCGAAGTTGCTTTCGGCGTATCCCCACTTTTAGTTCCATCGCTGCATGCCGCCAATAGCGCAGTGCTTAGTACTAGAACGAGCATAGCTCTCTTGCTTTGAGTAGTAACCGTTTTCATTTTTACCAATACCCTCTTTCTATTAAAATTATATATTAAATAATGACGAACTGCATCCCGAAGGTAGTAGCTACATCATCCTTTAACCGAACCGAGTAAAACGCCCTTGGTAAAATATTTCTGCAGAAACGGATATAAGAGTAAGATTGGAAGCGTCGCCACTACGATGACAGCCGCACGAACGATGTTTGAAGGCGGAATATAGGTGAATTCATCATCCCCGATCCCAGCTGTGCTGACCGTCACGATTTGCCGGAGCAGAACCTGAATCGGCCATTTGGACTGATCGTTCATATACAGAATCGCAGATAGGAAAGTATTCCAATGACCCACCGCATAGAAAAGAGAAATCGTGGCAATGGCCGGTAGCGACAATGGCAGAATGATGCGAAACAGAATTATGGGGTCGCTCGCGCCATCGATCTTCGCTGATTCCTCCAATTCATCTGGGAGTGCCTGAAAGAAGCTTTTTAGGATGATTAAAATGAACGGACTTACTAGCCCAGTAAGCCATAACGACCAGTATGAATTTAGCAGCCCCATCGATTTTACCAGTAAGAAATTAGGAATTAGTCCGCCACTGAACAGCATAGTGAACAAGATCATCAGCATAATCGGATTTCGGACTTTTAAATATTTTCTTGATAGCGGATAAGCGATTAGCGATGTCACAATGACATTAAGCGCGGTCCCTATCACGGTAATGAAAATCGTGTTCAGGAGACTTTGCGGCAAAGTGTTGGAGGAGAAAATAAACCGGAATCCATCTAAGCTAAATTGTGTCGGGATAAGAAGAAACGGATGTGCTGCCAGCTGAGAAGAAGCCGCTATAGAAGTCGCGAAGACATGCAAAATCGGAATAAAACAAACCAGTGCATAAAGAAGTAACAGCACATAGTTAATCCCATCGAATAGCTTGCTTCCCGAGCGCTTATGGGATGTGATGAGTGGCACAGATACGCTTCCTGCCGTTGTCGGTTTCGTTTGTTCCATTACCATATACCCTCTTCTCCGAACTGTTTGGCTAAGCGGTTTGCGAAAAACACCATAATTAAGCCCGCTACCGATTTAAATAGACCGACTGCTGTGCTGTAGCTAAATTGACCGCCTAGAATTCCGACATTATAGACGTAAGTATCGAACACATCCGCCACACCTCGATTCATCGCATTCGACATCAGAAACACATGATCGAAGCTAAGATCCATGATATCCCCTACTTTAAGGATGAGCAGAATGACAACGACATTGCGTATGCCTGGCAAGGTAATATGCCAAATTTGGCGTAGTCTGCTCGCTCCGTCGATCTCTGCTGCCTCATAAAGACTCGTGTCCACACCGGCTATGGCAGCTAGATAAATAATCGTACCCCACCCTGCATCATGCCAGATAGACTGAATTGTATATAACGGGCGGAACCATCCAGCGTCGAGCATAAAGTTAATTTTATTGCCGCCAAGCGATACCAATACATTGTTAACGATCCCGCCTTCGGTCGTCAGCATGAGGTAAGACAGTGAGACCACAACGACCCAAGAAAGAAAATGTGGTATATAAATAACCGTCTGAATAAATCGCTTGAAAAACTGCTTGCGGACTTCATTTAACATAAGTGCGAGAAGGATAGGAATTGGAAAAGCAAATATAAATCCATACACGAACAACATCAATGTGTTTCGGAGCAATATAAGAAACGTATCTTCCGTAAACAACCTGTGGAAATGCTTGAATCCAACCCAATGACTACCCGAAAATCCGAGAAACGGTTGATAATCTTGAAAAGCGATCATGTTACCGAACATCGGCAAGTATCGAAAAATAATAAAATATAAAATACCAGGAATCATCATGAGATATAGCCATCGATATTTACCTAGCTCCAATCGCACTGCTTATAACACCACCTTGTCTTATGATTAAGCGCTTGCAACCTCACTATAACCGGCTTAGCGATTATCGGTATATCCTCTTTGCTAAACTACCTTCCAGATATCACTGTTTCTAACTCGATTATCATTAGTTAGCCTAATTATCATTCGTTAGAATGGAAGCCAAATCCATCCGATAGACGTGTCGTTGTCCTTCATGCGTCGAATCGAATGAGATACACGTGCCCTCTCGATTCCAGCGTGGATGTAAATCACAGCGGATATCACCTTCTAGTTCAGGCAGCGAAAAATACGAGCCGAGTTTGATTCCCTTTTGTGTTTGTAGATTATAGATATACAAATGTCGATATGAATCCTCGTCAGGATAACTGTCGTAGAGCATGTATCGTCGATCTGGGGAGTAGCTGCAATGTCCATCTTTTAGAAAAAAGGATTTATCTATCGTCGATACCTCACTCTTCTTGTCTTTCCACACATATAGCTGCTCTCCCTCAGGATTGGTCGCCAATTCACCTGCATGGATAGCTAATTGCTCGCTGTCCCGCCAATGATAATGCGATGCATACCCATAGTCGGCAAGCAGGAATAGATCGGAACCGTCCCTATTCATCGTCACGACAGCCGTTTTCCATATCTTATCTTTATCAGGGAAACAGCGCACCAGAGCGACAAGACGGGAGCCGTCCGTATTAAAGGTGATATGGTTGATCAATATTTTTCTATCCTCACCTTGAAAATACGATTTGGTAAATTCCCATAGATGCTGTAAAGAAATTGTCAGCTGACTCTTTCCTGACAACAAATCGATCAGATAGATGCCGTCGTCGTGCGGATATAATGCGTTCGCGTAACCGTCAGATTCGCCAGCATAGCCATATCCGGAACGGAAATCGTACATACGGGGGAAATTGATGCTTACTGCATAGCGTCCAGTCGGATCGACATTGGCTACCGGCCTCTCCAATGAATGTGACTTGCCCGTTGTCAAATTCAGCACAACGCCTTCATAGGTGCTGCCTTTCCGTACATTATAAATAACCGTATCCTCCGGATAAGCAGGATGCCATTGCAGCATGCTCCCCTGCTGGAAGTTCCACGCTGTTGTTTCTCCTATAGCTGTGAAGATGTTGTTCCCTAAATCGATATAACCAAGTTCAGCCCGATCTTCCGCGCGTGGGAGCCGATCACAAAAGGCTACTCTATGGCAGAGATGATACCGATCATTCCCGCTCCAAGCCGGCGTGTCATAATAACCGAAAAAATAATGGCCATCTTGCTTTGTTATTCGTTCTGCTTTCAACACTTCGTCCTTTATCCGATCCATTGCTCGTGACCTCCAGCTTCCACTGATGTGTAATTGTAGGTAACACTCGTCGAATACGCGAGGCATATGTCATGACGCTTGTGTCCAGCCACCTCTGTGCAATCGAAAACTTGAATATGATCAAGTCGTAAATTTGTTACATACGCAATCGTCATATAAGCAGGCTTAATCATGAATTCCGTATCTCGTTGCTCTTTAAGCGTCCGCCTGCCCGTGACAGGTTTGTAGCGATTGCCGAAAGGCGTATAACCTGTAATGCGCATCGTGATTTGTTGAAACGATAGGTTGTCAATTCGACTATCCGGTGCTCCTTGCACAACAATGGAGCTTCGCGTGCTTATAAAGAGATCGCGGAAAACAATATCTCGCACACTCCCCAACTTGGAATCAGCATGCCGTTTCTCAATATCAATGAACACGGGAACCACCGGCTTGATATCGTACAGATCTGCCGATTCAATTGTGATCCCACTCATTTGCACTCTCTCCACGGTTCCTCCGTCTTTGACGAAGATACCGATCCCAATCGCTGATTTAATGGTGCAGTGACTAATATAGACATCGCTAATCGTCCCATAAATCTCCGTTCCAAACTTAATGGCTGTATTCGGGGACTCCAAGATGCAATTCGTCACGAAAATGGGCCCGCAAGCTCGATTTTCCGTGCTCTTAATAGGAATGCAATCGTCCCCAGTCGATAGGTGACAATCCTTAATAAATACATTTCGACAGCCATCTGGTACGATGCCATCTGTATTCAAGTGATAACGATAATTGTGAATGGAAATTCGGTTAATATGAACGGTATCGCAATGCTTCAAATGAATAGTCCAAAACGCGCTGTCCCGAATACAGATATCTTCCAACGTGACCGAGCGGCAATCATCTAAGAGCATGGTGCATACCCGTAGTTCAGGATGCTTTGGTACCCCCCACCAGGAACCGAACTTCTCTGTGCCGAACCCTCGAATCGTGCCTTTGCCCGTAATACCGAACGACTCAGCATTCGTCGCTTTAATTAAAATCTTGCTCTCGTCCACGCCTGACCAATCTTCTCGGTAATCGGCACGTTGGGGTGATGCCCAAAGCGTAGCCCCTATTTCCAAATGAAGCAGTACCCCGCTCTTCATCTCTATACTTCCAATCGTATAGTCGCCAACCGGAACGTTCACCGTCCCTCCGCCATTCCAGTGACATTCATCTATGGCTGCCTGAAATGCTGCGCTGTCCAGTTTAGATCGATCCCCGACAGCTCCATAAGCCTTCACATCCAACATGTTCGACCACGATCCTTTCTTTATTAGTTTTAATAGCGTAGAACCTTTAACATGAACAGCAGTAAGATTCATGAACACGAAAGTATCGTAACGTGTTTGAGAATTATCCGTATATATTCATTACCTAACCATTTAGCTATTAAAGCCGCCTATTTGGCGACCTCCCCCATTATCACTACACCTTATCAATCCGATCGCACGCAACTCTCCAATATCCGGTCGATCTCCTCTCGATACACCTCGTCCGGATGCACCTTCACTACGTAAGCATGCTTCCCATCTGCATGCACGTCGAACGAGTTCCTGCCGGAATCCGCATCGACGTGGGCAGTGCCCACGACGGTCCGATAGCCGGCCTCTTCCTCGTCTCCGACGCAGGCGAGCAGCACGAGCATCGGGTCCCACGAGCTGCGGCCGTTCGGGAATCCGTGGTCGCGCAGCGCCAGTGCAACGTTGTCGTCCTCCGGTAGCGTACCGCCCGTCAAAATCTTGTCCGACACCTCCCAGCCTAGGAACGTGATCGGAGTCGGCCAGTGTGCACAGACATGATGCCCGGCGACGATGGAGCGTCGGTTACGGGCGAAATTATTTTCCACACCGCTCCCCTCATTCTCCCAGTGCCCAGCCATCACCCACAGCTTGTTCACCTTCAGTGTCACCAACTCCAAGCCCGTCAGCGGTGACAAGTCGTCCCCGGGGCTCTGCAGCAGAGCGGCCAGCACTTGCTGGTAGCCAATCTCGATGAGGTCAAGCTTGTTCGGCATCTCAAAAAGCGTACGACGGTACATTCTTACCGCATCTTCACAGTCCTCGTTCCGCTTGGCTCCGTTTAAGCGTTCCGCCATATTTTTCTGGTACTTCGGCACTTTGCCGAAATCTGTAGCCTCAATATCGATGCCGATCCGCACCCCCGGCCTGCCCTCCGCCGTCAAAAAAGCTTCCAGCGATGCTGCCGAATACGCCATGCATGCGCTCATCCCGATCGCAGCGATCTTCACCATGCCTTGTTGCTCCGCCCAAACGAGCACGCGCATCGCGACTACATCGTCACTGTCCGTCCACCAATCGGTACCGACGATGACCGGTCTGCACCCCCGTGAAATTCCCATGCTAATCCCCCCTCACTTTCCATAGGCATTCACGTCCAACATGTTCGACCACGATCTTTTCCTTATTCCGTTAAATAAAAGAAGAACCTTCGTCAGGAAAACCTAACAAGGTTCTTGAGCACGGACGTATCGTAACTTATTTGCGAATTATCCGTATATATTCATTTCCTAACTATCTTGCTAAGACTACAATCAGTTATTTACACGGTCTCGTAGTTTTTTAACGGCATACCTACATATTCTCGGAAGAAGCGGACCTGCTCTGCCTCATACGCGAAGAGAACAGAAAGCTCATTCTGATAAGGTTGGCCACTCAACGAACCTTCCGCGCGAAATACCACCATGCCATTGTCCTCATTCTCAAGCAAGATGAGCGGGGTTAGTTTTACTTGCAATACGGAGCGTTCGAACTTGATCAATTCCTCGAACCTCTCTTTGCCTTGTTGTTCGTGATTCCACCCCTCAAGTGGGAGTGGAACGAAGAAATGAAACTCTTCGGTAACCTTTTTAAGAAAATCAACGGTATCTCCTGTTTCAAAAGCCTTCCTAAAAGCATCAAACACTTCACCAGTTCGGGATGGGACTGAGCCTACGAAATTCTCCATGAAAGAATCCTCCTCATTAAGGTTTATTAGTTAACGCAATAAATTTCCTCCATTTGTAATGAAAAGCGCTTGATATATTCCTAGTATAGGTCTCATGAAAAGTACTATCAATGCAGTGGGCCTTACCGGAACGTTAAGTGTAAGTTAACGATTATTATTGACAGCAAAAGAAGATGGCGTGACAATTATCATTACATCTGTATTCAGCGATGGCATTGAAAGTGGGTATGAGCTATGGAATTAAAACAACTACAATATTTTATGGCGATTTGTGATGAGCTTCACTTCACGAGAGCAGCCGAAAAAATGGGAGTCAGCGCACCTAACATCAGCCAGCAGATAAGGAGATTGGAAGAAGAGATAGGCGTTCTATTGTTCGATCGTGTGGGGAAAAAAATTGTCCTTACAGAAGCCGGAGCCATCCTTCATGAACATGGTGCTGCCGTGTTTAAGCATCTGCAGCAAGCGAGTGAAGCCATTGCCGATCTGAAGCAGATGCAAGGCGGATCACTATCCATTGGTGTCTTGCCCGGTGACGCGGATCTCATGTTTAATGCCTTGCTACTGAACTTCCATGAGACCTATCCCACCATCTCGTTATCCCTTCTGGAAACCATGAAAGTAACAGAACAAGTTTTAGACCGCAGCATTGATGTTGGCGTAACTATTGGACCTGTTATTGATGAACATCTTACGTCAATCCCCTTATTTCACGAGGAGTTTTCATTAGCGGTAAGTATCCATGATCCCCTTGCCACAGAGAGCTTCATCCCCTTAAACAAGCTGCAATCTTTGAAAATGGTCCTGTTCCCACCAGACCATCAGTGCCGCAAACTGATCGACCGTTTTTGCATGGAGAATGGGTTTACACTACAGCCCCATATGGTGATGACAACGTTATCTTCCCTCCTCCAGATGGTACAGAGTGGCGTTGGTAACTGTGTTCTCCCTCGATTGCTACTGGATAATCTTCATAATAAAGACATTAAAGTCGTGCAACTGAGGAATCCTACGCCTTCTCAAGACATTTATCTGATCTACCGCAGTGACAGATATGTCGGATACGCCATGCGCACGTTCATCAAGACTTTGAGAACCTATATCGAGACCGCTATCCTTCATGCTAAGTCTTCATAATCATGCAATGTTAGCTAAGGCCAAATAGGGCTGTCTCTCTAGGAGACAGCCCATAAATTGTTGACAATGACCGTTCTAAGTTCCCTAGAGCTCTAAACTTCGCTCTAGTGTCGAATAGGCGGAGGATCTAAAAAAGTTTTATCGGAAATGTAAATGATGCCATTATCATCAACGGAAGCATAGAAGATATCGTCTTGGCAAACTCCTTTCGCTTGCAATTGCGACTCCAGCCAGAACGCGTCCTTCTTGATATAAGATAGCGTTTCATTGTATAAGGTCCCTTCTACGATTAATGGATAGGACAAATCGATTTGCCTCTTGGCTATCCCTAAATCTTCGAGGGTCGGTGCAGATTTCGGCCCCTTCTTGTACACGGTCAATTTCCCGTTTGCCTCTAGTATGGCAAGATCGACATCCGGGAGATGAAAAACATCCTTCTCTCGCAACATTTGAAGGATATTATCGATTGAATAACGTACATTCTTGAGGTTATTGACCAACAAGTTTCCTTGATGAATCACGGTTGTTGGTTCGAACGAGATTAGTTTTCCGAATTTCCTTGATTTAATAGCTAATATAGAGACAATGCGTTGCAGCAGACCGATTAATACAATGGCTATTCCAATATGGAGATGGCTAATGTTCGGTTCGGCGATATCAGCGCCAACGACGGAGCCCAAGGAGAGGATGACCAGAAAATCAAATACAGGCAATTCACCTAGGGAGCGTTTCCCCATAAATAGTCCAACAATCAACATAAGGGGGTAAATCGTCACAATCCTTCCTGCGATCTGCAAGAAATCTTTTATGGTTTCCATCCACATGGCGTACACTACCTTCCTTCTGATCAAACTAACCATGATCAGACGATTGAGAATTGGATTTATATTCAATATATCCAATTACCATTTTTTTACTCCGCCCGGATTCGGTTCACTCTCTGCGCTATTCTAATCCCCCCTACCAATCCTTCCCATAAGCCGTATATGAAATGATGAAGAATGACAGCAACCGTGCAGACGAGCAGAAGATATTCAGCTATAATATGTCCATCACCTTTAGATTAGATTGGAGTTTAATCATGAAGATAAGAAATTTAGTACTATGCGTAATAATAGCTTTTTCTATGATCTTGGCTACTCTGCCACTTTCTTTTCCTCGGGTAGAAGCCTACACGCCTATTCTGGAACGAATCGATGCTAATCATGTCAATATCGTTCAAGGGAATCCTACTAAAATAATAGTTACTGCATTTTATAATGATGGTTCCGCATCGGATGTAACACCTAACGTGTCCTGGAAAATTTATACGCCATCAGTAGCAACAACGACAAACGGAAATCTCATAGTTGGTTTAATAGAAGGAGGAACTTACGCTACGGCTTCATACAAAGGAAAGGACGTTACAATTCTTATTACTGTAAATAGTAAGAGTAGCAGCACTTCAAATCATGCTTCGATAGACAATTCAAATAGTAAGACTAATACTACTAATTACCCTGAGATCACTTCATTTTCTTATGACAAGGAGGTTAAAGGTGTTAGTTTAAAATTTACAGGTTATGATGTTTTACTTGAAAAGAAAAATAATAAAAATGAATGGGTACTTGTAGGCAAATATTCCAACACTTATAGTGAAAAGAATCTTCTACCCGGCATTTACACGTATAGAATAAAGTATTTATCTGGTGCAAGCCCAGAAGTTTCAGTGACGGTTCCGGAGCACTTTGTTGATATGAAACCGGATGTGTTCGGTCGTGATGAGATCTATAAGCTTTATATGGACGGAATCATTGACGGCTACCCAGATGGTTCTTTTAAGCCAAATGGAACGATTACAAGAGCAGAGGTAGCTAAGATTTTCAAGCCTCTATTTCATGGTACGGAATCTAATAAAGTGAGTACATTCAAGGATATTGATGGACATTGGGGGTTCAAGTACATTTTCCACCTCTATCAAATTGGATTAATACAGGGAATAACTGAGGAAAAGTTCGATCCAGACGGAAATATTACGGGAGAGCAATTGGCCGTCATTTTAAAGAGAGCGTTAGAGGGAAGGATTTCGTTAGATCATTCATATAAATCTATGAATGCTTCTCCATGGGCGAAGGAGAGTTTGGACTTTGTTTATTCCGCAGGACTGTATAACTTTGATATGATGTATCTTGCGAAAAAAGATTTTGGGAGAAATGAAGTAGCTTATGCAGTTGCAAAAGCGCTTCAGAATTTAAACCAATATAAAACCCCAGGATGGTAAGACATAATCATTAGTCACATAATCATTGGATAAATGCTGAAGAAAAACAGCTTTGAATAGAGTTTTAACTCTATCCAAAGCTGTTTTTAAGTTTCATTTGATAAACCTCGGCCATTCCCGTCGTTCTTCTCCCTGCAAATTCGGATTTCCTGAGACAGTACGGGCATCTTCCAAGCTCCAAAGAGCTCCGTCTTCGTGAAAAAAGCCATTCAGCACGCCCTTCTTACGCTGACCCGGCAGATACGCTGGTTTCAGCATCAGTGACCAACAAAAGCCTGACATCCCAAATTCATCTAGCAACGCCGCATACTCAGCATAGGCCGGTTGCCACTCCCCTTCAACAGGCATAGCACCACCTGGACCTCTTGGACCCGTGCGGATTCTCTGCCACTCCGTTAACCAGCACGGCTTGCCAAGTATCTCCTCGGCCAGCTTCATCTTGTTCAACCTCAGCACAATCTCTTCGCGGGAAGAGGGAAAGTTCAAATGGTTTTGCAAAATATCGACTTCGAGATCCATAAAATACAAATGATCTTCCAAATTGGCGCAGCCTATCGTCAAAGGAATACTTCCTTTGCCTTGCAGCGCAGTCTTCATCATCTCTCTGGAAAATCGCAGCCTATCTAGATCAGAAGGTTCATTCATTATTTCGATAGCCAACAGCCGTGAGTCGTTTGCGAATTGTGACATGAACCACTCCACGAAGTTGGCAGTCTCCTTGTAACGGGTCGGACTTTCAAAAATGTCTCTTTCCGGTGAATGAACGCAAACCGCTGTTAAAGGGTCCGTGTTAGTCAACGCATCCAAGATCGGTGCGATGCCGCAGCCTTCAAATAAGCAAGGCATTAGTCGGATACCGGTGCTAGAAGAAGCTTGCAGCAAGTGCCTAAAAGCGATTTGCAGCGCTTCCGGGTTCTCAAGCCAATACTCGTAGGATAGCCAGATCCGCAGCGCATTGACGTTTAATCTAACGGCAAAGCTAAGATCCCTTTCAATAATGCTGGGGTCGTAATCTCTCCACATCTGATAAGCATTGTAGGCACGAGCCGGAATATAGACTGCTCCCCGAACAAGTGCAATTGAAGCACGAGTATCACTCATAAGCAACCGCCTTATCTTGAACGATAGAAGTTACCAGAACAACTGCTCTTGACCTCTCAATTTCGCAAGTGCTTCCACAAAGAAGTAATCCCCATAGATAAGAGGGAGATTCACATATCTTCCAGAATTGAAATTAACGGTTCCCATTCGGATTAATCCTTGTTCCTCGTCATCTCCCCACGAACCGTAATTCTCATACAGCGACTTTACCGTTCGAACCGCAGCATTCCGATACAAATCAGCCTCTAGAGGCTCAACGGCATTAGCTATTTCAAGCAAACCGCTTGCCGCACAAGCGGCAGCAGACGTGTCAAGACCCGGAGGTGTCGCTACCGGGGCCCTGAAATCCCAGTGTGGCACATAATCCTCGGGAAGATTGGCCAAATAGAAATGGGCCACCCGTTTGGCACCTAGCAAATAACGAGGTTCTTTTGTATACCGGTAGGTTAAAATCATACCATGAAGTGCCCAAGCAGCTCCGCGTGACCAAGCGGAATCTGGTGAATAGCCCTGCCCTCCTTTGACCAACACAACCTCACCCGTTTCCGGATCAAAATGAACAATATGACGAACCGAACCGTCCGGACGAATAAAATGTTCAAGCACCATATCCGCATGCGCCATCGCAATTTGGGCAAATCGTGGATCCTTCAATGTCTCAGATGCCCAGAACAGAAGCGGCAGATTCATCATTGTATCAATAATAGACCAACCGGTTCGAATAGACTCCGGCTTGTCGTTCCAAGCACGGATGAAACTTCCGCGCATATTGAATCTCGCCGCAAGATGACTTGCGGCTATGAGTCCTCTGCGTTTCGATTCCTCACTGTTGAGCAACTTGAACTGCGCTACGGAAGTAAGGCTCCATATAAACCCTGCGTCATGATCTATCTTGTAAAATTCACGCAGTGTCTCGTCCATCCGATCTTCCGTTTCTGTCGCAATACGTTTGAGGGACTCATCTCCTGTTTCCCGATAAATGAGCCACAATAAACCAGGCCAAAATCCTCCTGTCCACCATGCCGCAGGCATGGAGTCATAGACCCCGTCCTTGGAAGCATGCGGGAAGCTTACACCGATCTGCTTGCTCGTCTTGCCGACTTTATTCAGGACTTGCTCCCAGGCTTCATTCATCCAGCCCGCGTGACTGACCACATTCTGCTCTTCCTTCATTTTTTCTACCATAGGACTTCACTCCTGCCTTTCAACTTCGTCAAGGCCTCCACGAAGAAGTAATCGCCGTAGATGATCGAAACATGATCCGGATATCGTTCAGAATTTCTATAGATAGTGCCATGAGTGACCAAACCTTCTTCTTGGCTATCCCACGCCCCGTAATTTTCGTACAGAGATTTCATAATACGTTCGGCCGCATCCCGGTAAAGGGAAGCTTCAAGTTCAGGAACCCAGTTAGCAATTTCCAAAAGACCGCTGGCTGCACAAGCTGCAGCCGAAGTATCGACACAGTCCTGCTCTTCCTTAGGTGCGCGAAAGTCCCAGAATGGCACATGTGTCTCAGGCAACGCGGATATGAAAAAGTGAGCTACCCGTTTTACAGCGTCCAAGTATACTTGCTCCTTCGTGTAGCGGTAGGAAAGAGCAAGCCCATGAAGCGCCCAGGCATTGCCACGTGACCATGCAGAATCTGCCGAATACCCCTGTCCGCCAAGCACATTCACGCGTTCACCCGTGTTTGGATCAAAACAGACGATGTGACGAACGGAGCCGTCTTCACGCACAAATTCCCTCACTACCGTATCCGCATGTGCCATAGCGATATATTTGAAGCGAGGATCGTTCAGCGTTTCCGACGCCCAGTAAAGGATGGGCAAATTCATCGTGCAGTCAATGATTGCCCAACCCGCACGACTTTCTGTTTTGCTGTCCTGCCAAGCGCGGATAAAATTCCCTTTGAGATTAAAGCGTCCAGCTAAGTGGCTTGCAGCAATCATCCCGCGTCTTTTTGACTCCTCATTTCCTGTCAGCTTATACTGAGCTACTGCCGATAGACTCCACATAAACCCAATATCATGGCTTAATTGGTTAAAACCGTGCAGAACGGAATCTAACTGTTCCTCACATGAAGCCGCATACTCCTTCAATTTTTCATCTCCAGTTTCGCGGTACATCAGCCACAGAAGGCCTGGCCAGAAGCCGCTAGTCCACCACTGTGGCGCCATCTTATCATATTGCCCATTCAATGTAATATGCGGGAAGGTTCCCCCGATTCGACGGCTCGTTCTTTCTACCTTCTGTACAGTGCGTTCCCAAGCTTCGTCGATCCATGTCTTTGTTTCTGTACTTGTTTGCGTCATATTTTTCTCTCTCCTCGTCTTATAGTGTTGGTTTATGCTTTGCTTAAAGTCACTCGGTAAGACGTCTTTTTCCCTTTCGTTGCATACTGCAAAGAACCAAGTTTCCCATTGCGCGACAAGCCGCTTCGCTCGGTCAAGGCCAATCCTGAATCTTCTGACTCAAGAATCGTTACTTGCTGTATTTCGTCTCGCAGCTGTACGTGAGACTCTCGGCTAGAAAGTGTGACTCGGGATTCGTCCCGACCATCAAACAGCATAATCGGAATTTCCTCATGAAAATTCATTGAGCTTTCGTCCTCCACGGTTACCCCGCTGGAATCAAGGGTCAATCTTCTTTTCCAAATATTAACAGATATACCTCCGATATACGTTAATTGTGCTACCACTCGGTGAGGGCTCTCTTCTAAAATTTCGACTTTTACTTCATCCAGCTCACCACGCGTCATGTCAGCTGTACGCTGCCATTTGTCACGATAATGCGTGCTAATCGCATAAGAAATAGCTCCGCCTTCCGGGTTTTTCGCAATGGGAACCATATCTGCTGGCCCTACCGGCAACGTCATTCCACGCTTCTGAATACGGATAATACCTGTGGGATTGTAATCTTTTTCCCCTTTAGTCTGAATGACCGCATAGTAACCGCCACCGTTTAATACGAGCTTGCGAAAATGTGGCTCTAGCCAAAGGGCGAATCCGCCAGTTTCAGCAGGGCATGCTTTCTCTTGAATGGAATCATCCGCTTGCCAATAGCAAGCCGCCAGCATGAAGGCGCATAACAGGTTGTACTGCGAGTGGAACGAATATCCTTCGTAACCGACCCGCTCGCTAGGGTCAAACCAGTTGCGTACGATATTGAGCTCTCCGCTTGGCCTTTGCCAACGTGCGATGGAAGCCAACGAAAGCTTGGCCGCTCGCTTAAACGCCCCTGCCATAGCATGGTTGCCTTGACACGCATACTGCTTCGCATAGGTTTCGAATATGTAACATTGCTCCGCTTCATTCCATTGATGCTGCGCACTGCGGCCACCAAGCAGAATTTCGCCCGTTGGACTTTGCATGAACAAAGATGTGATAGCCCCTTTTAAAGAAGCGTCTTCCAAAAAATCTTTGTGTCGCCCGTTATAACCGTGATTGAGCATCATCTGGAAAAACAAACGAGAGAATAAGTCATAGGACAGAGGACCATTCGGATCTACATACATACCTAAATCCGTCACCAGGGGAAGCTGAATGTCCATATTGTCATCGATCTCTTCCAGATTACCGCCAAGACGCTGCTCCAAACGCATCACTTCACCAGCCTGCGCGACTACAGACCAGTTATGAAAAGCCTGCTTATAAGCGACTTCCGACTTGATACGTCCGAACATCTCCTTCCACTGTTCCACCAACGTCGGTTTTACGATATCTTGAAGCCATATATAGGCATGCACAACCTGTGTCATATAGAAATTACCGTGGTTATTGCACTTCGCATTACCTTCTATTAAGCATTCCAAACTGTAGGTCAAGGCTCGGCAGGAAGGCTCCAGCAGATCTTCTCTCTCCCGAAATTTCACCAAAGAAGCTGCGGTCGCGGCAAAACAAGGCGTTGAATACTGTCTCTCGCCTCCGATAACGGGATCAATGATGGCTCCCCGCTCATCCTGATGGATTTTAAAAAAATCAACATTCCCTTGAACCAAGTCTAAATAGCTATCACGATTCACACCGATACATGAAATTGTATCTGTATGTTCCTGCCTTGCAATAAAATTAGAAAGTTTATTCTCTATATCACTGAAAGTTGTTATTTCAGACAACGCCACGGTAATCCCTCCAAGAACCTAATTTTGTGTAAAAAGAAGTCCCGCTCCGCAGCAGTTAAGCTCCAAAAGCGGGACGTCTTCCGTAATTACAATCGTTAAAAATTATTTCTTACCTATACGGACTTTATAAGATTCATTGATCTCATTTTCAATCTTTTTAAAGTTAGCATCGTTCTTAAGCTGAGTGATATACGTATCCCAAGCCGTAATCGGCTCTTTACCCATAATAATTTTCACTTTTAGAGCGATGAACTTCTTGATATAATCGGCTCCCAGCTTCTCATCGGTTTCCGAGAACAATCCTTTACCTAAATCCGGTACGCTCACCTTAGCACGCTCGTCAATAATTTTCTTATTGCGTTCGAAGGTTTGCGCATCCATACCTACACGGTAAGCACGGAAGTACTTGTCGTAACTTTGGAAGATCTGACCAAAAGTTTGTGAGGACACCACGTCTTTGGTTGCTTGCGGAGTCGCAATTTTGATTCCGTTCTCCTCTTTGAAATGAGTGTCCTTAATGCCAAAATTCGCTAGTGTCGAACCCTCATCCGAAGCGCCGTAATCCATGAATCTCAGAATTTTCTTAAGCTTGGCTTCAGGCACGGTTTTAGGAATCGCGTACACACCGAAGAATCCTGCGTCTCTGAAGGTAACCCCGTTCAGAGAAATTAACGGTAATGTATCTGCTTCTTTGATACCTAATTTTCTAAGATCCTCCACATCTGGCCACGCAGCTTCTGGCGGACCATAGTACATGCCACCTTTGTTTGATTTCATCATGGAAGAAGCTTGAGCCGATTTCAGCACGGCAAAGTCTTGAGGAATCAGCTTTTCATTGTAGGCTTTGTTCAGCCAGACAAGAGCTTCACGCGTTCCTGGCAGTATGTTTTTATTAACGAGCTTGCCGTCCACCATGGCATATTCACCGAATGCCTTATTGTACACGTTTTCAACCCATGCTAATGTGTTCATACTCGTTTCGCTTGCAAGGCCGACCATACCAACCGTATCCGCTTTGCCATTACCGTCAGGATCCTTTTCTACGAACGCTTTCAATACCGTATACACTTCATCCATATTTTGAGGTACTTTGAGACCCAGCTTATCCAGCCAGTCTTTGCGCACATATGGAAAGCTTCCGCCTTCAGTAGGACGGACACGAGGAATACCGAAATTTTTACCGTTAATCCGGGTATAGATCCAAGTATCTTCAGGGAACTTCATTAAATTAGGGTAATCTTTCAAAAAAGGTGTTACATCCCAAAAAGCCCCTTGACTAACCATGGATGTAAACTGTGGAGTCGTGATATTGCTGATAAACATAAGGTCAGGGACGTCTCCGGATGCGAGCATGACATTGGCTTTTTGCTCAGCTTCAGTACCTGTCCAAGAAATATTCAGCTTTGTATTGGTTCGTTTTTCAATTTCTTTTTTAATTACATTATCTTCACCTGGAGGTTCGGTGCCGAAGAAGGTCGTAAATATACTGATATCAACTGGCTTTGTATCCTCTACACTTGCTTTGGTGCTTTCCGTTGATGTTCCTCCGCATGCCATCAGCACAGTCGACAGAAATAATGTCGGTGCCAACACGGATAGTAAAGCTTTTTTGCTTTTCATCTAGAAGACCTCCTCATAATAGTTGCATCTTTCTTGACTAATGACTTTATATGTATGCTATCATTCCTTCACGGAACCAACCATGGCTCCTTTAGCAAAATGCTTTTGAAGGAATGGGTACACCATCATGATAGGAACTGTGGCGATAACAACAGCCGCCATCTTGAGCGTCTCTGTCGGAAGCCTCATTTCCGAATTCGCCGACTGTCCCATTTCACCACCGCCAGCAGTTGACGGGTCGACCAGTAAGTTTCGCAGGAGAACCTGCAGCGGTACTTTTTTGAAATCATTGATATACATAACTGCGTTGAAGTACGTATTCCAATAATGCACGGCGTAGAACAAGCCAAATGCAGCTAACGCAGGTAAAGAAAGGGGGAGAATAATTCGCCACCAAACCCCGATGTCTGAGGCGCCGTCAATGACAGCCGCTTCTTCCAAGGAGACTGGAATGCTATCGAAGAAGCCCTTCATTAACAGTACATACCAGGCACTTGTGATACCAGGAATGATAAGTGACCATATGCTATTAAGAAGACCCGTCTCCTTGACAACCAAGTAGTGAGGAATAAGTCCTGGGCTAAACAACATGGTCATTAAAATCATTAGCATTAATAGTCTTCTGCCCATCAGTCTTTTTCTCGAAAGCGCATAGGAGAAAGCGGATGTGACCAACAAAGAGAGGAAAGTTCCTACTGTTGCTAGAAAGACGCTTACTTGGATAGCCCTTGGAAATGCCTTAGTTGAGAGTAGAAATTGATAGGATTTTAGCGACCATTCTGAAGGAAACAGGATGAGACCGCCTCGATAATACTCAGCAGGCTCTGTGAATGACACGACGAACACGTAGTAGATCGGGAACACGCAAATCAAACCGATGACTCCCAATCCAATAACATTGATGTAATCAAAGATTTTATCACTTAAGCTTCGTTTCATGGTATGTGCTCCTTTCCGATAGATGGACGTTAGTAAACGCCTTCCTCGCCGACCTTTTTGGCAATTTTGTTCGCAATAATAACTAGGATTAATCCTACGAGTGATTTAAACAATCCAATCGCCGTGCTATAGCTAAACTGTCCATGCTGAACACCCGCTCTAAAAACATAAGTGTCGAACACGTCGCCCACAGAACTGACTGCACCGTTCAGCATCAGGTAGATATGCTCGAAACCTACATCCATGATGTCGCCCAGCCTAAGAATAAGCAGGATAACGATAACGGATTTAATTGCAGGTAGTGTGACGTGCCACATTTGGCGAAAACGGTTTGCTCCATCCATCTTAGCTGCTTCATAAAGCTGAGGATCAACACCTGCAATCGCTGCCAGAAAGATGATTGTCCCCCAACCACATTCTTTCCAAATCGTCTGACCTACAATTAATCCCCAGAAAATGTCGGCATTCGTCAGAAAGTCGAATTTTTCCCACCCGAATGCAGTGAATATTTTATTAACAACCCCCTCTGAATGAGAAAGCATCAGAAACGTAATTCCTGAGATAATGACCCAAGCGAGGAAATGGGGTAAATAAATGACCGATTGAATGATTCTTTTATACCTTGTGCTGCGAAGCTCATTTAATAGTAGAGAAAGAATGATTGGAATTGGAAAAAAGAAAAATAACTTTAAGAACGAAATCGCCATCGTATTGCGGAACAAAGTCCAGAAGTCTGGTGTTGAGAAGAACCTAACGAAATGTTCAAAACCAACCCATTTACTCTTGAAGATCCCGAGCATCGGAGAATATTTCTGGAAAGCAATGATCAGCCAAAACATAGGAACGTATTTATACACAATAAAGTATAAAATGGCTGGCGACGCAAGCAGATACAAATATTTGTCACGCCGTAAATTATGCCAGAAAGCGGAACGTTTTACCCGCTTACTAGTCAGCTTAGCGGAAACCGGAGCCGGCAAACTCTGATTGGTAATTCCGGACTGTTGGCTCATTCTCAATACTCTCCTCTATGTCGGCTTGGTTAGCCGTTGGTTTCTTGGATTTATCGTAATCGTGGCGATGATTTCCTGCAACCTCACTTTTTTGCCATTTATTTTGTGAGATTTTATAGGGACTCCCCCACATTGTTGCACATTTTTGCCGGTAGGAATTTTTTTGGCATAGCTAGCAGATTGCAAAAATGTATCATTCGGCAAAAATGTGTGATTGAAGTTGCTGAGTCTGCTATTTATAGTTGAATTCTCAAACAATAGTAAGCATGTATACTGGAAAGGAGTCGAGTGAGCGAGGCTAGCCCTATTTTATTGTAAGCGCTTTAATAATGGAATTAATTAATTTGAGGAGTGAAGTCGAATGTTAAAGATGAAAAAAGTAGTGCCAGCCCTATTTATCTTCAGCTTATTGCTGCCAACTATCATGATTCGACCGACTACTGCGTCAGCAGCCTCAGCTGATGTCACGGTTTACAACGAAATTGCGGGTAAAACCCCACTGCATATCGGTTATAATCAGGGACACTATTTGCCAAACAGCAATACTTCGTCCTGGGTAGATTATTCCGGCGTAAATGCTTACCGAATATGGACGTCCATGGGTAACTATGAACCAACGGATGACATGGCACCATATGGTGACGGTGTGACTGACCTAGCATCCTTTGATTCCCGGAAATCGCTCCTGCGAGCAAATCCAGAAAGTACAACGTACATCAATTGGCCAGTCTTTCAGGATCGTTTTCAAAATTATACGACTAGTGGAACGAATCAGTCTAAGCTGAACTATATGCTGAGCGAATTAAAAAACCTCAACGTAGATGTTTTGGCAGTAATGAATCCTACACTATGGAACGGTTCAGGCACTTGGAGCGACCGCTGGGAGCTGTGGCAGTTCGATTATGCAATGGCTTACCATATGGCCAAAAATTATGACGTTAAGATGTATGAGATATTTAATGAGCCCGATCATGGCAGCAATATCGATTTGACCCAGGACACTTACATTGAAATGCTTCGTTTCTCTTCGGATGCAATTCGCTGCGCGATTGCGGATGTTAACGCCCTGTATGGAAAGTCGCTGACCGCTCAAATTAGCGCTCCTGTATTGACCCATGCTCAAAGCAGCTCAGGTGACTATCATATGATCGCAGATCCGGATGCCGATAACCGTGATGACCAGTATGGTTGGGGTCAAAAAGCAATGATGAACATTCGGAAGGATTACCGTGGCAATACGGTTAATTATGATATTTTCAACATTTTTGGTACGCATAAATACAACATGACTGGATCTGATTATTACAATGAGCTTGATATGATTAAGAACAAAATGATCCAGTTCTCCCCAACTGCCACCGCTTTGCCAATTTATTATACCGAGTTCAACCGCTACAGCACAGGTACTTTCGATCTCAATGCTAGTTACAATTTAAGTGATATGGGAACCGTTACGGATATGGCATTAATTTATGGAAAATCCATGCTTCGTGACGTGAAAGGTATGTTAGCCTTTAAATTTAGCAATACCTACTCAGATGCCCACGGTTATCAGGGTACGGGCTTCAATTACGTGTGGAACTCTGGATCCTATGATATTGGAGGCGTCACACGTTCAGGAGAAGTCGTCCGATTCGCAGCCAAAGGTTTCAAAGGCGAAAAAGACCGCTATAAAACTTTGTCTAATTCTGCTCATAGTGATTATGCCGCTTATACCTCTTACGACCCCACTACCAATAATTATTATATTTTGGCCATCAATCCTAATACGACGACAGATTACACGACCACATTCAACATGAGCGCTGTTGGGATCTCTACTGATTCTGTCGTTACAGTAGAAGAAATCAGTGAGGACCATTGGGGTGAAGTCACTCAGGTCATTAAAATGCCAGCCTCCAAATCGCTAACCTTAACCCACCCGAAACAAAGCGTCTGGTTGATCACAGTGCCTAAAGGAACACTATTAAATGAGTCCAAACTTGCAGCTGTCGCTGATGCCCAAGTACAAGGTGGCGCAAGTGCAAACACTAATTTTGGTTCAGAGACATCCATGAGAGTTAAACGCGATTCTGCGTCCACCAACAATAATCGAGTTAGTTACATCAAATTCAATACGTCTGGCATTAATTTGGCTACTGTTAAGAGAGCCGTACTAAGAGTGACCGGATACAATCCTATCGACAGTACGGATATGAACTTCCACACCTATGGGATTAGCAACGATAGCTGGAGTGAATCTACCTTGACGTGGAACAACGCTCCGAATCTAAACCCTGCGACTTCCGCAATGATCGGGGTAGGTGTTGGTGCTTTTCCTGTCGGGCATCTGTCAGCGGATGGCGTCAGTCAAATCATGCGAGTCGATGTTACTGAGTATGTTAGAAAACATCCGGACAGCTTACTATCGTTTGCTTTAATTCGCGAACAACGTTACTCGAGTGATAACGGTGACGATACCAGACATGCCATAATCAACACACGTGAAGCCTCTTCAGGACTTCCGTACTTAGAATTATGGTATTGAGACAAAAATCCCTGGCAGCTGCTGCTGTCAGGGATTTTTTAAGTCTGTTGCGAGTGAATTCCAACGTAATTACATCCAACTTTCCGTTTTCCCCTGTACATTCTCCAAGCTTGGGAGAGGAATTTCGAAACAGCACTTTTTTGCACATCCACATTTTTTTGCCAGTGCCATAGTTAGCTAGCTATTACTGGTGAACGGTGCTAGAATTATTGAAGTAATTGAATACGCTTACAGAGCGAGGTGTACCCTATGCTATACCGCATGAAAAAAGAGACGAGAGCTCACAGCTCTCTATATCGGAAAAGTCTACTGATCGTCCTAATGATTAGCTGTCTGCCTACCATCTTGATCGGTATCGGCATCTACTATTTTGGCGTATCTCGAATCGAAAAGGAAGTGAACCTATCCAATCAGTTGCAGGTGAGCCAAGCAACCAAAGTGTTGGATAATTATTTCACTCAGATGGAAACTCTTACGGCGCAATGGGCTTTCGACCCTGCCTTTGATAATGAACTCAAGCAGCTTGACTTTAAACGCCAATATGACCAAGTTTGGCAGTTGTATCGTACCTTAGCAACTGTCAGAGGATCGAACCCGTTAATTGAACGAGTCTATCTGTACTTATCTGATAACAAGACACTTATCTCAAGTGAGGAAGGCATTTCATCACTTGATGGCCAACCAAACCAAGCCTCCTTTGCTTCATTAATGCAGTCTAAACAGAATCTTTTCTGGACAAATGATTTGCCGCCATTGGCTGGAAACCGGACGGGCATTGCTCTTGTACATAAGCTACCGCATGCTTCCGGGAAGCCCGAAGGCTCACTGATTCTTTATTTGGATCAGAATCGACTTGCCCAACAAATGAGGGGTGTCGGCAGTCAAAACCAAGTCGATTCTTATCTATATCATGAAGCTGGAGATTGGGTACTATCCATCAAGAGCGGTAAATCGGGTGCAACAGATCCTACACAAAAATCTTTGTTAATGGAATCTTTAAGAGATCACAAAAAAACCGATGCTTTCATATTTCAATCCATTGGAGAGAAATACTCTCTTTCCTATGAAAAGTTCAACCGAACGAATTCGCCTTGGATTTATGTCACAGCTACTTCGCTTACGCAGTTAACGAAGCCCGTCGCCTTCCTGTCCAGGTTGATCATTGGGATTAGCCTCATTACTTTGACTCTGGCGGGTATTCTCTCCTGGCTCGCCTCCCGCCAGCTTTACGAACCGATTAAGCGGCTCGTTCGAATTTTCGGCGGTGTCCGAGATACAGCGATAGTGGATCATGGCGATGAAGTGCATATCATTGAAAATCGGTGGTGGCACATGACCTCCGAGTCTCTTTCTCTTAAGCAGCGAATCAACGAACAGCTTCCTTATCTGCGTGAAGGCTTCCTACTTCAGTTGCTTCAGGGACACTTGAATTCCTTGTCTGAAAAGCAGCTTCGTGAACGGATGATAAGTTTTGGCTGGCAGCCGGAGGGAAAACACTATAGCGTAATGCTATTCCGCCTTCATGACTTGACTCAAAATGGCCGTTTCCTTGAAGGGGACGAGCATCTCGTTTCGTTTTCAGCATCCAATATCGTATCGGAGCTGTTTGAGCAGGAAATAGGCTTGGAAGGCAGCGTTATCAACTTCCAAAATATTACTATGGGTTTGATTGTTTTATTTCCGGCCGAATGGGAGTCTCAGCAACTAAGGGGCGAGCTGTACCGGCTTGCTGAAGAAATTAAGACCAAGATGAGTGAACTACTTAAACTAAATGTAACCCAAGTCATTGGAAAGTCGACAGCCTCCGCTCAAGGCGTTCCAGAAGCCTTTGAAGAAGCCCGTCAGGCGCTGACTTTCCGGGATTTGGACGCGCAAAACCAAATACTCGACATGGAGGAGCTTCTTCCCAAGCCGCATACGGGATTCACGTATCCATTCGAATTGGAACGGGAGTTGCTGCAATCCATCCGAATGGGTGATGAGATCGAAACCCACCGCTTGTTTAGCAGTCTAGAAGTAGAATTGGAAGCAGAGGGCAAGGAAATGTATGTCCGCCAAGGCATGATGCAATTTCTTGGCAGCTTGTTTCATGCTTTGCTGAAATGGGGCTACGGTTCACAAGAAATGGATGGCCTTTATGAACAATGGGCTCAGCTTAGAGAGCCTAAAGCGATGCAGAGATGGGCGTTGACCAAAGTCATACGGCCGTATTGGAAGGAAATCGCAGCGTTACGCTCTTCCCAAGAGGAAAAAACAGGCTACGCTGTAGATAAAATCATAAACTTGTTACAAGAGCTGTATGCCAATGATGACTTATCCTTGGAATGGTGTGCGGACACGGTGGGAATCAATCCTTACACATTAAGTAAGGTATTCAAATTGCAAACTGGTGTCAATTTCATTGATTACCTGACTAATTTACGTCTGGAGAAATCACGGCATCTGTTGGCTGAAACGGACATGAAAATCAATGATATTGCTATTCAAGTCGGTTATCAGCCCTCCTATTTCAATCGGATTTTTAAAAAGCATGAAGGCTTCACTCCAAGCCAATATCGCCAGAATTTACGTAGTCATACGGGTTGAACATGACCACACTTTTACGACTTTTGCATACAAAAAAACTGCTGATACCACTTATCAGCAGTTCCTACCAAGCTAGAGAGTCGTACATCCATTCCTTTTATTCCAGTTGAAATCCGATTCGATGCCGACCAACTACAGCCCCTAAGCTATTGCGAATTTCATCTGGACACAACTTACGGAGACGTGCAATTGTAGTCTCATCCTGATATCCAATTTGAGTAAGAATGGCAGCCACGACATACGCCCACTTGTCTTCACTTCCATCTGCAACCTTTAAAGCAAAAGCCAATCCCTCTCGTTTCAGCGCAAAGCAATATATGCCTTTGGCTCCACCTTTCGCAGCAATATTCGCGTCCCGAAGCAACGCTGGACAGATGAGTCCTGTTCCGGATACCCAATCTGGACAGTTATTCATCGCTATGGTCAAGTCATGCACAGCAACTGAAGTGGCAGTATCCTCAATCATTTCGGGACGTGCGAGCTTCAGAAACGCTTGCGCTGCATGGTACAAAGGCATCGCATATACAGGAAGGCCACAGCCGTCTATGCCAAGCAGTATGCGATCCCCTTGGAGACCTGCCATTTCGCCTATGATCGCTCGTAACTCCTGCTGCAGCGGGTGGTCATCCTTTTCATATCCTTGAAGCGGATATCCTTCTGCCTGACATACTGCAAGCAATCCTACGTGCTTCCCTGAACAGTTATGATAGAGCTTCCTCTCCTGATGTCCATCTTGAAGCAGCCGATAATGGCTTGGCGTATGCAGTGGAAAGGATGCTCCACAAACCAATTGCCCTTCATTTAAACCAAGCTTATCTAGCAATGCTTCCAAAGCGTTCACATGAAACGCCTGACCTCGATGCGATGCTGTCAGAACAGCCTGTTCCTCCAAGGTTAGATCATATTTCTTATGCAGTTGTCTGCGAAAAAAGGGAATCGCCTGGAAAGGCTTTGCTGCTGATCGTAAATAAGATACATGATAGGGATCTCCAACTTGATATCGGATGTCACCCTGCAGGTTGATCCCAACCACATGTCCCCAAAATTCGCATTCCACTAGATGTCCACGCCATTCTTCCACAAGCAATGCCGCATTCGTCATTCGTAGCTTCGTACCTCCCTACGCCTCCTGCCACAACCGTCTTGCGTTGTCCATCGCAATCTTCGAGGCAGATCTGCAATCCTCCATGCCTTCAAATTCAATGGTAAGATAACCATCGTAGCCCGAATCCTTTATGAGCTTCATAATTCGACGCATGTCGATATCGCCTTGACCGACGATTGCACCTCTTAAATAGTTGCCATTCGCTGTTGTAAACCATGCGCCTTCGCCAGGATGCTCATCGTACGGTCTGAAATAAAAATCCTTCACATGGATCAGTGACGCATAGGGCAAATTCTTACGCACCCCGATAAGCGGCTGCTCATCCACACACATAAAATTGCCGATATCCAGCGTCGTCTTGAAGTTAGACCGATCTACCTCCGTTAGTACGCGCTGTACACGGTCACTAGCCTGTACGCTAAAGCCGTGGTTTTCTATCGTAGTAGTGATCCCGTACTGCGCTGCATAATCGGCAATGAGCCGACTCCCTCTTACCATCGCGTGTAAGTTCGCTTCGAACCATTGAATCGTCATCTTGTCAGACGGTAAGGTAAAAGCAGTCACATCATGCCGCATATGATTCATGCCGAGCCTATTCACCAAATCAACATGCTGCTTAACTCGCGCTATCTCCGCTTCGAAAGCCTCTTCCGTCTCCTGAACGAAGTTCGCCGGCATCGAATAATTGGATAGTTCGATGCCAGCTTCCTTCGCCTTCAATCGGGCTGCGGCTGCTAGCTCGGGTTGATCAATCAGTGTGAACCCATAAGGGACGATTTCCATATGCTCTCCGCCATGATCTGCAATCCACTGAATGACGTCAAGGACAGTCATTTCCCCTGTTTTTAAGACACCCAGTAAGCTATATGTGCTAAGACCGATTTTCAACGTTGATTCACCTCTGCCACTTATTCGATTTCGAGCGCGATGACAGTGTCCATATCATCCGGTAGTTCGGCACCCGTCAAATGAATGAAGGCACCACTTTCGGTATCCGAATAATGCTCCGCCATCCATGGTGTGGACACCTTCAGTTCCGAGCCGTCTGCGAGGAGTCTCGCCTTTTTGATTTTCCCCTTTAGCCCCTGGAAATAAATCGGTCCGATGCCGCGATCAAATACGTGGGCATATAACATATTGCCATTTTGCGTATAGCGTCCCCATTCAGGCTTCGGAAGTGAGGATGCTCCGCATCCATAAATACTTTCACTGTTGCGTCGCATCCAGTCACCAACCAACGTCAATATTTGAAGGGACTCAGCTGGAATTTCTCCTCGAGCATCTGGTCCGACATTGAGAAGCATATTGCCGTTCTTACTGATGCATTCGACTAAAGCCCGAACGACCTGTTTCGGTGATTTATAGGCAAAATCCTTCGCATGATAGCCCCAATTGTCGTTGAGCGTAATACAGGCTTCCCATGGTACGTTTAGTCCGTTTTCGTCAACAATACCGCCGGGAGGAACGATTTGCTCAGGGGAATAAAAGTCACCGGCATATACCTCTGGTTCTGCCTTTTTAATATCTCCGCCAAGTCGGTTATCAATAATAATGTCTGGTTGCAGAGACCGAATCATGTTTACAAGCTCCGTTGCCCTCCACTTCTCACCCGTCATATCGTCGTAGGAGAAATCGAACCACATCACATCAATTTTACCATAATTTGTAATTAATTCTTTTACTTGGGCATGTAAACAATCCACATAACGCTCGAATTGAATGGACCGGTTTGCATAAGTTTCATTATCTCTCATCGGATGAATGCGATCCCCATAGGCCGGATAATCATCGTGATGCCAATCAATTAGTGAATAATAAAAGCCAACCTTCAATCCTTCATCGCGAAAGGCTTCTACATATTCCTTGATCAAATCCCGATGTGCAGGTGTGTTGGTCGCTTTGTAGTCCGTAAACTCGCTGTCAAATAAACAGAAGCCATCATGATGCTTCGTCGTTAGAACTGCATACTGCTGACCCGCCGCCTTTGCTGCCTTTGCCCAAGCCCGCGGGTCGTAGCGGTCCGGTCGAAACTCTCGGAAGTAGGGTTCGTACTCTTCGTTACTCAGTTTCTCGACGCTTCGGACCCACTCCCCCCGAGCGGGGATTGCATACAATCCCCAGTGAATAAACATGCCGAATCGTGCTTCCCGGAACCAATCTGTTCGCTCCCAACGCTTGTTCATGTTTTCCCTCCAATTTCGAGAATCGTTACCTGCCATTACTTTTTATACACTTTATCGTAGGCATCTTGATAGATTTTGATGAATTGATCCATGCCGGAATCTTTCAGGCCTTTCACATAAGCGTCCCAATCTTTATCCATGTTTTTGGCTCCCATGATGAACTGCAGCATAGACTGTTTGACGTAATCTGTAATAATCGGCTTCAATTGTTTCACTTGATTAGCCTGATCGTTCGTTAAGAAAATATCCGTCGGGAACTCTTCTTTCGGTTGGTGTCCTTCATACAATTCTTTGGTAGCTTTGTACAGACGAGTTTCTAAACCATCCATCGTATAGATGTCCTGGCTAGCTGCATAGGCAGTTTCTCGATATTCGGAGGAACGAAGGCCCGGCCCCATTTGATTCCAATGGTCATTTTGCACCTGACCTACACCATAAGTCGTTTCTTTCACCTTGAACTTGGCAGCGGTTCCGCGTGTGTTTTTATCATTCGCATCCGCTTTCACCCAGTTGCGGCCTTCCTCCCCAAAGTTGGACAGTGTCGTGCCCTCATCTGTGTACAGATAATCAGCTAGACGAATGGCTGCTTCTGGATTTTTGTTTTTATTCGTCACAGCAAATACCGAGTTCCCGATGCCAATGTAGTGAGGCGCGAAAGACGCTCCATCTGGACCCGTAAGCGGTGCAATCGGATCATAGTCTTTGTGTCGCGTTGCCGTTGGCGAGGCATCTGTGAATTCGCCGAACCAGCCTGCTGGAATCGCGCCAGCGATCGCTACACCAGGACTATTCCCTTTTTGGGAAAGCGCATCCGATTTTTGCGTAAATGCTTCCTTATCTATCAAGCCTTCCGCATATAGTTTGTTCAAGAATTGCAGACCTTTTTTGAAGCCTGGTTGGTCGACTGATGTTGCCAACTTGCCACCGTTCATCATGAAATAATTGTTGTCCGCATTGAAATAGACGAACGCATTCATGACGAATGTCTCTATATCCGTATGCCAACCTGTCGGTGAACCCGTGAAGGCAATTTCATCTGCTTTGCCATTCCCATTTGGATCCTTTTCTTTAAACGCTTTGAGCATGTTGTAGAAATCATCGGTCGTTTTCGGTGCGCTAAGGCCCAGTTTTTGCAACCACTTCGTATTTACCCACATTTTGGCAGAAAACTGGCAGTGATAGCATTCATTCACGGAAGGTATCGCATAAATGTTGCCGTCAGGCGCAGTAATCGCCTTCTCCAAATACGAAATGTCTTTGAATGCTTTCTTAATATTCGGTGCGTATTGATCGATTAACTTATTTAACGGG
Organism: Paenibacillus sp. J22P165; assembly: GCF_059692015.1. Taxonomy (NCBI): domain Bacteria; kingdom Bacillati; phylum Bacillota; class Bacilli; order Caryophanales; family Paenibacillaceae; genus Paenibacillus; species Paenibacillus sp. J22P165. Next base: position 421,903 of record NZ_JCAUAP010000006.1, on the reverse strand, counting down.
AGAAGGACGCCTTGCTGACCGTAAAGTAACTGTTCCTCTTTCGTTAAATTACCTTGCATGAAAATGTCGGGATAGTCGCCACTTGCTAGCAGCAACTGCTTTTTCTCATTCAATGCCGCTGTTTCTCCAGGCACTAGCTGCCAGTTCAAATGAATATTCGTCTTTCCTTCCAAATATTTGGTAAACCAATTCGTATTTAAATCCGCAATGTTCGCAGATTGTGGCGCGAAAGCACTCATTGTAATTTTATTTTTGGAAATCGGAAAGCCAGTTGCATTAACGCCTTTTCCACCATCGGAGCTTGCAGTCCCTGTTGGATTAGCGCTACCTTGGGGATCATCATTGGACGTGCAGCCCACTACAGGCAATGTTATAAATAAAATCAGGACCGCCGATAACCAAGTTTTTCTTGTTCCTTTATTTACCATGCGTAAACCCTCCTTGTTATTCATAGCTATTCAATTTCCATGTGGACACAGCCTTAACAAGCTTCCCGGCATCCCTCCCCTCAATGTGTACCTCGTTTCAACCTTTCAGTGAACCAATCAAAAGTCCTTTCACAAAATGCTTTTGTACAAACGGATATAACATGAGAACAGGCGCGCTCGCTACGACGATCAGTGAATATTTAAGAAGTTCCTTTAAGCCTTGCCGATCCGCAAGTTCTTTGACATCCTTTATCATCGTTGGATCAATGGAGTTCAGGATTAGAATGTTGCGTAAAATAAGCTGCAAAGGATACAATTTGGCCGATTTCAAGAAAATCAACGCTTCAAAATAGGAGTTCCAATAACCAATCGCATACATAAGCACGAGAACGGCAATGATCGGTTTGGACAGTGGGATGACAATACGGAGTAGAAACTTAAAATCGCTGCATCCATCCAAATGTGCCGCCTCCGTTAGTTCCGAAGGTATCGATGTTTGGAAAAACGTCCTCGCCAGAATAACTTGCCATACCGAGATGGCACCAGGAATAATCATCGCCCATCTGGTGTCCAGCAACCCCATTCCTTTAACTGTCAAATAATAGGGAATCAAGCCCCCGTTGAACAGCATGGTAAAAATAAATAGTGCAGTGATGACGTTGCGTCCATAAAAGCTTTTGCGTGAAAGCGGGTAAGCCGCTGTTATCGTCAACGTCACGCTAATCAGCGTCCCGAAGAAGAGATAGAACAAAGAATTCCCGTAACCCGTCAAGATTTGCGGATTTTGAAATACGGCTTTGTAACCTCGTAGGGTAGGCTCAACAGGGAACAACCACACTTTGCCTGAGATCACAGCTGATGATGAGCTGAATGATGAACTAATGATATAAATGAGCGGATAAGCCACAATGATTAAACAAATAACGAGAAATACATAGACAAAGAACAAGTACATTCTATCGACACTATTTTCAAGAATGCGTGTTGGCGGCTTTCTCGCGTTGAGAAGCACGGTTTGCTCGGAATTCACCATTTCATTTGCCTCCTACCACAAGCTTGTCTCGGAATTTTTCTTAGCCACATAGTTAACTACAATGAGCAGTAATAAATTGACAACCGAATTAAAAAGTCCGACAGCTGCAGAGAAACTGAAATTCGCTCCGACCAAGCCCATTTTGTAAACATATGTTGATATGACCTCGGACGCTCCAACATTTATCGCATTTTGCATCAGGTACACCTTTTCGAATCCAACGTTCATAATTTGACCAGCATTCAGAATGAGTAAGATCACCGCCGTCGGCATAAGGCTCGGCAAATCAATATTGATCATCCGTTGAAACCGTGACGCACCGTCTACTTTCGCTGCCTCATACAAGTGCGGGTCTACCCCTGCTAGAGCGGCAATATAAATGACCGAGGCATATCCTGTAAACTGCCATACGTCCGAAAGGACATAAACGGTTTTGAAATACGCCGGCTTAGACATGATATTCTCCGCTGGAAAACCAAACTTATCCGCTAAGAGATGAACGAAGCCGAGCTGTGGAGAAAGGAACAGCATAATGATCGAGACCATGATAACCGTTGAAATGAAATATGGTGCAAAGGTGACTAACTGTACTGCCCTTTTAAAGATTCCATTTTTCAGTTCATTTAAAGCTAGAGCAAGTATGATCGGTGCCGGAAAGCCAACAAGAAGTGAGTAAAGGCTGAGCAATGCCGTATTTTTAATCACCCTCCAAAAAATGGGCAGATGGAAAAAGTCCACAAAATGCTTGAAACCAATCCAATCACTTCCCCATATTCCTTTTGTGACCATAAAGTTTTTAAAAGCGATTTGTACGCCAACCATCGGTATGTATTTAAAAATGATCAAATAAACAAGTGACGGCAGAATAATCAGATAGAGTTGCCAGTTTTTCTTTACCATTTTAAGTGCTATACTCATGGTACTCCCCCTCGATGCAGTGACTATCCGCTTGTTTTAAGCGCTTACAATTCCAATAATAACGGAGTAGGTTCCATAATTATAGTGATCATTTTTAAGCAGGTAGTGTCCGTTTATAAGGTGGTGTGATTCGTGAAACTGAAGCTTGCTTTCAGCTATCAGAACTTGTCGATTGTGAAAAAGATGGCAATAGGCTACATCTTCATCATCTTCATTCCGATTATTTCATTCGGCCTGTTCCTTTATAATCAGAACTACAATAGCTTCCTCGAAGAGTATGCGCAAGGCAGACAAAAAATTGTGAATCAGGTCCTGAATAACGTCAATGTAAGTACGGTACAAATCGAAACTGCCTATCAGCTATTTCAAAATAATTCGAACACGATTGCCTATTTAAGTGGGAACTATCGGAGCGATTTTGATCAGGTCTCCAATTTCTTGACCTATATCCGACCTTTATTTTCATATATTTTGTCATCGAATCGCATGATTGACGGGATGACCATCTATATGGAGCAGCAGAATGGGATGATTTTCAGGCCAGAAATGGCCAAGATGGACGAGTTCAAGCTGGACGAAAGCATTAAGAGGCTTCCGCTAGGTGTAGGTAAATGGCTAACCTTTACGAATGGCACCGATCCAGACATCAATCTTCATTATTTCCACAAAATTGGAAATCGTAATTTTGAGCAGGACATCGGTCTTCTTGATATCAAAGTAACCTCTAATTTCATGAAACCCTTATTGGAATCGCTTAATTTAAATAACAGAAGCAATTTTTATGTGCTTGATCAGGATAACCAGGTCATTTCTCATATTCAGAAAATCCCCTTGTCCAAAGAATCCGAGAAGTCCTTACTTGCTCAAGCCTTTCAACCTAATGCCAAATACGCGTATCATGCCGTTAATGGAAATAAGTTGCTGATTGAATCCTTTTATTCGGATAACCTTAAGCTTCAGTTTGTGATGATGGAGCAAGTAGACAACGTCTTTATTGGGATCAAAAAAAACAAGTATATTCTCGTATTAATCGTCTCCCTCCTTTTATTATTACTTTCCGGTATCTACTATCTGATCGCCAGTTCGATTACGAAGCGCATTCTGAAGCTTTCCAAGCATATGCGGCAAGTTGACGAGAATCATTTCCCTCTCTATCGCGGAGAAATTAACAAGGACGAAGTCGGGCATTTAACTTCTTCTTATAATGCGATGATCAGGCGCATGGATGAGTTAGTTAATACGGTCCATCGCTCGGAAATGCTGCGAAAAGAATCAGCCTATCTCATGATGCAGGCGCAAATCAAGCCCCACTTTCTTTACAATACACTTGAATCGATCCGCATGATCGCTGAAGCCAATGATGACCCCGAAGCAGCTGAGATGTCCTATACCTTAGGCAAACTATTCCGTTATAGCTTATCTGGAACGAAGAACGAGACTTCGCTGCGAGAAGAAGTGGAAAATGTTAAAGACTATATCAAAATCCAGCAAATTAGATTAGCTGATCGGCTGAAAGTAACGTATGAGATTGACGCGGCTATCGATCATTTTCAATGTCCCCACTACATGCTGCAACCGATCATTGAAAATAGTATTGTTCACGGGATTGCAAATGTACGAAAACAAGGTTCACTTTCAATCCGCATTTGGGAAGATACAGCGTTCATGTATATTAGCGTTGTAGATACGGGTATTGGCATTGAGGTAGAACGACTTATACTTCTCCAAGGCGTATTAAGCGGTACCATGGATGTCCATCGTTTGCAGAAAAGTGGCGGAGGTCTCGGGATTATGAATGTAAACGAACGTGTAAAAATGTTTTTTGGTGAACGCTCCGGAATTCAACTAGAGAGTAAGCTACATGAGGGGACCACATGTATACTCAAGTTAGCTAAGGGGGCAACACCATGAAGCTGATGGTAGTGGATGATGAACCCATCATCTTAAATGGGATTATCCGTATGATCGAGAGGGCACAAACACCGTTTATCGAAATCGTTGGCGCTGCGGATGGCATTGATGCCATGCAGAAGTTAGCCGCCTTTCAGCCTGATTTAATCCTTACGGATATTCATATGCCTGAAATGGACGGACTCACACTGATTAAGGAAATACAAACTCTGAATCTTTGCAACCGATTCGTTATTCTAACCGGTTATGACGATTTTGCTTATGCCAGACAAGCGCTGCGCTGCCACGTCATCGACTATTTATTGAAGCCGATTAATAAGGACGAGCTCATTACCGTACTGGTTAAAATAGCAAAAACCATTCAGGAGGAACAGCAGCGAATCATCGCGCATGATGTACAACTGCTCAAAGAACACATCCTATTCAATACACAGTTGGATGACTTGCCGCTAAAGCCTGAACAGTTGCACACCCTGTTTCCAGCTCCATTTACGATGTTAATCGTAGCCCAAGCAAATGAGCATGTACCGCTTGTAACAGCTGAAAGTCTCACTGTCATGGGTACTCAACAAATGAACATTCCTCACAAAATGTATATTTTTCATTCCCGCTTCTTGCGGCAAACCATTCTGTTGGCAAATTGCGAAGCGATACCGACTGATGAAGAGTTGCAGCTTGCCTGTGACGCAATGTTTGATATCACTGGGATGCAAGTCAACGATTATTCCGTTGGCGTTAGTGTACAGAAGAAAAATATCGAACGAATGCACGATCTTTATGTTGAGGCAATTGCTGCGATGCTATTTAATCGCTACTTTTCCTCGAACCCATTAACGTTCTATCAACCAGCATCAGAACATGACCATCATCACTTTGATCATCTTGTCCAATACATTGAACAATCCATTGACAATCAGCTTACTAGCGAACAGATTGAAAAGGATGTGCTTTCCATACTGCCTCATTTCCCTAACAATACCGAAGGCAATAGCAAGCTTCGCGAGCAGTTTCTTATCTGTATTGGTGTTTATTTGCAACGGGTTGGTCTAACGCCTGATGCCATCTGGGGTGCACATTCAGGAACGAATGTATTCGTATCGAATAGCATTTTACATACAAACTCTCAGATCTCCGAGATCATCTCACAACTCATTCAATATACACGAACGACCAATCACCACCAGCCGAACTTACATACCATTGATAAAATCGTTGCTTTTGTGGAACAAAACTACAAGCTGGATTTATCGCTCGATGCGGTTGCCGATCATGTGCACATGCACCCTAATTACATCAGCATGTTGTTCAGAAAAGAGATGGGGCTGACCTTCCTTCACTACTTACATACCTTTCGACTTACCAAAGCCAAACAAATTATGCAAGAGAATCCGGAATGGCCGATCAACACGATTGCAGAGCAAGTTGGTTACGAAAACCCACGGCACTTTTTCAAAGTATTTAAAAAATTCGAGAACATTACGCCTGGACAATTCAGACTTGAAAGTTCTTCTTTTTGAAGTTCCATACAACGGGATAGATCTTTAATGAATCTATCCCGGCCTATGTCGAATTTGTTGAGGATATGAACACGAAGCAAGGTAAAACGAAAAAAAGCAGGAATTCCCCTGCTTTTTATTTCTTTCCCGCGTGCTCATGGACTATCTGGAGCACCGTTTGCGGAGTCTTGCCAGCAATGAGTTGTTTTCCATCACTGTAACCTTCCTCTCGGTCTGCTAATTCAGCTACGAGTCGTTCACGCCAGTTCTTCAGACTGGCCTTATACCGCGTATCGTCAACCAAATTTTTGAGTTCTTGAGGATCGTCGCTTAAATCGAACAACTGTTCTCCCCCTGTTTGTGAGAACCAGATATATTTTTGGACACCGTCTGTCATGTAATGGTTCGACATCTCTCTAAACATGTGTTCGCCATGCAGGACTTCGCGCCAGGTGATGCTTTCTCCTTTTGCCAACGGGATTACACTCATGCCATCGACCGTTTCAGGAATTGGCACACCGGCCGCCTCCAGCAAAGTCGGCATAATGTCCCTGATTTCGACGACTTGATTTCTCATCGAATTTTTGTCCAGTTTCAGCATTCCTCCCGGATCAGCTAATATAAAAGGTACCTTCACACTGCCTTCATATGGCATCGCCTTACGAAATAAATGATGGTCACCTAATAGTTCGCCGTGATCGGATACGAAGAGAATCACTGTATTGCTGAGTACATCGTACTCATGCATGGCTTGCATAAATCTACCGATCTGATGGTCGACATGTGTAATTAAAGCATAGTACGCAGCTCTCGCCAGTTTCAGCCTGTTTTTAGGAACAATACCTTTGTAGGTAATGGGGTCTAAGCCGCTTCGCTCTACATCATGATCGTCCACCCATTCTCCAATTGCCGGATCTGGTATATCCGCATTCAGGTACATATCGAGAAAAGCTTGCGGTGGATCGAACGGCGGGTGAGGACGAACGAATGACATGCTAAGAAAAAAGGGTTTCCGAGGATCCCGACGGCGCAAGAAATCAATCGATTGGGTAACTACCCAATTCGTCGGGTGCAGCGACTCGGACAAATGCCAAGGCCTAGCCATCGTGGAGGCATTGCAATCAAGACCCAAATCCAGTAGATCGCTTGTCGACCCCGCCCGCTCACGGAGCCAAGGGAGATAATCATCGCAGTTGTCAAAGAATTCGGCTGAAGTCGTCTTTGTGCGCATCCGATTATAGTGCAAGTAGCCGTCATGCAGAATCACATTGTGAAAACCGCATAAATTGCGCGCAGGTGATACATGCATTTTGCCGACACATTGTGTATGATATCCAGCTGCGGACAGCACCGAGGGTAGCGTATGCTCGTAGTCCCACGGCACATGCTCTTGATAGCCGACTCTGCCGTGACTTCGTTGGCTCATGCCCGTAAGCATCGCTGCTCTTGCAGGGATACAACTTGGCGTCGCGGAGTAAGCGTTTCGAAACAGCACGCCAGTGCGCGCCAATTGATCCAGATTAGGCGTGTCTACCACCGGATGGTTCAGGATACTTAAGCAATCGCCTCGCATTTGATCAACAGAAATTAACAAAATATTCGGCTTCATCTAATAGCTCCTTCAGAAATAAAATCGCAGTTGATCAGTCCCTCGTCCTTATCTCACTGCTGATAATACAATTTATTCATCGTACGAAAGCTGATTGGCGTAATGTTTGTGTATTGTTTAAATACCCTAGAAAAATAGTGAGGCTCCAGTCCGATTTGGCGAGAAATTTCGGTTAGTTCTAAATCTGTCGTTAATAGCAGATGCTTCGCCTTTTCAACTCTGGTTTTGTTCATATACCGAATTGGAGGTATCCCTACATTCGATTTGAAGAAAGAAATAAAGTATTTGGGATTATAGCCAGCCATACTTGCTAAATGTTCCACAGTTACATCTTCCGCTAAATGCTTATCGATATACTGGAATATCTCTTTCAGCTTATGTACGGCCGGAGTAGCCGAAAAACGTACACGTTCAGCATCATTTTGAAGCAAAATAGCCATCAAAATTTCGAGCATAAGGGCATTGGTTTTTAATGGCGCATAGACCTCTTGGCTATTGTAGCTATCGATCATCATCTTAAATTTGTCGGCCAAGCTCTCACGGTCGGACACCCGAAAACAATAAGGCATATTCAACAAATGAAATAGGTGCAGCTCACCGACCTTGGCTGTAAAATGGCACCAATATTTACGATATGGTTTTATAGCTGAAGTTGAATAGGAGTGTACGGTCCCCGCAGGGAGAATCACGAGATCGCCAGCTGTGGGCTGAAACTCATGTCCATTAATTCGAAACCACCCCTCCCCATCTTCAATGAGATAGAGAACACTGAAAGGTGGTGTTACATTACGATTTTCCCAGCTTGAAGAGATTTGCGAATGGTTAACCACTAGGACTTCTGTTTGTAAGGCGTTGAAGTAAGATTTGAGCCATTGCTGATTCCTATGTTCCATGGTTAACACACATCCTAAAAAATAATATTTACATGATAACAGATCGAATTACCTAGGATCGAACATTCAATCTGACTTTTGTCCCTAAAGGTATGACTATCCTTCCTATACGATTGGATTCAACTTTTTTATAATGAACTTATCGAAAAGCTGAAAGGATGTAGGCTATGACAACACTATCGGATGAAGCTCAAACTTACTATGTTTCACTTCAAGGTTCGGATGATTATGAGGGGTCTCTGGACAAGCCATTTGCCACTTTGGAGAAAGCTCAATTCGAAATTAGAGCGTTGCTTAGAAGCAAAACACTCAGAGGACCCATTCATGTTTTTTTAAGGGAAGGCACCTATTATTTGAATAAAACGCTTCAATTTACCGCAGAAGATTCCGGCACTGCCCTCTCCCCCGTTGTATACACCGCATATCCAGGTGAAAAAGTAATCTTAAGCGGAGGGATGAGTCTGAACCTCACTTGGTCACCTTATCACAACGGTATTATGAAAGCCCGTCTACCTGAAGGGACGAAAACGGACCAACTCTTCGTGAACGGACGCAAGATGATCATGGCCAGGTACCCTAAGTTCAATGAAAATGAACGTATTTTTAACGGATATGCTGAGGATTGCACGCACCCTGAACGGGTAGCCCGATGGAACAAGCCAGAAGGCGGTTATCTCCATGCGATGCAAAGCCGTATGTGGGGCGGTTACCATTACAAAATCCTTAGCAAAGATGCTAACGGTTCTTTGAACTATGAAGGTGGTTGGCAAAACAATCGGCAATTAGCTATGCATGTCAAATTTAAGTTTGTCGAGAACATCTTTGAAGAGCTTGATTCTCCTGGCGAATGGTACTTGGACACCACATCAAGCATGCTTTATGTGTATCCCCATGCAGATATGGATTTAACTCAAGCTACAGTTGAAGGCGTTCGACTAAAACAACTTATTTCGTTTAGCGGTACCCAGGATCGTCCGGTGGAACAGATTCATGTAAAGGGATGTACGCTGACTCATGCTGCCCGTACATTTATGGACACTCGCGAACCACTGCTTCGCAGTGACTGGACCATTTACCGAGGCGGGGCTATCTTCTTTGACGGTGCCAAAGACTGCACAATAGAAGGCTGCCATCTCGATCAGACAGGCGGGAATGCGATATTTGTCAATAATTTTAATAAGGGAATTACGATTAGAGACTGCCACATCTCGGAGGCAGGTGCGAACGGTGTAGCGTTTGTTGGAGATCCTGAAGCTGTACGTAGTCCATTATTTGAATATAGTCAAAGACAGCAGCTAAGTGATATCGAACTCGTACCAGGTCCTAAAACCGAAAACTTCCCTGCGAATTGTTTGGTTGAAGATTGCTTAATCTATCGCAGTGGACGAATCGAGAAACAAACTGCAGCGGTGCAAATCTCTATGGCTTATGAGATCACGGTACGCCATTGTAGTATCTACGAAGTGCCCCGCGCGGGTATTAACATCTCGGAAGGTACTTGGGGTGGTCATCTTATTGAACACTGCGATGTGTTTGACACCGTACTTGAAACGGGTGATCATGGGGCATTCAATTCCTGGGGGAGAGATCGCTATTGGGGCTTATCGGATATGAACTTAAACCAGCTCAATATAGACCCTGATAAACAACGAAGCACATTACCCCTGTTGGATATGCTCAAACCTAATATTCTGCGTAACAACCGCTGGCATTGTGATTATGGCTGGGATATCGATTTGGATGACGGCTCTAGTTATTACCATATTTATAATAATTTGTGCCTATCCGGAGGCATCAAACTACGGGAAGGATTTTACCGAACGTGCGAAAATAACATCATGGTGGGCAATACGTTCCATCCCCACGTTTGGTATGAAGGAAGTCAAGATATTTTCCGAAACAATATTGTCTTTAAAAACTATAAGCCCATTCGAGTACCCATGCCTTGGGGTGAGACGTGCGAAGCCAACCTCTTACACAACCCGGAAGCTACGGAGGTGCATGCGGCCGAATCGCTTCAACAATTAAGTCATCGGGACGCTCACTCGCTTATAGGGAACGCCATGTTTGTTAATCCCGATTCACTCGACTATACCGTTGCAGAATCTTCGCCAGCGCTGCAGCTTGGCTTTCGTAACTTCCCTATGGATCAGTTTGGGGTGCGATCTCAGGCGCTGAGAGCCATTGTGAAATCACCCAAAATCCCTGTTCCTCAAGGCGATGAGTCAACGAGAGATACCAACCTCCATTCGTGGGGTAGCTGTACCATTAAAAATATTGTGGGACAAGGGGCGGTTTCTGCATTCGGATTGCCACGAGATGGCGGCGTCCTGCTGGAATCTGTCGTTGAAGGTAGTTGGCAGCACTTGGTGGGGCTAAAGGTGCTGGACGTGATCCTATCTGTGAATGATACTGAGATCAATACTGTTTCCGATTTGCTCCATATTGGCAACGGAACAATTGAAACACCGTTTACTTCTTTACAATTTATTCGGTCCCAAAATGCGAAACAAATCAATCTGCCTGTGCAATCATCCTCTTAGAGGGTTACTTACAAATGCGAAGCCACCCAATGGCTTCGCATCGTATTTCAGAGATATTCGTGACCTTATCTATCTTCTTCAAAAACCTCTAGATCAACGACCAATTCCATCCCATTCGTAAATCCTATCGTAACGGTATGGTTGCCGATTTCGATCGTGTCTCTCACATTATTGTGATTAAACAAAAGAGCTTTTCCATCAACAATGGAAGGCTCATCTTTCATGCATGCCAGGGTTGCCTTGACATGCGGATACCATGGGTTCGTTTCCCCCATTGAAGCCAGGTACGCACTGATTTGATCTGAAGCAAGAAATGCATTTCTGACCAGCTTTTTATCTAGAAGTCGATATGAACCTGCTGCAACCGCTTGACCATCCAAGCAAACAAAGGATATCTCGGCCCCGTACGTAAAAATATCCCATGAAATAACGTTAGGAACAGACTTATTAAATCTTGTTGAAGTATCTTTTACGAAAGGAATCTTGTTAGGATCTACGAGGTGAACGTTTAACAGATCCAGTGTACTCTCCTCGTAAGGCGCAGCATGACCTGCCTGTCTGGCAATTTGAATCGCTTCCTGCGGAAGCACTTTCATCTGAATATAATTGTCACCCATAATCGTGTACTCACCGTCAAAGGTATGATGATGTAAACCTATTTCATAGCCTTTTTCTGTGTAATTATCATAAGCTACCATACCTCGGTGATTACTTATTCCATTGGCAGAAACCCATTTGTGATGAATATTGGTCATCACGTTGTGACGTAATACCACATAATCTAAGCCTGCATCAAAATAAACCGCATTGCCTGTCCCCGTTTTGTTATTAAAATAATTGTACTCGACAATCGTTCCCGGCATTGCATTGATCATATACAGCCCGCCGCCATCATGCATATCCGCTTCTTTGCGCAAATAGTCAGTAATGCGATTATAGGCAATATAGTTATTGCACATATGGCTCTCACGGCCAGTTTCACGCCAACCCCAACCCACGTTAATTCCCGTGTAGGACACATGCTGAATCGTATTATGCACAAGTTTTAAATTCATTTCATATCCGGTCCATATGGCCACTGTATCGCTAAATTGTTTCCCCGTCCATTCAACCAGGTTCTTGGAAATCGTGTTATTGTAGGACAACTCACGTTCTTCCAGCGGAACGATGGGAGGCTCAAGTAAGCCTGTTTTTGAAAAGTGAGGCCCCACTTGATGCGGATCCGTCGCAGTATCGCTTGTATGTTTCGCATCTCCAAGATAGATGGCTCCACCTGATAGATCGGTAAACACATTATTATGAATGATACTGTTACGACTGCCATTTGTAATCATTAATGCCGTGCTTCCAATCTTGGAGAATTCGCAATTCATAAATTGGATATGATCACCTGAATGAACATACACCGCGCCATGCGGAGGAGCAGCATAACTTCCCCACGGGTCAGAGCGTGGCCCCTCCTCTTCCGGCCCCGTTAAGGTATGTCCGGCTTGTGTACACACATATCCATCGCTTGTCCCCGGTCTCAAAAATGTATTGTGCTGAAACACAATACCATCAAATATCAGATGTCTTATTTTTTCAGAACCAATACCGCCCTTTTCTCTGCCCGGTTGAGGCGTTGTCACTTCACTTAAATTCCTGCCTTCCAGCACCATGATTTTCTCCAAAAAAGGAGCTATCACTTCGGCAGTATCCATGTTTTGTCCTACTCTTGGGATGTAATACAAGACATGTTCCAAATAATCCAGATAAAATTCGCCTGGTTGATCTAATAATGCGTATGCATTTTGAAAATAATCGACCCCTCCGCCGTACTTTCGCCATGAGGCTCCATTCCAGTCATAGTGTACACGATCGGTCGTGGAAGCATTTCTCCAAGCCGTTTGTGACATATAAACGATATCATTCTCTACCTTTTCAACGGGAACGACGAAATGTCTCCAACGAACATTTCTTACAGCTTCCAACTGGCTGATATCTCCATATTGTCGAACAGCATCCGCAACCGTCCCACGCAGACCTAATCCCGCCGTTGTCCCGCTGCCTCCAGGCAGGGTAGCCTCATAAGCCGCTTGAATCGTATCAAATTCCAAACCAATCACACTGTTTCTGCTTCTTGCTAATACACATCGTTCCCCATTTACATATAGATCACGAGTAATAAAGCCATCATCATTTATTTCCAGCTTATAGATGTGTTTCTCCGAATCATGTAATGCCCATTTTCGATCCAGCTGTTTTCCGCCTGAAAAAATAGGTTTATTGTTTAGGTCTCTCGCCTTCCAGATAATATTGAAGCCATCTTTACCTGAATCTTCTCTGGTGAATAGCAAAGTTTGATCGAAATAGTACGTTCCGCCCTCTAGGATGACTTCAATATCGGCTGTCATGTTTTTCGCCGCATGCCTAACTAACTCCTGAGCCCTCAAAATCGAAGCAGGATCATGCTGCTCACCTGTTGCATCCGTTCCTCCTTTTGGGGAGACATAGAATTGAATCGGCTCTGAAGATTGGCTGTTTACAGGTTTACTAGTCATATTAACGAACCTCTCTTACGTTTTTATAAATAGGTGTAATTTTTATTCATAATGAGCACATTGATTCTCCACTGCAAATCATCACGCGTGCGGAAATGTATTCTCACATACCCGTCTTTCCTCATCATCACTGGCAAAATATCCGTCGCATATTCGCCCGCTTTCAGCACCTTTTCCGGCCTCCACACGCTTTGCCCTTCGATTTCTATCTCTGTATAAGAAGGCAAGTCATGGTCTCCAGACACGAACAGCAAATCATATCTTCCTTTCGGTAGCTCCATGATAAAGACGGACTCACCCGCGCCTCCGATAAAGTCTCTTCGCAGACCATCTGGCTCTACGCGATCAACGGCAATGAGCTCGCCCGCCTTCTCCCAGCCGATGCCAGAATAAGGTGTGAACTCTGTTTCCGGTGAGATTTTACGGAACGTTTGACCGATGACGCCGTCCATATGAACCTGTCTGGGCAGCACGCTAAAGTAATCTTTGTTCAGCACATCTGAATGGACGCCGAAATCCAGCCGGTATGCGGCTAATCTTGACTCCCGATAGTTGCCGGAATAATAATCGAACGTGAAGTGATCAAGTGTTTGGTAATAGTGGGTTTCTTGGTCCTTGCCGAGAAACACTCTCCGATGTGTGTGCGCTTCATGAACACGAGGACCAGTCACATTCCTAGCAGCTGCACGATTCGTTTCGGATAAGGTGCAGTCAGGCTGCAAATAGTGAGACTGCGGGTAAATGGCATACTCTCCGTTTTTTACGGTATCAAACGAAATATACTTGCCCTCCTGCTGCTCCTCCTCTACCCACGATAAACCCTCCGAGCGCCATACCGTGACCTTCGTGTCCACGCCGAACGGATTTAGCACAACGGCACGTTTTCCAGCTTTGCTCTTGATTTTAACCCACATGGTGCGTCCCTGTTCCCTACTTGCGCTAATCTCAAATGCCCCTGCTGCCAGTAAACCTTGAAATGCACAATCATTCCACTTCTCGTAGGTATACACTTTCTTGTCGACATCGTGCTCATACAGGCCGACCATCCGTCCTAGTTCTGGTTCACCTGAAGGTACGGCAGGAAATACCTCAATAAAGCCATGATAGCTTTGCAGCAGCATCTCGTTAACCGCAGCTACCATTTCTCCAGACGCTTCCATCATGAAGGGATGATATAAAGGCTCGTTCGTAATATTGCAATAGTTCATCCATCGCTCTGTTTCCTCGGCAAACAGTCCATTGCTCCTTAATGACAAGTCGATTCCTTGTTCATACAGCAGTCGGAGAGCCGTATTACCTTTGCCCAGCCTGGAAGCAGCACAGGAAAGCCAACCAAACTGAAACATGCCGAATTCCGTACTCTCCTCTGCATAGCGGAGTGTGTTCTCTGCCCGCTTCCGTAGCGTTTCATCGCTATACTTGTTCATTTCCCCAATGGGATAAATCGGCATAAGCAAGGACGGATGCCGTAAATGCAGATCGGCAGGCGCCCATTCTGAATCCAAAAGAACGTCACCGTACTTGCTTGAAACAGTGGTCGGGTATGGCGCCAATCCGTCTGCCAATTCGGTCCACCTTTGTCGGTCAGCCTCCTCTTCACCAAGCTGGACATTCGCTTCAATCGCGATTTTCAGCAAATAGTTAACCGTCGACAGTGTGCATGTCGAGTTTCTTGTCAAAGGCCCCTGTTCCGGCGAAATGTCTGGAAAAACATCATACTGCCCTTTGTCAGCATCGTACTGCAGATAGCCTTCAAAAAATTGAATAATCTTCTTAAATAGCGGATAGGCGTTTTCACGCAAAAAAACCATGTCCATGCTGTACCTATAATAGTCCCATAAAAACTGCGCACACCAAGGCCAGATGCTTAAATACAAAGCGTGCGGGTAGTCCCCAGCAACACCTTCCAGCTGGTAAAATTGCTTCGCCATTTGCTCAGCTAGAGCCGTGTGCGACAGTAATCCGTCGTTGAATGCCTCCGCTACTTCGAGGTGATTCGCCGTGTAGAGTGGCCAGAAAGCAGCTTGAATGTTCACATCCCAATACCACATGCTGCCCCACTTCGTCGGCTGCTTAATGTCCCATAATCCGTTCAGTCCGCAGGCCTGCTCCTTCATTCTGCCGCCTTTGCCGCTGCTGCAAGCGATTGCATACAAATTGATGTACCATAAATCCTCGATCATTTTATCGGGTAAGCTAATGGATGAACGCTGCCAGAAGCCTCTCCAATGTTCTTGGTGCCTCACAGTCATCTCGGTTACTTGTGAGATGGATACACGCAATCTTTCTAGCGCAGCTGCAAGCAAGTCTTTCGTTTCTTCTTCCGTCACAACCGTTGTCAGAAGTGTCATCTCCTGCCCGGCATCGCGAAGGTGAACACGAACGGATTCTTCCGTGAATTCGGCATTCCCCTTTGCGCCAATTACTTTCATCAGGACAAGGAAGGAAAATGGTTCGTATTGCTCCTTATCTTCGCCGTCAGGGTAGAACGAACCCTGATAATAAAACGTCGTCTCATCGAGCTGATGATATTGAACGTTCATATCGACGTATCTTCGGAAAGGAACAGTCATGGATACCGATTTCAACAAATCCGCCTTCGTTTGCTTGATTTTCGTTACAACATAGTCGCTTTCATGCGTAATGAACGTGTGTACGTTTAACTCATCATCACCTTTTTCGATATGTAAATGAACGTCTGCCTGTTCAATGTCTAACCGAAGTGAATAACGGTCTGGATCTGCCAATTCCTCGGACGGAAACAACTGCATTTCCCCTGTAGGATAATGGGATGTTCCGCCGGATGGCTTGCCGTACTTTCTATACATGCTATTGCTGGATAGGGCATCTCCGTAGAGAAAAAATGGACCCTGATCCGGATTTCGATACTTCTCATTTGCTTTTTGTTTTAATTCATCAAACGTGTAACCGTATTGCCGATGAAAATCACGGGTTTCCCCATTCCGATATTTCTTGCTGTAACGATGAAGCTTTTGATAGTAAATCTCATAATGATTTAACACCGTTGTTAGCTTATGATCCTCAAAAAATACCATGCCTCCAAAATGCCCGTTGCCGAGCGGTAAAGCCTCATTCCAGCTGCTCGAGGCATTCTCGTATGCTATAGATCGCACTTCTCTCCCTCTTCTCTATCCCCACTGATTCTGATTATCGCTATTACACCTGGACTAATAACTTCTTATAAAAATCGTCGAGTTCAATCGATTGACCATGATGTAATCGTGACTGTTCCGCTGCAAACGCCATCAGATGGCTGCGAACCGAAGCTGATGCAGACGTAAGGCTTTCGCTTCCGTTATAACCGCGTACTTCTTTGAGCAAGCTGCGAACAATGCCGCTGTCCCCTCCACCATGGCCCGTCGTCTGTTCCGGGATTTGAATCATAGTGTTTTCGTGAGTAACGAAATCCATGACCGTAATTTGGCCTTCCTCACCACGAATTTCGCCCTTTGTCCCCATAATCTGAATACGACGTTCCTGATGCCGAGTGAACCCGCACATACTAAATGTTGCCGTAGCGCCGCCCTCAAATTCCATGTTAACGACTTGATGATCGACGACATTGTTATCACTCTTATAAACACATCGACCGTAATTGGTTTCTTTTAGCCCCTTTACGATGTTCTCGCGCGTAAGCTCTTCGGTAAAATGACGAGCCCAATTTTTCCCTTCGCCTAAATAAAAACGCGGGGCTGAATAAGGACAGCTTGACTCCACAGCACAGCTCAGACAAGTATCCGAAGAACCTTCTGGTGCGTTGCCGGCGTGGAAATGCTTTAGAGAACCGTAAGAACTAACGCGCAGGCAGGGCTGATCCATCAGCCAGGATAAGACATCCATGTCGTGACAGGATTTAGCTAAAATCATCGGGCTCGACGTGTCAGCATTGTTCCAATTTCCCCGCACAAAGCTGTGAGCCATGTGCCAGTAACCTACATTCTCGTTAAGCTGTATAGACACAACCTCGCCAATGCGTCCTTCCATAAGGAGTCGCTTCATTGCTGACCAAAAAGGCGTATATCTGAGCACATGACAGATCGTAAGCAGCCGGTCGTTCTTCTTGGCGGCCGACTCCATTTCGATGCATTCTGCTGGTTCCGGTGACATCGGTTTCTCAAGTAGAACATGATATTTTTTCTTTAATGCTTGTACTGTCGGCTCAACATGCATGCGATCCTGTGTTGCGATAATGGCGATATCGGCCATCTGTTCCTCTTCGAGAATCTGCTCCCATGACCTATATTGACGCTCCGCCGGAATGTTATGCTTTTCAGCAAATTTGGCCAGCCTTTCCGGATTAAGTTCCGCGACGGAAACTATCTTCAATTCATGCGGATAATCGAGTGCGTACTGTGCGTAGGTCGCACCTCGGGCGCCTGCGCCAATTAAAATTGCTGTCAGCTGCTTCATGTGAATTTCTCTCCTATGTATAAAGCCGGAAACGGAATCGGATCCCATTTCCGGCTTTCAATTATTTTTTCTTATTTTCGTTATATTGGTCCAAATACTCTTTCAAGATTTGAGTGCCGATGCCACTACTCCATGCATCGATTTCAGCCTGTACGGCTTCCCATTTACCTTGATTTAATACGTATTTCACCGCTGCATCCGTAATTTTTTTCGCATGATCTGGATTTTTGCCTCCCGTGTCAGACAAATATGCAATGAACGGATTCTCTACGCCGATATTATCAAAAGAGTCTAGAATGCCCTTCTGCGCTTTATTTATTTCGGAAACTTGGGAGTCTGCATACGTATATTTGGTGTACTCATTTTGCAAAATTAATAGACTTGGTCTTTCTTTGTCATACAATTTCTTTTGTTCGTCCGTACGTTCTGCTAAACCCAAATCTTTATTAAAGCTGTTGTAGTGAATGCCTTGAACACCAGCTTTGCCAATGCTCGTTGCTTCGTCCGAAGCAGACCAATCCAAGAACTCCACAATTTTTTGCACTTTATCTTTGCTCACATTGGAAGGCACTACCCAAATCCCAAAGTATCCTTCAATTTTCTGAACGCCTTTTTGGCCTTCTGGCCCTTGAAGATAAGGGATACCTACCAATTCCGCCTTCGGATCCGTTTTACGCATCTTGGCGATGTTATTTTCATTCATAATGCTAACGTTGTTCACAAACGCACCAGCAGCACCAGAAAGGAATTTATCCAAAGCCGCTCCACCTTTTTGTACAGGAGCATCCTTGTCAATCAAGCCATTCTCCGTAGCCATACGAATCCAATCCAAAAACTTTTTATAGCCAGGATCTTGGAAATAAATAGATGCTTTATTCCCATCGACTTTATAGGTATTCGGAACTCCCATAGCGAAAGCAAGCGGGTTCATGGAACTGAACAATGGACTCGTGTACGGCCCCGCTACAAGCGGAATGGTTTTGCCACCACCAGCAGGATCTTTTTCTTTGAATACTTTCAGCGCATTCGTGAATTCATCAACGGTTTTCGGCACAGGAAGATTATATGTATCTAACCAGTCTTTGCGGATGAAAATGTTGGCATTGCCTCCTGCCATTAGTGGACGCGGTCTTGGAATACCGTACAGTTCACCCTTTACTGACGTATTGTCCCAGGAGTACTGAGGAATTTTTTGTAAATTCTTCATCCCTTTAACGACCGAAGTCAGATTGTGGAATGCCCCTTGCTTAACCAGCTTTTCATATTTGCTGTCTTTGCCGTCAGTTAGCAGTATGAGATCATACTGGCTTCCTGAAGCAATAGCGATGTTCACTTTATCCGGATAGACATCACCGGGAATAAACTCTACATTCAACTTAACATTTGCTTTCTTTTCTATTTCTTTCAAGGCTTGGCTGTTTTCCAATACGGGAGGCTCACCGCCCGACAAAATCGCCAATGCTTTAATCGTTGTTGGCTCGGCAGACTTTTTGTTGGCCTCCGCTTTAGGGCTGCTTGAACTTTCATTGCCCCCAGTTGAACAAGCAGTTGCTACACCTACACTTAAAGCTAAAGCAAGAACCGTCATCATTACCTTTTTAGGTTTCATTGAAAATAACTCCCCTCATATAATTTCGGTGCAGGTACCCTCGTCTATTCTTTAATCGAACCAAGCATCGCCCCCTTCGCGAAGTGCTTTTGCAAGAAGGGGTAGACAGTTACAATCGGAACCATGGCGATAAGGATCGCCGCCATTTTTACATTATCCCCTACCTTACCGACCAATTCAAAATTAAGTGCGTTCTCGGAGGCGATATTCGCATCACCGGCAATGACCATCAAACGAAGAAGCACTTGAATAGGCCATTTTGAGCTATCATTTATATAAATAACAGCTCCAAAAAACGAATTCCAATGCGACACCATGAAGAATAGAGAGAAGGTTGCAATGATCGGCATGGAAAGTGGAATGACTACCGACCAAAGCGTTCGAATCTCACCTGCCCCATCAATGCGCGCCGCTTCTTCCAGAGACTCAGGCAAACTCTGAAAGAATGTCTTCATAACAAGAATGGTAAAAGCGTTCGTCGCTCCCGGCAAAATCAGCGCCCAGTAGCTGTCTAATAAGCCAAGCCATTTAACCAGCAAATAAGATGGAATTAATCCCCCGTTAAAAACCATTGTAAATAGGATCATGTATAAGATGTATTTTCTTCCGGGCATCATTTTCTTTGAAATCGCATAAGCCAGCATAATCGAAATCGTCACATTGAAGATTGTGCCTACAAATGTAATATAGATGGTGTTGACGATACTATGGGTAAAGCGGGCCGTCGAAAATAAATACCGATATGCCTCAATCGTAAATTCTTTTGGAATCAAGAAAAATTTTCCACCCAAAGATTCAGATGCTGGACTGAGCGATACAGCCAACATATAAAGAAACGGAACGATAACCGCTAGGCTAAGTCCCAGCAAAAACAAAGCATTACAAATAGCAAACAGTGAGAATCTCTGCTGATTCATAGGTTCCCCCCTCCATGTTTTTATTAAAAAATCCCCTCTTCTTTAAACAGCTTAGCCGCGTAGTTCGCAATCAGCATGAGGATCAAGCCGACAATCGAATTAAACAACCCTACTGCGATACTGAAGCTGAATTCAAAACGTTGTAAACCAACCTTATACACGTAAAGATCAAACACATTCGAAACACCTTCGTTGAAATTGTTCCACATCAGAAACACTTGTTGAAAGTTAGAGTCCATGACCGATCCTAGGCGAAGAATCAAAAGAATGACGATCGTGCTTCGAATCCCGGGCAGCGTAATATACCAAATGCGTTGCATACGGTTTGCCCCGTCAACCTTAACAGCTTCATAGAGTTCCGGATTAATGCCTGCCAGCGCTGCCAGAAGAATAATCGTTCCCCAACCGGCGTCTTTCCATATATGCTGCAGGACGATTAAGGGACGAAACCATTCGTTACTCATTAAAAACGGTAGGTTTTTGTCAAACAAGATGTCCAAATAGTGATTAATCACGCCTGACGGACCGAAGAAAATAAACGAAATGCCTACAATGATGACCCATGATACGAAATGGGGCAAATAAACGACAGTCTGTATAAACCGTTTATACATAACCGAGTGTACTTCATTCAGTAACAATGCCAATAAAATCGTAAACGGGAAGAAAAAAAACAAATTGTAAAGACTGAGTAAGAGTGTATTTTTAAGAAGCTGAAAAAAAGTTGGTTCGGCGAAAAATCGTTGGAAATGCTCAAAGCCAACCCATTCGCTTTTAAAAAAGCCTTGGTACGGACTGTACTCTTGAAAGGCGAGCATCACGCCCCACATGGGGACATAATGAAAAATAATAAAATACAGAACGCCAGGGGCCGCCAAAAAGTAAAGCCACACATATTTTTTTAACGATTGCCTTCTGAGTGATGACGGCTTTACCGATGATGGTTTCACCGATGATTGCTTATCTACAGACACATATGCCATCGAATCAACTTCCTCCTCCATCCAGGTTGTGAGATTACGATACCCTTAAAGTCCACTGTTGTACAACATCAAACTTTTATGGAACATGAACTTTTTTCCCCTCACAAAAATGTGCACTCGCTGCAAAAAAATGTACACAATCCAAATAAAGCGCAAAAAAAGTGCACTGAATTGAATCAGTGCACTTAAGCTGTCCCTTTTTGGAATACTTACATACTTCCCTTGTGAATCTCCCGGTATTGCGTCGGTGTAATACCCTCGTGCTTTTTAAAGACACGATAATAGTAGGAGGGCTGATAGCCGACACGGTATGCAATATCATTTACCTTTTCGGTGGAGTGAAGCAGAAGTTCCTTGGACTTATTGATTCGCAAACGGGTTAAGTAGTCTATGAAATTAACGCCAATCACTTCTTTAAAGCCTGCGCTGAGCTTGTAAATGCTGATGCCGAATCGTTCCGCATACCATTCGAGTGATACATCCTCTGTGTAATTTTCCTCCAACAACCCAACTACCGTATCGATCGTCTCCTTCATGAGGTGCACCTGCGTCTTCGTCACGGTTTCCTCTACAGCTTTGAGATAAATGTTAATTTTATCTCTAAACCAACGAGCCATTTCATGAGGTTCACGCATCCTGCCTAGTTCTTCATAAAGATCCGTACGGTACAAAGTTATAGGGCTATAGCCTGCCAATAGAATCTGGTTAAGAAAAGTGCCCAGTAATTGGTTCATCCCCAACCGCAAGGCCATTTCCGTCTCCATAACGACAGTCATTTCAGTCATAAAATGACTGAGAGCATCCTTTGTCTCCTCGCTGTCTCCTGAACGTATACAGCGCATCAGTTCCTTCTCAGCTGCAAAAGGGTACGGTATGGAAGGCTCATTAATGGTGAGCTGCTCTAAATCCAAGATTTGGTTTGATTCCTGAATATTTCGATGACGGAATGACTGGTTCACCTCTTGGAAAGCAAGTGGAAGTTCAGATAGTCGGCTTATCGGCTTCGCTATTCCGACCAAAATATTCATTTGCAGGATGGTCGTTAGTGTACGTACCACATCTTCACTGAATGCATGGATCTTTCCGTTGTCGGCATATTCTTCAGGAAGCATCAAGAGCAAGCTAACCGAAAAGTCTTGACCACTTATGACTTCTGCCTGTTCAAATTGATTCTCCGCAATCTCACTGATGACATTGACTGCTGCAAAGGTGACTAACTGCTCATCCCCGTTATCAAACCGGCCCTGAAGCCTGGAAAAACCGAGCAGGCGAATAACAACAAGCGCAAGCCGTTTGCCTTCGAGGTCCCACCCGTATTGCTCCATCCGTGTACGCAAATTATCTTCTGACAAATAGAGATGGTCGTTCAACAATTGAAACAGAAAAAATTCCCTTAATGTAACGAAGTGGCTCTCCATACGTTCATGTAAAATTTTGCTTTCACTGTTTAAAAACTTCCATTGCCGCTCGATAAATTCGAACTCATCGCCAACTTCATGCTGTGGAAATTCTTTCTTCGTGGATCTGAATAATTGAACAAGCCGATTCATAGGCTGATTCAGCCTTTTGGATGCCATCCAAGATAGACCAACAGCTATAAAGATACCCATGCAGCCAAGCATTAACAAAATCCTTGAGGCATTGACAATCGGCTGCGTAAGTTTCGATATGGGCTCGGCTGACACATACATCCAGCCGGTTCGGTCGATGAAACCGTATGTTACTGCATATTTCTCGCCTTTCCAATTGCTGAAAAAAGAACCTTGCTTGTTTTGATACTTGTTCACTTCATCTCTTAAGTAACTCTTAAATGCGTGTGTTTCCAACTCAGGTGTCTCATTTGAGTCCAACCAGTCTCCGTTGGCTTTCAGAATAAACGCCGTTGCTTGCAAGTTAGGATCTGGGCTAATTAATTGATTAATGGCACTCGCATCAAATTGCGCAAGCAAATACCCATAAGGCGCTGTTTCAGGCACTAGCTGAACCAGGGATAAATAGCCACCAGCATAGGTCCAATAATGCTCCATATCTTTGATGAAAAGCGAACGAAAAAAATCAATTTCAGATTCCGTAATTGGAACTACGAATTTCGTGTTGAGTGAGGATAGAAAAATCTCACTGTCTGGCAAATACATCCGTACCTCTCGAAGCAAAGGGCTTGAATTACTCATGATTAGCAAGGTCTTGGCCAAATCCTGAGACTGAACAATATTACTTTGAAAATCCTTCATCGTCATATCGCCAAGTTTATTTTGAAAAATCGGATTAAACTTCCACATCGTCACCATTTTTTCAAGCTGGAGCAGCTGATCGTTCAGCTTCTCCGCCATATACTGCTGCCGGAGTTGATGTGTTCGGTTAACCTCTCGTTCAATTTGGGAGACGCCTACGAAATAAGTTGCCACAGCAAGCAAAGCTGTAGGAAGACTGGCCATCAAAAGTACAATTGCAAAGCTCTTCCGAGAAAAGTGACCTCTGGTTAGGTTGCGTTTAAATGGTAGAAACTTGCTGCGAATGCTTTTATCCATTACTAAATGTCCCCCAGCCTGTACAAAGAGATTGATATAAACTTTTTTAAAGTCTATTCTACAATAAATCTCAACATCCATGCACAATTAATTTGCTTCATAAGCAGGCAGAGACAAGATAGTGGCGGTTAGCCCCTGGGACATTACCCGGGAAATAGAGGTGAGACGGATTGTTGGCATCATCGAATATGAAATCTGCAAAACTTAACAATGATAACTAGCAGGAAAATAATCAACGCTCCCGTCTTTCAAGGACGGGAGCGTTGATTAGGTAGGTTTTATCGTTACTTAGGGCCAAGATATTGGTTCCAATTTATTGAATTACTTGTTACTTCTCCAAGCGATAAAGCGCGCAAGCACTGCTGATACTTCAGCTCGAGAGACAACACTGGCTGGCTCCAGAAGGTTCCCTGGCTTGCCATTCAGGATCCCCGTCGCCACAGCCCACCTCATGGCTTCACTTGCCCAAGCAGAAATATCGTTGCTGTCCACAAAGCTTTTGCTGTTGCCGTTCGCAGCAGATTGTCCGGCGTACCGATGTAAAAGAGTAATTAACTGCTCCCGGGTTATGGCAGCCTCCGGAGCGCTACCGTCGCTGATTCCGGCAGCCACAGCCCAATCTTGTGCGTTGCTGTACCAATTTGCGCCGCCTTCAGCCTGTGCGCCGTCCAACCGGGCCAATACGGTGAATAACATTGCACGGCTCATGGATGCATCGGGGGCAAAAACCCTTTGCTCCGTTCCAAGGAATAGCTCACGACTGGCACTAAAGGCAATTGCCTCGGCAGCCCAATAGTTGTCAGGAACATCCCTGAAAGTGATCTTATTGTCTATCAGTTTTACCGTCATATCTCCCGAGGCTATGAAACTCAATCCATCTTCTGTTAGAACAGAGGTCCCAATGATTTGCCTAGATCCGTCTTTCCTCACAATAAAGGCAACTGTGGTGGCAGAGGCATGCTTGACGGGAATCGTAATCCGCGATTGTGCAACTCCTTCGGGCAGATGAACGTCGGCTGTTACTTCCCCATGGGAAGACGTGATGGTCTCAACAATGACCCTCTTCATATCGGTGACGACAGAGCGGCTGCTTCCGTCTGACCTCGTCACGACCTCACGCTTGCTTCCATTCTGCCCACTGAAGACTTCCGTAACTGTGCCATTGCTTTCTTTTGTTACGACTTTATGGTCTCCGTTTGGCCAAGTTGTGGTCTCGGTCAACGTTCCGGTCGTTTGGTCGGTGAGTATAGTGCTCGTACTTCCGTCATCGTTCTTAATTATAGTGGCAGATGCAGTTGGGACGGTGGAACCGTCATGTCCGTCGTAAGGGCTGGCATCTTGATCATATATCGTCGTAGTCACAATGCAAGTCGCTGTGTAAATGCCGTCTGCCGTGGTCGCCGTAATCACAGCCATGCCGGGGGTGTGGACATTCACGAGACCGTTTTCGTCCACCGTAGCTACATTCGGGTTTGACGTGCTCCATGTTACGTTCTTGTTAGTCGCTTCAACAGGTTGCACAATTGCAGTGAGCTGGACGGTGGAGCTTCCATAGTTGGTATACAGCTGAGCATTGGTTTTGTCCAAACTTACACCTGTGACATGGACAGGTGGATTTCCTGGATGGTCAGGGCCACTGTACACACTAACTGTCACTGTGCTCGTATCGGAGTAACCACCATCTACGGTCGTTACCTTGATTATGGCTACGCCTGCGGAATGCGCTGTTACGAGACCGTCGTATACAGAAGCTACGACAGAATTCGAAGTATTCCACGTTACAGCCTTATTGATGGCGCCAACAGGCTCTATCCATGCAGTAAGCTGAACAGCAAGGCTTCCATAGTTGGTATACAGATGGGCATTGGTTTTGTCCAAGCTTACGCCCGTGACATTGCCTGGCAGACTAAAGCGCAGAATGTTCAGCTCTATTTGGGCACTGGCTTTATGGGTATTGGTTTCTCGGTATCGAACCCAATAAGTCCCGGGCGGCAAATTCAGGATGGTATTCCCCTCGATACTTGACCAAGTGTTACCATAGTCCGAGGACCATTCCATGGAGCTATCTACGCCGATGATACGACCATCATTGGCGCCTACCGCTGTTTCATTAATTTTCCCGAGTCCCTCGGGGGCATTTGGAGTAACCGGGTTAGAAGGATTAATAATACTAACCTTAAAGTCATCGAAGTCGATTGAACCGTTAGGTATGTTATCCAATCCAAACCGCTGTCCAGTCAACTTGCTGCCGCCTGTGTTGCGGAAGTTAAAGTCAGTAGCTACCGGGACAGAATCATTGTCCATATAGACGGTATAAGTCCGGGCGTCCCAGTTGGCCACCATTTTAAATGTGTGCCATTGATTGTAATTAAACGATTTAACACTAACTTTATCTGCATTGGATGTGCCCTTATGCACTTTAATCTGATGCACGCCACTTGCATTCTCAAAAGCAGTCACCATGGCATAATTGTTAGTGCCGCTGTCGTTTCTCACCATGGCGCCATTGGCATATTGAAAGTTACCGTTAAACCTGGAGCGGTATTCGATGACGATACGCTGATCCGCAGCTGCCTTTACTTCGCCTGTATACGGCAGGAATAGATCGGCCTTACCGGCAGTAGCCGTTGTCGTCAGACGCAGGAATTGATTCCCGTCCTCTTCTTGTACAGTAGCCGTAGCGCCATTGGTCATCCCTTCGATATTAAAGCCGTAAGGATATTTGCCCGCCTCATCACCGGAAAAATCTCTGTATGCATGATAGCTCATGCCATTCTGTGTAAGGACAAGAGCGTTGTTCAGAGCTGTTTCGGCGGCAGTAATGGCGTTTAGGGCTTCATCGGCTTGCTGCACTGTAGCGGTACCACTCTTAGCCAAGGCATCCGCTGCGTTCAGAGCACCCATAACGGAGTCATAGGCATCCTGACGGTAACGACCGAGAGCATCACCTAATGGATAAGAGATTCCGGCCATCCCGGCGCGCTTTGCGTTCACAGTTTCCTGAAGCCTTTGTCCCACAGTGCTCTCGTTCCTGAGAGAGGGTTTCCAAAGGGCATCTGTTGGGGTCTCACTACTATTCGTAAGGTAGATACGGTCTACATACAGACCGTCCTCGCGCATCCACAGGCTGAAGGAATGCTCGGCGGTTGTGGCGACGTTAATCTTGCCCACGTTTTTCCAGTGCCATTTCTCATCCATATTATTGGAGAAAAAAACATCAGTCGAGAAGTTCCCGAGACTACCATCAAGACCACCACGAATGGAGTCGGAAGCGTTATCTACATATCGCCAGCGCACCCAGACGTTATAAGCACCTGTGTTGCTAAAATTGATTTTGTACGTCAATTCCGGACTATACACAGGGAATTCGGCATTCTCTGACCACTGTCCGCCCCGATCGGGAAGGCGCATTGCCATGCCGGTGTCTGATTGCGTGAGGCGCCAGGCATTGGGAATTTTCCCTGCTAACTGGGCAGCCTTATCCTGTTTGGAAACCGTGTACGCTTTCATATCAGCTGTAATCTGGCTTTCAGATGCAAGATCATGTTCCATGGCGAACTCGGCCTCAAGGCTTACCTTTCCATCCACTTCAACAAAATCGCCCGCTCCCCAGCCAGCCGGGATGTTTTTCGGTTCGGCTGCTGTTGAGATTCGGGGCAGAGCATCGGTGCCCGAGTTAAACTCTGTATTGAATTCATGATGATAACTCTCGTCTGGACCAAGCTCGGTGGAAATGACACCCTCTGGACCCGTGTACAGCACCATCTTGTCAATCATTATGAAGCTATCCACCATCCACAGCTTGACGGTATGTTTTCCAGCTGACAGCACGGGCAGATTCACAACATGCTTCTCAATCATGTGGAAGAGATTGCTCACCCAAATGGTGCCTTGCCCTTCATCGACCGCTGCCGATTCCACTACAATCGGGGTTCCACCATCCACAGATACGGCAAAACGCACCTTTCCCTTCGCGTTCAGCGTGGGGATCCTGTATATCTCCAACGGGAACTGACCCGTCGAGGTAAGGTTGATGTCATACTCCAGGCTGGGGGCAGTTGAGCTTATCGCAGACTCATCTACAGCGTTCAGGTCAGGCGCATAAGCACGCACTACATCACCACCAAAAGCACGGCCCGCGTCATGGATAATTTGCCAAGTCTTATCTCCATTCGTATTCAACCGGCTGTAATGCTCGGTTTCAATAGATACATAGCCGTCAGCCTCTGCGTATCCAGTGATTGCGGACAGGGCTATTGTCGGATTCTCAATCGCCACCTGAATGGTCTTGATGGTGTTGGTCGCAGTATCGGTAATCGAAATCGTTGCGGTTGCGCCTTTGTGTGCTTCCATCTGATCAATCGTAACCCAAAGACGTGTCTCGTCATTGACAGTTCCGGCTGAGGAAGAGAGCTTTACCCAAGGCTGATCGGCAGCGGCAGTCCAATTGACAGTGCCAGCTCCCTTATTGAAAACGTCGATGAATTTACCATCCTGATTATAAGGAGAAAATACAAGCTTCGTGTTCCCCTGAGGCGCTGTCTCACCTTGTACAATCACACCTAAAGACGGTTCGCCCAGCACCAGCGCTGGCGTGCCAGGGGGAAGCTGGTTAATGACAGGGGGCGACGCATTCTCGGGATCAATGAATCCCTTCCACTTGCCATCTGCCATCGTGCTGTAACGCGCAATTTCCGCTTTCTTCGCCAGATCAGCTTCCTGAGAATGTTTGAGCATAGCGTCGGCGGAAGCCATTCTGCCTTGATCGAAGGCCAGATTGCTTTTATCCGCATAATAGTAGGCCTTATTGACGTAGTACGCCCAGTTAATTTTGGATTGCACCAGTTCATAGAAGGCCAACTTCTGCGTAGCAGGCAGCGCTTGATAAATAGCCGCAGTGCGGTTAAATAAATTCTGATACACGGCCATCCGCTTGGAGCTCTCATCCCCATACTGAGTCTGGTTAAATAAACCATCCTTCATATGCTCAAGCTTGCGAACGTTGGCATGATGGTAGAAAGTAGTGAGAATATCAGCAACCTCGCTGCTATACGGACTGCCGAAATGTTCACCACTCCAGTCTTTCAGAAATTGATCCGGTTGATTTTTGTACTTCTCTACGTCCCATCCATAACGGATAAAGTAGGTCATCTCGGCTTCCTGCGGCTTGATATCGCCAACATTCAGTATCCAGGACTGTTGGATATGATGCTCCCAGGACTTGCCGAGCTCCTCACCCATTAAGGCAAGGGGGATTGAGCTGAGCCACAAATAGCTTTGGTCGACAGGAGCCCAGTAGGAAGCGTGGTAGTATAACCCATGTCCAGCATCGCGTGTGCGTTCTGCAGCGTCAGGCATCCCCCGCATGATTCCGTGATTATCGTCGGTCCAGATTACTGTCACATTCTCGGGCAGATCAAATCTGGGGTGATTATAGATAGGCAAGACTTCCTTATAAGGAATAAACGCCTGGAAGGACTTCGCATATTTGTCCTGACCCAGTATTTCCTTAAGCAAGAGCTGCTGATCACGGATAATCTCATTCATGAGACCGGCTTTCCGCTCCTCCAGATCAATACCCAAGTAATTATAGGTAGGTTCCATGAGATTCTTTACATTAAAGGCCTCATCATGTATGCCCCGCATACCCAGTGTCCATTGCGCATCGGTGTCTTTATGGCGTTCAATGTTTTCCCGCCAGTACTGAAGCACAGCCTCCTTGCTTATGGTGTAGTCATATTGGATCGTGTCGGGATTAACACCTTTCTGTCCGGCATAGTTCATTTTCCACTCATCCCACTCGTGGGAGTTCGTTCGCAGGAGCATATCGGGGTGACTAGAGCCCAGCACGATGCCATATTCCTTCACCAGATCAATATTGCCCGGTACATTGTTAATTGAATTGACGTGCATGGCAGCCCAGATGTAGTTGCCTTTCAGCCGCAAAATGAGCTCGAAGATTTTAGCATACGTTTTCGGCCCCATCGTGTCAGGGTCTTTAAACACCTCGGATGCCCAACGGCTGAGCTTCTCCTCATCATTGAGGAAAACCCCACGGTACCGCACATCGGGCATATCTTTGACGGAGGTACCAGCAGCTACATAGACTGCATTCTTCGTTTTGATGGCTGCATCAGCAAAAAAATACCAGGGGTTAACACCCATTCTTTCCGAGAGCTCGTATACGCCAAAGATGGATCCGCGAGAATCCGATCCTGCTATGACTAGGGTATTTTCGTCTACCACCTTGATTAAGTAGGCTTCCCATCTATCTTTGATAGCGTTTACTTCACTTTCAGTGATTTTCCCTTCGTCAACTAGCGCCTTGATTTGAGCGCTTCTATCCAGTGTTCCAACGATCACCACAGGACCTGCGGGAAGGGTAGCCGCACTGCTCACAAAGGAGTCCAGATTGGTGACCCGCTTGACGTCCTCCTTCAGGTCTTTCACCACGCGTCTGACCGAGGCTTCCTCCGCAGGGTCAACCCAAATGGCTGCTGCCGATCCGTAAGCCGCTAAAGGGAAATCGCCAGCTTTCCCCGTTTCCGAAACAATTCCTCCGTCAGGACTGGCAGGAGGTTGATTGAAGCCCGTAAGGGTCAACACCACATGAGGACTGGCTGTATGGGTATTCGTCTCACGGTATCGAACCCAATAAATCCCGGGCTGCAGATTCGCGATGGTATCCCCTGCCACATTGGACCAGGTACCCCCATTGTCATGGGACCATTCCATGGATGGGTTCACACCGGTGATGCGTCCATCATTTGCTCCAACCGCTGTTTCATTGATTCCTTTAAGATCCTTAGGCGCAACCATCGGCCCTCCGATAACCATGGCTTTGAAGTCGTCAAAGTCGATGGAGGCGTTGGCGTAGCCGTCGATACCGAACCGTTGGCCAGTCAACTTGCTGCCCCCTGTGTGGCGGAAATTGTAGTCAGTAGCCACCAAAACATCGTCGATATAGACGGAATAGGTCTTGTTGCCCCAGTTGGCCACCATCTTGATTTTGTACCATGTATTGGTTTGATAGTCTTTGACTTTGACCTTCGTAGACGCTCCATTTTGCACGACAATTTTACCCGTATCAAAAGCCGTAACCATGGAATAATTGCTAGTACCGCTGTCATTTCTCATCATCGCGCCATTGGCATACTGAAAGCTGGTGTTTAATCTGGCCCGATATTCGATGACGATGCGCTGATCCGAGTCAGCCTTTACCTCACCTGCATATGGCAGGAACAGGTTCGCCTTGCCCGAAGTAGCCATGGTGGTCAGCCGAAGGAATTTATTCCCGTTCTCTGCCTGCACAGTGGCGGTAGCGCCATTGGTCAGATCTTCGATATTAATCCCGAAAGGGTACTTGCCCGTCTCATCGCCGGAGAAATCTCGGTAAGCGTTATAAAATACACCATCCTGTGTACTGTTAAGCGAACCTAACAGATCTGCTTCCACTTGAGTAAGGGAACTCCGCTCCTGGTTAAACTGCTCTTCCGTCAGACTCGCGTCTGCGGATATTTCCTCCACATGCCTCAGCTTGGCCAGAAGGGAATTAAATGCAGATTGACTATAGTTACCCAAGCCTTCACCTAGAGGGTATGAGAAATTGTCTATCCTGCTGTGAACTTGATTCACAATTTCATCAAGGCCCCATCCTGGGACAACCTCCACGGAAACGGCAGCAGAAATCTTCTCACCATTCAGTGTCAATATGACAGGCACTTGAACAGGGCCAAGCGAGTTGAAGCTAATTCCCTCCAGCTTCCAACTTACCTCAGCAATGCCACTCTCCCCCTTGTAAACCACGTCCACAACGCCGGGAAATTTAGGTGTGACACCGGAGGGAGTCTTTACTTGCGTAAGAATCTGAGGAACCTGAGACGGATTAGGCGTTACCGTCAAGTTGAATTTTGCTTCCTTGCCACCGTATTCAGCTTTAAGCTCTGTTTCCCCCGGATATGTTTCATTTACCTGACCGTTGACTGTTACCTTAGCCACGCCGGAGTTGCTGCTGGAATACGTGGCACCAGCCGTCACATCCCGAATTTCATAGGTGTTGTAGCCTGCTGTTAACTGCAATTGCTTCGTCAGACCGCTGTTCAAGACGTTGTCTAATCCGCTGATAGCGATAGACTGCACATACTTAGGTTCAGAGGCAACAGTAACCGTGGTTGTAGTCGTTTTCCCGTTATATGTCGCAGTGATCGTGGCACTGCCCGCCTTGAGCCCCTTAATCCCAGTTCCAACAATATCAGCAATCTCCTTATTGGAAGAACTGAAGGAAACTCCGCTTTCAATAAGTGAATTGGACGTGCCTGTTACCATATAAACAGGTAAACTGCGACTTTCACCCAACCCCAGCGTGTACCCTGGAGAATCGAATAGAAATTCTGATTCAACTTCAAGCTGGGTTACATCCATACTGTCAATTTGGGCAAGGTTGATACCCGCCCCGAAGCGGATGCTATTGTCGCCTTGCTTAAGATAGACTTTTGCCGTGGATGCCCCCCAGCGATTCCAGTCGGAATACACGATATTTAACTTGGCACCGGAACTACCGTTGACCGACAAAATATGGGAAGCATCCGCCCCATTCGAGGAGCCGTTGGCATTGCGCACGGACAGCACATAAAACCCCGACCGTGGCACGTTGACAGTAAACTGGGCATAATCATTGGCGTTCTTGATATTGGCGATCTTCTTCCCATCGGAAGCGGTACTTTCCCGCCAGATAGCGGGACCTGTTCCACTGTTGGGATCTTTCACCAACAGGGCTGCCTCCGCCTCATAGCGCTGACGTACCGGCTCCCCTGAAGGAGTGGCAATCGGTTTGTTTGGATCGACGGGCTCGCCCAGGTTCGGAGTTCCGTCTGCATTCCAGGTGAATTTCTGAGTGCGGACATTACGCGTCCACCCTGATCCTGGCCAGCGGGCGGAATGGTAGATAATCCAGTCCTCAGTGCCGTCGGGAGAGGTGGTGAGACTGTGGTGACCTGGTCCGAATACGCCGTTGGCGCTGGAGAAAATGGGCTTGTCCTGTTTTACCCAGGAGTTGGGGTTCATCAAATCGTCGCCAATCTTGGCATTGATCAGTCCGAGGCAGTAACTGTCTGTCCAGCTTCCGTTTGCGGAATAGACCAGGTTAATGGTGTTGCCATGTATCGTGACTTCGGGGCCTTCATTAATCCTGCCCGGAGACGATTCCCAATCATGCTCAGGTGTCGATATCAATACACGCCCCGAGCTGATCGTCCGTGGATCGCTCATCTCAGCTATGTATAAATTTTGGAAACTCCCGTCCGTTTCCTCCCACCCGGACCAGATGAAATAGTGTTTCTCATTTAT
This sequence comes from Paenibacillus sp. J22P165, assembly GCF_059692015.1. Classification (NCBI taxonomy): domain Bacteria; kingdom Bacillati; phylum Bacillota; class Bacilli; order Caryophanales; family Paenibacillaceae; genus Paenibacillus; species Paenibacillus sp. J22P165. The sequence goes on along the minus strand of NZ_JCAUAP010000006.1, from coordinate 388,719 downwards.
CGTCATCACAGTGCCGTCAATTGCCCAGCGGTCAGTGGAATCGGTAATTTTTCCTTCGAATACCCAGCTTCCGGTCATTGGATTCTCACTGGTGTTCTCCAGCACGTACATGCGATGGTTTGCGTTGGTTCCGTTGTCAGCTGCGAAGTAAATATACCATTTGTAATTACCATCCGTATCTTTGAGATAGTGCATTTCTGGCGCCCAAACATTGGAGCTGTAGTTCGTACCCTGAACCGGTGTCCAGGCTAGGCTCCTCTCGCCCGCATCAATGCCGGTGATCGTCTTCGATCTACGGATCATGATACCGCTAGCGTTGACAAAGACGTTGTAGTAATATCCGTCCTTATGCTTGTATACCCAAGGGTCGGCTCCCGCCTGCATGATAACATTGTAGAAATCTGACACTGAATTCGTAATTGGTTCCGACGACACTTGATTTGCTGCAACGGGATTACTCCATTGCGGCAGCGGTAGCATCAGCAGCACCGTGAGCCAAATGAACAAAAATCTGAACTTTTTATTGACCATCTGCAGTCCTCCTTGGAATCATTGGAACGGGGAGAATGGCTATCCGACCCTATTCCTTCACCTGAATTAAACCGCTTTCATTTTCACTTTCTTGATTGTCTCATGTATGTAATTATACGTTTCGGCTCAAACATTAAAATGTACTATATTAAATGATTTTTGTAATAAATTAAAAATATAGGGAAATCTTTATTCGCTTTTCACTATAATTGTCACGTTTAACCTTTGAGCGCTCCAACCATTACTCCCTTAACAAAATACTTCTGCAAGAAGGGATATGCTGCCAAGATAGGGAGTGTAGCAACCATAATTGTTGCATACTTTATCGTTTCTCCGATTGCTGCTCTGTCCTGAGCTACTGTTCCGGTCATCATTTCATCCGTACTGTTGGAAATCAGGATTTCCCTCAACACCAACTGCAATGGCCATAATTCTCTATTTCTTAAGTAGATCATGGCGCCAAACCACGCATTCCAGTGGCCTACCCCATAATACAGCACCATAACGGCAATAGTTGGCAAAGCCAGTGGGATAATGATTCTAAATAATATTGTAAAATCATGTGCACCATCGATATAGGCAGATTCTACCAAGCTTTCGGGAATTCCCTGAAACGCCGTTCTCATGATAATCAGATTCCAGGTACCTATTGCTCCAGGAATGATCAAAGCCCATATTGAATTCATTAAACCGAGATCCTTGACTAACAAGAAACTGGGAATCAGCCCGCCACCGAAAAACATGGTGAAGACAATCAAGATGGTGATCGGCTTTCTCCAGAAGAAATTTTTCCTAGAGAGAACAAAAGCTCCCATAGATGTCATGATAATATTGTAGGTCGTTCCCACCACGACAATGAATAGCGTATTCATATACCCGGAATAAATCATTGGATTATTTAACACAGCTTTATAAGCATCGAGGCTAAATGCTAATGGCTTTAGGAGCAAGCCGCTATGGGCTGTAAGCTCATCTGCACTGCTCAAGGATGCAAAAGCAACATAAACAAACGGATAGGCTGTTATTACAGCCAGTGCGATTAATACAATAACAGTCATCGAATCGAAAATGTAATCCCCGACTGTCTTTTTGACAACCATATATTCCACTCCTTACCACAGGCTGGTTTCATTAACCTTCCGGCTAACATAGTTTGCTGTTACGATTAAAATCAGGTTCACCAAAGAGTTAAATAGCCCCACTGCTGCACTAAAGCTATAATTGGCCTCCACCAATCCGCGCCGGTATACATAGGATGAAATGATATCCGCTGTTTCATACGTACTCGGATTATAAAGTAATATGATTTTTTCATATCCTTCACTCATCATATGGCCAAAATTCATGATTAATAGGATCACGATTGTGGGAGCAATTCCCGGTAGCGTGATATGAATAAACTGTCTCCACCTCCCAGCTCCGTCGATGGTTACCGCCTCATATAGCTCCGTGTCGATAGCGGACAGGGCAGCGAGATAGATAATTGAACCCCAACCTACGCCCTGCCAAATACCTGTGCTTACATAGATGGTACGGAACCATTCTGCTTCCACAAGGAACATGGTGCGTGAGCCACCAAAAAAGGCAATGATATCATTGATTAGACCGCTTTTTGCAAAGAAGTCGATAATCATACCACAGATAACCACCGTGGAAACAAAGTGCGGTAGATAAGTAACGGTTTGGATCGTCTTTTTAAAATACTTACTTTTCACTTCATTCAGCAATAGTGCCAGAATAATGGGTGCTGGAAAACCAAAGAGGAGCTGATAGAAATTGATCAATAACGTATTTTGGATGACTCTCCATGCGGAGAAACTGTTGAAGAAATCATGAAAATGTTTTAGTCCTACCCAGGTACTGCCCCAGATTCCTTTTACGGGACTAAATTGTTTAAATGCGATGATAACACCATACATTGGAACGTAGTGAAACAAGATATACCAAGCTACAACGGGCAGGGCCATCAAGATCAACCATTTATTTTTCTTATAATCTTTTTTTATGGCCTGAATGAGGCTTGGTTTATTGTATATCAAAGGTTGCGGCTGTATCTTTACCTCTGGCACTATGAGAACCTCCCTATAAAGTGAAATGGGGGAAATCCCCCTCCCCCATTTCACTAGAACTATTTAAAGATGTCGCTGATATTAAACGATTGCGGATTTAATGCCTGAGGGAATTTCTTAATGAAACGATCATAGGCATTCTGTCTAACTTTGTTGATATCTTCAATTCCCAGTTTTTTGATTTGCTCCACATATTTGTCCCAGGTGGCATCTACATCCTCTTTACCCATAAGCCACTTCAGGAACATTTCGTCCTTATACGTGTTAATTTCATTTTGCTTGCTAGTGATCTGAGAAACTTCCTCCGGCGTCAAGTTTCCTCTATAGTTCTTGTTGGCTTTGGTGACTTGGTCAGCATATTTGGTCCAGACTTTCAGCGACTCTTGTTGCTGCGGTAAGACCATATACTGCTCAAAATACCTCTTGTCTTGTACGAAAGGGCCATCCTTCAAAGCGCGTGTATACATTTGCCCCATAGTTGCAAAGGGCTGTCCGTTAGGATTATTCGTAACTAGATCCGTATATTTCGGATAGCCATTCTCCATCTTATAACTTACACCTTCAATACCGAAGTTATAGAGCATAGAGCCTTCCTTCGTGTATCCATAATTCAGGAATGCCAGTGCTTCTGGAATATTCTTAGCTGCACTGGTAATATTCCATGTTCCATTGTTAACGGTAGGTCCATCCTTAGGCATAAAGGGATTGAAGTCACCCTTGTTACGTACGAGGTACGGCACAGCGACCAAGTCAAATTTGGGATCCTTGCTCTTCATCAACGGCAAATATTTTCCAAGGCCTGAACCGGTATTTCCAAGAGTTGCGCCAGCTTGATTTGCGGTAATTTTGGCATCAATCGTTTTTCCATTATTCGTAGCCAATTCGGGGTCTAATATGCCATCCTTATACCATTTCACCATGGTCTTGGTATATTCCTTAAACCTGGGGTCAGTTGCCCCATATACGACCTTACCATTTTCAATGAAGTGATCTTGATTAATACCCCATGCTCCGGTAAAGTAGGTTCCTTTAATATTTCCGACATTTCCGGTAAAAGGTGCCGTTGCCCCCTTCTTTTCTTTGAAAGCTTTCATTACCGTATAGAATTCGTCGATAGTTTCCGGCACAGGCAGTCCCAGTTCAGTCAACCAGTCCTTACGAAGAAAACCTCCAAAGAAGGTGAAGATACTTTGATCACCTTTGAGGAATGGGGCACCGAACTGTTTTCCTTCCTCTGTCTCTACATCCATTAACAGATCGGGATAGGCTTCATAGATTTTGGCCAGATCTGGTGCATACTTGGGGATTTCATTCTTTACGTCAACGAGTATGCCATCCTCGAAAGCCTTTTGCCTTCCACCCGGATAATCCCCAAAGGTGCCCACAATAAAATCTGGTATGTCGCCGGATGTAAGCATCAGGTTAAACTGTTCTTTCGCCGATCCTTCTGTAGGATGAATATACTCAATCGTAACATTCAGTCTCTTCTGCAACTCTTTATTTAGCTCTGACTCGGCATAGTTCTTCATAATTGGAAGCGCAGTGCTCATTAAAGGATCCCAGACGCGGAATTTTACCGGCTTCTCAAAAGGCAATTTTATTGCAGTACCCGTTGGAGTCGAATTCGTTTGCTCAGCTTTTTTGTCTTCTCCTACACATCCTGACATCACCGCAGATGTCAAAAGTACGATTAAGAGGGAACCCGTAGTCATCCTATTAAAAACCTTTTTACTTTTCAACATTTTTTCTCCCCTCAATTTTCATATTTTTGCTACACGTAATTGTAACTTGGTGCATGCTTGCAAACTTCAACAACAATTACAATTGCTAGGGTAAGTGTAGTATTTCTATGAAACGTAAATCAATCTCCATCCAACAGAATGCGTATCGAATATCCCCAAATTCAATATTAAATATGGGAAAATCATCATCAAAAAACAAAAAGCGGTGTAAAATCGATGGATCCAGAAGGTTCACCGGCTCGCTCCTAGTTGTACGCCATTGATGGTCTTATAAAGCTTTTTGGGAAAATTATGGAATTTCATTCGTATTGTATAGTAGTATACTATTTAGGAACTTGCGGAATTTACATACCTGAACTCACTAGTCATAAGAATGAGGGGGAGCTCATGAACATAAAGCGTGTCTTGAACACTAGAAATAGTATCATTTACACCCAAATTTTATCTTATATATTGATTCTGTTAATTCCTATCATTTTCACTGGAATCGTTTATTTTGTTACTGTAAGGACGATTGAGCAAGAAACAAGCAGGGCAAATCTGGCTATGCTGAAGCAAGTCCAGCTGAATATGGACAATATCTTAAAGGATGCGGAGCGCTTAAGTTTTGACATTGCCTTTAACCCGGATATTGAAATGCTGGCCACTTCGCAGGAAACAAACTGGAATAACAAGCAGTATGAGGTTGCTCAGATCGTAAAAGATTTCAAAAGGATGAATATAACGAATGGCTACATCGATGATTTTTATGTGTACTTTAAAAACTTGGATGCTGTGATATCTTCGTCGGCAGCTTCAAGGAGTACTTATATGTACTCTTTTCTTGTCAAAGATGGGCTAAGGTATGAACAATGGATAGATACTCTTCAACATACATACAGCGGTAGGTATATCTCAAAAGACAATAAGACAAGCTCAAATGAGAATCCAGGAGCGCTCGCTTACATGCGTTCAATTCCAATATCAAATTCGGAGAAGGAGTCTCTTGCCACAATCGTTATCCAGTTAAAAAAAGAACGATTTACAGAAATGATTCAAAATTTACAATCGGCACAGTATGGAAGTATCTTCATTTTAGACAATGATAATAACCTTCTTGCATCGACTGCTTCTTATCATTTATCGGATATCTTACAGGTGGATGAGCTTACGCGTAGCGATAGTATGCTGGTAAAAGGACAAGGAAAGGATTCGTTCATCATTTCCTATACGAAATCCGATGTATCCAACCTAAAGTATGTTTCCATTGTTCCGCGTGAGATTGTGATGGAAAAAAGTGAGTTTGCAGAAAAACTAATGATTGCAAGCATTATTCTATGTTTAATTTTTGGAGGAGCCGTATCGGTTTTACTTACATGGCGTAATTATAATCCGGTTCGTAATCTTATCCGTATCGTCCAACATGGGAAAATTAAGAACGCCTATGACAGATCCAGTAATGAATATCAGTTTATTTATGAGGCAATCCAAGATGCACTTCAAGAAAAGGAACATATCAACCTGAAACTGAAACAGCAAAACAGTGTAGTGCGAGCGGATTTTCTGCAAAAGCTTTTAAAAGGGAAGTTTGGGAATATATCTGTACATCACAATGCATTTTACGCGCTTGACATGCAGTTTAAATCCAGTGATTTTATCGTAGTGCTCCTATCCATAGAGGATAGGGGCAAGCTTATTTCCTTAGGAATTGGAGATGATTTTGAAGCAAAGTCTAAGCTCCCTAGCTTTGTAATCACCAATGTTTTTGAGGAACTCTTGGGACAAAGGTATCAGAATTTCACCACAGAGATTGATGAGAAAATAGTATTCCTAGTAAACCTGCAGGATCTTGAAGCGGAAGATCATGTGCAAGAAATGGTCAACCTTACAGAAGAGCTGCAAAAGTTTTTTGGAAAATATTACAATATGACTCTTACAGTTTCCATCAGTGATGCTCATTCGGGTATCCATGGCATGCAAGAAGCCTATCAGGAAGCCGCCCAAGCCCTAGAATACAAGTTAATTGCCGGTAACGGAAAGATCATCCCCTTCCAAAGTCTGAAATATAATGTCAGAGATTATGTCTATCCGCTTGAAAAAGAGCAAAAGTTAGTGAATTGTATCAAATCTGGAGAGTTTGAAAAAGGAAAGCAATTACTTGACGACATTATTCACTCTAACTTTATTGACAGCACCCCCACTGCTGAAATGACAAGGTATTTTATGTTTGATCTTGCAAGTACAGTTGTAAAAACAGTAAAAGAAATTTCTGTTGATGAGCCTGTAGAAAAATTATTTGAATGTGAAACCTTAGTGGAACTACAGGAAGAAATTACCAACACATTGTCATCGGTAAGTAAGCGCATACAGTCAAAAACAGGTAATCGTTATTACGAATTGAGTAGGAATATCATTAAGTTCGTTAACAGCCACTATGTAGAAGTTACCTTAAATGTAGCGATGATTTCAGAACATCTGGGGATTTCTCCAAGCTATATGTCCAAGCTTTTCAAAGAACAAACCGGAGAAACCTTGCCGGATTATATCAATAAGGTAAGGCTGGAAAAAGCGAAAGTATTATTAAGGGACGAAAAACTCAATATCTCCGACGCGGCTGTCAAAGTAGGGTATTTAAACAGTAATGCGTTGATACGCAGTTTTAAAAAGTACGAAGGCGTCACTCCAGGAAAATATAAAGAGTGATGATCCCTTTTAAATAAACTTGTTCAAGATGCTTTAAAATAGATTGAAAAACCGTGCCCCTGATCAGGGCACGGTTTTTGACGTAATGGCTTATTTAAAATATCTTTACCCCAGCAACTTCTGATCCGTACGTTTCGCATTTAACATCTTTCGATTCCATGCGGCACCAAGAAGAGTTACTCCAGTCAACAGGAATACGAATTGAATTCCCAGCCACCCACCCAAGAACCCACCTAGCAAAGGACCAATCACAATGCCAAATTGACTCGACGATTGGTTTAAGCTCACAGCCCTTCCACGGAAATCAGCTTCTGCATATTTGACGATAAGCGCATTCAGCGCTGGGAATACAGCAGCAAAAAACAAGCCATAACTGAAACGCAGGATTCCAAAGCCAATAAGATGATGAGCACCGAGCTGCAGTAAATTGCCAATGCCACCGCCTAACAATCCAATGAACAATACCTTCTCATAACCAATTCGACCGCCAATGATCCCCCAACGTGGTCCCATAATGACCGTAGCTACGCCAACTGCTGAGAAAACAATCCCCGAGCTAAGCGTAGCTTTATCTACACTCCCACCGATTTGCACGACATAGAGCGTCAGCAGTGGCTCCAGAATCATTACTGAAGTAGAGACTAATAAAGTTAAGCCAAATACCCCTATCAGTTGGGTGTTACGTGCTGCATGTTTAATATCCTGGATGACACTTATACGAGCTTCATCATGTTGCTTGTGAACCTCCTTAACACCCACTAGTACAATAAGCGCAGAAATGATGGTAATGAGACCCGAAGCAACGAAGCACATTCGCAATCCCATCCAATGACTTAGTACACCTCCGACAAGCGGTCCAATAATTCCCCCGGCTGCCGTCGACGTTGAAATCACACCAAGTGCGTATCCGACGTGCTTCTCCGGTGTATTCGTACCAACCAAAGCAATGGAAGCAGGGCCAAAGCCTGCCATAAGTCCTTGAAATATCCGAACAAGAATGAAAGTGAATAAATCATATACAAAATAATTGGCAAAATGGGCCAAAGCTAAGCCTATACCTGAACGAATTAACATAGGTTTCTTCCCAAATTTATCTGCTAACGCCCCCCAGAAGGGTGCACACAAACCACTAATGAGGAAGCTAATGGAAATGGAGATGCCTGACCACAATTCTAGCCTATTCTGAATGCCTAGGTCATTCTGTAAGAATATTGGAAAAAACGGTACAGAGAGTGTATAGGCAATATGACTAATAAATAACCCCATCCATAACATATGTAGATTGCGTTTCCAATAGCGTTCCATTCGTCACCTCTTTTGTAACATCCAAGCATGAGAAAACCTTACAGCCGATGCTGTAAGGGCCATGAGTAGCTATGATGATCTGACTCTATCCGAGAATAGAACGTATAATTTGGAGGATTGCTGTCTTTTCCAACTCACGCGCTTGCGGGCGCTGTTCCTTTAAATAATCAAATAACGCTTTCCTTACGTCTTCATCGACCTCAGAAAGTGCTTTCCCTTCGCCTTCCCATTCGGGGTGGGATCCCAAAATTCATCGATCCAATCGCGATTTAAATACGATATCCCTCCAGAAATGGTTTTCAAACCGTTAAGCCACCCACCGGTGAATGATTCCATACTGTACTTGGAATCTCTCGGCGCAGAACAGGTGCAACCTCGTTAGCAAAACGCTCAATTTGCTCACGCTGCTCCGCTTCGCTCAAGCCATCTACACTTATGCTGACAACTTCGTGCCCATAGGCTTCATGATAGTTCAGTATCTTCTCGATCACTTGATCTGGACTGCCAATTAGAACAGGTCCATTCTTCACATTGTCCTCTAAATCTTTGAACGGTGAGTTGTTGATCTTCGACGCTGCTGTTGCATGAAATGCATCGTAATAGGGTCGATAGCGTTGAATTGCTTCTTCCGTTGTGTTAGCCAAATATAAACTACCAAATCCAGATCCAATAATGGCTTGCTGTGGATCATGGCCATAAAAGGCTAATCGCTCACGATAATGATCGATTAACGCTTTGTATTTTACTTGTGGGTGAAACGTATTCGATGAGAAAATGGGTTCACCATATTTCGCTGCCAACTCCGTTGACAATGTACTTGATGCACTGCCATGCCATACGGGGATTGGATGTTGCAAAGGTCTGGGCTGTATCGTCACATGGTCCAATGACGAACGGTAGCGACCCTGCCAGGTTACGTTCTCTTCGTTCCACAAACGCTTCAGGAGTGCATAACGTTCCGCGAGAGATTCCCACTGTTCCTCTTCCTTAATTCCAAACAAAGGATAATGCCTGGGGTCGTTGCCTTTTCCGATGATCAACTCGAGTCTACCACCTGAAAGATGATCGAGTGTGGCATAGTCCTCAGCAACACGCACTGGATCGAGCACGCTTAGAACAGTAACCGTTGTTAGTAAGCGGATGCGTGAGGTTCTGGCAGCAATCGCGGTCAGAACGACGGGTGGCGAGGATGAAATAAAAGGTGCACCATGCCGCTCCCCCACACCATAAGCATCAAAGCCTAATTCTTCAGCAAATACTGCCTGTTTCAAAACGTTCTCAAACTTCTGTTGGGTCGTCAATATTTCTCCACTGATAGCATTCGGTATATTCATCATTAGACTAAATAAAGCAAATTTCAAGGTATACGATCTCCTCTCTAGCGGTCAATGCTATTTCCCTTGTGCCACCTCGGACTGCTTTATATAGCGATTGAGTGGAATGTTTAACCCCAGATTGCCCCGCAGCGTATCACTTTCATACTCTTTACGGAAAATTCCGCGTTCCTGCAGCAGAGGCACAACTAGATCGACGAAATCGGAAAGCCCGTTCGGTACGACGGTCCTAATATTGAAGCCATCCGCTGCGCCGCCCTCAAACCATTGCTGGATAAGATCAGCTACCTTCTCCGGTGTCCCTATGAAACCGCTTCTCGGCGTGGATGCCCGCAGCGCAACCTGTCGAAGTGTAAGCCCTTGTTCCTTGGCTTCTCGCTTAATGCTGTCTGTCGTACTGCGGAAGCTGTTACTGCCAAAGTCGCCGAGTTCTGGAAACAGCTCATCCAATGCATGCTGCGAGAAGTCATAATGCTCAAAATAACGCCCTAAATAATTCAGTGCCTGTTCTATGGTAACAAGTTCGACAATTTCCTGATATTTACGCTCTGCTTCTTCTTCCGTTCTGGCTACAATCGGACCAATGCCTGGGAAAATTAGAATGTCATCTGGCTGACGACCATAAGCTGCTGCTCTGCTTTTTACATCCTGATAAAAAGCACGCGCTTGCTCGAATGTCTCGTGACCCGTATAAATCGCGTCCGCCGACTTGGCAGCAAGATCTTTACCAGAATCTGAGGACCCTGCTTGGAACACGACCGGGTACCCTTGTTTGGAACGAGCAACATTCAGTGGCCCTTGAACAGCAAAGTGTTTGCCCTTATGGTGCAGAGTGTGCAGCTTGGTGGGATCGAAGAATACACCGCTAGTTTTGTCTCGGACAAAAGCGTCATCCTCCCACGAGTCCCAAAGCCCTTTCACAACCTCAAGATGCTCCTCAGCAATCTCGTAACGCAGCGAATGATGAGGATGGTCGCCTTTGCCGAAGTTAAGCGCCGAGCCCTCCAAAGGGGATGTGACTACATTCCAGCCTGCTCTTCCTCCACTAAGATGATCAATGGAAGCAAATTGCCTGGCCACCGTGAACGGTTCGCTGTAGGAAGTAGACAAGGTTGCAACTAAACCGATATGAGTTGTTGCTTCACTTAAGGCTGAAAGCAAAGTTAGCGGCTCAAAACGATTCAGAAAATGCGGATTGGACTTTTCATTAATAAACAAACCATCGGCGATAAACAAGAGATCGAATTTTCCCTGCTCAGCCTTCAGGGCCTGCTCTTTATAGAACGCTAAATTAACACTCGCATTGGTTGGCACTTCGGGGTGCCGCCAAAAGGATATACTATTTCCGACTCCGTTTAAATTAGCTCCCAGCTTGAGTTGTCTCTTGGACATGATAGTCACTCCCCATTAACCATTTATACCAATAGGCATAATCGGATTTAATTTCATAAGCTAACTATATATCAACAGTTCGTCACCGTGTAGCGTGGATCGAACTTTTCTATCCATATTTTTGAAAGTTCTATCGAAGGAGTGTATTACTTCCTGCTTTCTTTAGGTATATCGTGCTCATACAGCTTCATAACATTAAAAAAAAGCAGCTGCCGCTTGGCAAACTGCTCTATTTTCATTCACTCTTTAAAAGTTTACAAATCTTCTTCTATTGTAAGTTGATTTTTTTAATTTTCTCCATCTCTATCTTGGGTTCACGTTGAATCGTTAACAAGCCATTCACTTCTTGCTGCACGTCGGTTAGCTGGGTATAACAGAACCCGCTAACGTATTCTAAGTTTTTAATAGCTTGCGTGATGCTTTCATACCGCGCCAAAAATTCTTCTTCATTCTTCACTTGATTGCCATAACCCCAACCCTCTTCGCTCTTGAACGCAATACCGCCGTACTCACTGATGATGACCGGCTGCCCCTTGTAGCTGTATCCATTAGCAAAAGGATATCGATGTTTGTCATGAGCAACTTCATTGCTAAGTAGTACTTCTGGATTCTTGTAACGAGCTTCGAGTACGGACCCTAGCTCCTCGTAATCATGCAGCGTTATAATATCCGAAACCGTGTGCTCCCAACCGTCATTTACAACGACTGGCCGCATTTGGTCATACGCTTTTGTCAAATGATAGATCGATTCGGTGAACTGCTGCTGTTTCCGGTCCGTAGAGATGCTTGAAATGCCCCACGATTCATTGAACGGCACCCATGTGACAATGCTCGGATGATTATAATACTGACGCACAACTTCGGTCCATTCCTTCGTGAATCGTTGTACGGCATCATCTCCAAACTCATACGTGGATGCGAATTCCGACCATACCAAAAGCCCTTTGCGATCCGCCCAGTACAAGAACCTCGGATCTTCCAGTTTTTGATGCTTACGTACACCGTTAAATCCAAGGGCTAATGTTTTCTCGATATCTTCAATAAGAGCTTCCTCGTTAGGCGGTGTCAGATGAGTATCTTCCCAATACCCTTGATCTAGTAGCAGACGTTGATAAAACGGATGGTTATTGAGGAGGATTCGATTTCCCTTTATCTGAATGCGGCGCATACCGAAATAGGTGTAAACAGTGTCGACTGGCTTGCCGTCCTTCTTCAGAACCACTTCCACATCGTACAAATTCGGATGATTGGGATGCCAAGCATGTACCTTCCATTCGCCGACATCGTTCATAACGCTTAAATCCACTTTCACGAACTTCCTATCTACGTTCATTTCGGTCGAGCGAATCAGCTTGCCATCGTATCTTACAATTGTCAGCAGCGTCAATCCTTCGAATGATCGAACGGTACTTCCCAGTTCGTATTCGAACGAAACGGATGCTTCCTCCAACTTCGGCGTAATCTTCGCACTACTTACATAGCAAGTGTCGACGTATTCTAGCCATACAGACTGCCAGATACCCGTCGTCTGTACATACCAGCATCCATAGTTCTTATCGATCCAGCGCTGCTTACCTCGCGGCTGCATCGTGCTGTTGCCATCCTCAACTCGGACAGTAATGCGGTTATTACCACCTAACTCAACTGCATCCGTAATATCAAAAGAGAACGCTGAGTATCCGCCCTCATGCGAGCCGATATAAGTGCCATTCACCCAAAGTTTAGTTAAATAGTCGACAGCTTGAAAATGAAGCATTACACGTTTACCATTTGTTTCTGCCGGTATAGGCACGATTCGTTCGTACCAAACGCATGGATGGAAGTTCTCCTCGCCGATTCCGCTTGCCTTAGTCTCGTATGTAAATGGAACTTGAATTGTCCGATCCGCATAGAGATTGCTGTACCAATTGTTTCGTTCTCCCTCGAACGAATCATCGAAGCGGAAGCTCCACTCCCCATTTAGCAATTGCCATTCGTCACGTATCCATTGCGGTCGCGGGTAATTTTTAACATACTTATGTGTGCTCGTCATGTTTTGCCATCTCTCCTTTAGATTAACTTATAAATTAACTAATGAATATATAAAACATGTACTATTGGTCATATTATGCTAAATAACAACTTTATTGTCAATAAAAAAGTTTATTAGTTAACTAATAAGTTAACTAAATGCTCAACTATCTAATATAACCAAAAAAAAAACCTTGAATGGCACTAAGCCAATCAAGGTTAAATACATTAATTGAGCTCATGATAAACTGGCAATATAAATCTAAATACCGACCCGCTTCCGACGACACTTTGAAAGTCCAAACTTCCACCGTGGTCCTGTGCAATTTTTTGACAAATGGATAACCCAAGACCAGTACCATTGTCTTTTGTCGTATAGAAGGGTTGGAGTATCTTTGCCTGTTCTGCCAATGATATGCCTTGTCCAGTATCCTCAATTTCAACAACAGCATAATTGTCTTCACGTTTAGAGCGAATATAAATAGTCCCCGGTTCATTCATTGCTTCTAAGCCATTCCTTACAAGGTTTATTAATACTTGGACCATTTTATCTCGATCAATATATACACATAAGGAGTCTGCAGCAGTCTCGAGAACTATTTTATGTCCACGGGAAACTGCATCTGATTCAGTTAAGAAGAGTAGTCTATCTAAACAACTACTTACAAATTCAGGTTTCATATTACTAATATTTGGTTTCGAGAACTGTAAGAATTCTGATGTTAGTTCATTCATCCGTGTAATTTCACTCATAATGATTTCAAACCAAGGTCCAATATCATATCCATTTTGAGTCGATAATTGCATAAACCCTTTAATTGTTGTAAGCGGATTGCGTATTTCATGGGCCATTCCTGCCGCCAATTCCCCCACTGCTCTCATTTTCTCAGAACGGAATAAGCTCTCTTCACGTTTTAACCAAACATTTCGTTTATTTTGAAACAATTTTTCTTCTGCTATCGTGATTAGTTCATCTTTCAAAGCTGACTCTTGTGGAAATTGCGTACTGCTATGTGTAACCTGATATCCTAATACATTTGAACTCAGTAATTCATCAATATCATGAATAATGTTTTCTTTTGATGGGATTGTAATTGCAAACCGATCTCCTGCATAACGGGAGATCGTAAATGCATTTGAGAACACTCTTTTCAAAAGTAGCGAGATATTTACTAATACCTCGTTTCCATTACTGATGCTTTGATTATTTACGGACTTAAAGTCTTGGAAATCGATTAATATCAAAACAAAGTTATATTGTTTGTTTATTAGATCTTGAAGGGTATTGATATAACCTTTATAATTCAAAAGCTCTGTGAGAGGGTCATGTGTTTCTAAAAAAACATTTTTCTCCTTCAATCTTATCTTTTCCAATTCTAAGTTGAGGAAATAATGATAGAGTAGCACGATTAAAGCTGCACCAATAAAATCATACACTACAACCAATAAATTGTAAGTATTTATTGGTTGATAGGCTAAACGGATCGTAGAGTAAAGTAAGATATACGTAAATGCGATAGGTAACTTTTGATTGTAAGTCTGTTTCTTTTGAGCAGAAAGTAGAATTAAGATGTAGTAAAAAATCAAACACCAATTCAAATGACTATACCAATGAAAAATAAGAAGAAACACAATCTGTAATCTATGTAATCTTGGGTATTTATTGTGAAGCGCTACACATAATGCAAAGAGCGAACCGAATATAATTACCATCCAAATGTTTGTTACTTTTCCCAATAGGACGGAAGAGAGTATTGTGAAAAAACATATAAGGGGAACAAAAAACTTTAAGAGCATCGTAGAGCACCTCCTTTTAAAGCCGTTTAGATGGTATTCGCGATATGTGCAAATTTTCCTGCCCATTAATGCCGGCCGCCAGTCTATATCTTTACTTTCACGGTCTCCTCATTAACTAATAACGAACCTCAAATAAAAAAAAGAGGTGTTCACAAAAGTGAACACCCACTAACGAACTTTATTTTTCAACTAATACATTTATTTTCCTTGATCAAGGATGATCTTTATTAGATTCAAAGACCCAATGAATTCCGAATACTCATTTCTAAAGGCGTATAATCGACTTCCTGACTTCGAGTCAGATTCATTCGCTCTTTTAACGGCGTAGTCTTATTGCACATGAAGCGTGGAATTCCACTGTGATTCTGTGATGCTGTGTGGTAAAGAAAAGGATGACATAGAATGATATCTCCTGCGGATGCTGTCGTCTCAACAACCCGCAATTCGATACCATCAGCATCTGTATGCCTCGTGTTCATAAATTTATCAATTCGGCTGCCTGCACTTTCATCCGCTGACTTCGTTAGTCCCGTCAATTCCGACAAGTACGGATGCTGCCTATTTAAGCTATCAATCGCTGCTTGCGATTCCATCCCCTCTGGATGCTCAGATAGAAACCGAGCTACCAGCTTATGTGAGCCTTCCAGCACTAACGTTCCGCCACCATGAGGACCTATTTCCGAAAATATGCATAGACATAGGAGTCCTTGCTCAGGGCTATCGACATAATGGCGGAAATGAATACCATCCCAATGCCAACCATCTGTAGGAACATCCCACTCTCTGTCAGCCCCAAGTGCAAAGTTGACCGGCCACCAGCCCCACGTCGATTGAACCTCATCGATCCCATACACACCGCGATCTTGCCATCGATCCCATCCAATCAAATCCTCAATCGCATCCGCCATCCGTGCCGTATTGCACTGGTCAAACTCAGGACTGCGATATGCTTCCTGGATATAAATCATGGGTTTATTCCAAGTTGAAGGATCCTCTTGATGAACTCCTCTCTCGCGGAGCTTTCCCCATAGGAACTGTTGGCAAGCTAGCGCTGTTTCTCGTGGGAAGGCTCCGCTTACCTTTACCCAGCCAAGCTCCTTAAACTGTTCAATTTGTTCGGAACTTAATACCTTCTCCAACATATGAGCTCACCTCTAACTATACAATGTGATTCAGTCTTACTTCTTCGTTTTGACCCACTCGTCCAGTTGTTTTTGCTTTTCGGCAATAATTTTATCCACACCAATTGCTTTTAATTTACTGATATATTTAGGTAAATATTCTTTGGGATCAACGGTACCTGAGAATAAACCAGGTTCAAACTCTTTTTTCGCATTATTAAAGGCGGCAATCTCATTTTTCACAGGTTCTGGGTTAAAAATAAATCCGAGTACACTTGCTGTTTCGGCAGATTCATTGAACTTTTTGAAATTATCCCACTTTTTCGGGTTTTCATTTGCCCACAGATAATCATTAAATTGGTTACCGAACATCCAAGCGCCATTCAAAACATAACCTGATGTTGTACCGTCTAAGCCAGCAGGGAAGTCAATAATATTGTCGCTCTTTTTAACAAAGTGCTTTCC
Organism: Paenibacillus sp. J22P165; assembly: GCF_059692015.1. Taxonomy (NCBI): domain Bacteria; kingdom Bacillati; phylum Bacillota; class Bacilli; order Caryophanales; family Paenibacillaceae; genus Paenibacillus; species Paenibacillus sp. J22P165. The sequence goes on along the minus strand of NZ_JCAUAP010000006.1, from coordinate 372,271 downwards.
TTCGATTCCGAAAGCGAGCAAATTAACTAAATATTTGTCCGTATAAAGTAAATTCAAAAACATCATCGCGCGATCTGGGTCTTTCGAAGTTCTAGACATTGAAGTCATGGATCCCGTCGTATCGGAAGTTCTAACGATCGGCTTGGTTAATTCTACTTGTACCCAATGAACACCGGAAGCCAAACTATCCTCAGCATCTTTACCAGGCTTAAGCTGTTGGACATACGAGAATGCCTTTCCAGCCTTTAAAGCCCCTGTCGTATCCCCAATGGTTGCAGCATCTTTATTGACGTAACCGGCCAAATACCACTTGCGGGCTAAATCCATTTGATCTTTTGCTTTTTGGGTTTCAAAGGCGTTAACAACTTTGTAATCTTTTGCCCCTCTCACTACTGAACCAGGACTGCTATCGCCTAAATCCTCATAATTCAACGGGTTCAGTACCCAGTCGATGCTCGTATCTTTATTCAAATATAAGGGAGTCACACCAGGCTCTTTGTCTTTAATCATTTGATATATGGGCTCTAGGTCTTCCACTTTTTTAATTTTAGTAAGGTCAATTTGGTATTTATCCACCAAATCTTTGCGCAACATAAACCCTGCTTGACTAGCTATCTCTTTATTAATCGGTAAACCGTACTGTTTGCCATTCACCTTAGATCCATCCAACAAGACTGGATTAATTACTTTTTTGAGATCCGGTGCATTTTTTTCAATGAGTGCCGTCAAGTCAATAATATTACCTTGCTGAATTTTCGTGCCAAAATTATCCCAGTTCATGGTTTGTAACAAATCAAAGGGTTCACTTGAGGCAAACTTTAAATTGACTTTATCCTGCCAGCTTCCCCAATCGATCACGGATAATTCAAAGGAGGCATTGATCTTATCCTTCAAGTATTTACTTACTTCTTGGTTCACCAGCGCTAGATCTTTAGGCGCACCTGAACCTGGAACGACCATCTTGATCGTATACGGAGCCAACTCAGGTTTCTTGGACGGCTGGACCGTTTCTACTTTCTCACTCGCGACAGGTGTTGCACTTGCGATTACTTCTTCTTTCTTAGTACTGCAGCCTGTCATGAGTACGGATAACGAAAGAAAGGTTGCCATGGATAATTGGACTGTTTTTCTCGTATTTTTCATACTTGACCTCCTAAGTATATGTCTACTATATACTAACCAGCGTTTAACTGGAATTAGCCTTTTACAGCACCAACGGTCAATCCTTTTACAAAATACTTTTGAAAAAAAGGGTACGCGAATATCATCGGGCCCGTTCCAATAATACACATGGCCATTCGAACCGTTTCATTCGGCACCTTGGCGATTTCGGATGAACTGATACCAGAGGCGACCTGCGCATTCGATATTAAAAACTGTAGATTGATTAAGACCTTATACATCATGTACTGGAGATTGATGATTTTGTCATTGTTAATAAAGATTAGACTGTTATACCAACCATTCCAATAACCAAGGGAGTAGAACAAGCCAATCGTCGCAAGAACAGGAAGAGATAACGGCAACACAATTTGCGCAAAAATTCTACCTTCACTTGCCCCATCTATACTTGCCGATTCAATAATTGAGGGATGGATCGTCGTTTGGAAAAATGTTCTCATGACGATGACGAAGAAGGCATTCATCAATAATCCTGGGATAATCAAAGCAAATATCGTATCTTTCATATGAAGAATATTGGCAAACACCAAATACCAGGGAACAAGACCGCCGTCGAAAATCATGGTAAAGAAAATGATGAAGGAGAACAATCCACGATAACGAAAGTCATTTCTTGATAATGGATAAGCAAAGAGTGCCGTGATTAATAACCCAGTAATTGTGCCTACAACGGTTACGAGAATGGAGATCCCATAAGCGGTTATTATATTCTGTATATCAAACCAGAGATATTGATAAGCAGCTAAGCTGAATTTGTGAGGAATTAACTTGTATCCTTCCAGCGCTACCCATTTTTCATCCGAGAACGAAACAGATACAACGAGTAACACCGGCATGAGACTTAAGCAACTGTAGAACAGGAAAAAGAAGTTAAGCATGACGTTTGTTTTGTTACTAATCGCAAGCGGATCTTTATATTTCCTTTTTATGCCAGTTGCATCATGTACACGCTTTTCCGCAGCCATAGATGTATCCAAGCTCATAATCTCCTTTCCCCTTTACTAAAAGAGTGCGTTTTGTTTATCTATTTTACGAACCAGATAATTCACGCTTAAAACTAGTACAAAACCGACTACAGCTTGGTATAATCCTGCAGCTGATGACATCCCTGTATCCCCTAAGCGGAGCAATGCGCGATACACGTAGGTGTCAATGACATTTGTCGTCGAGTATAAGGCCCCTGCATCCAAAGGCAATTGATAAAATAATCCGAAATCGGCATTTAAGATGTGACCGATCGCTAGCAGGGTTAGAATGATCATCATCGGCTTGATGGCGGGAAGTGTGATGTTCTTCGTTAGTTGCCATTTCGTAGCGCCATCCGTAATGGCAGCTTCATAATACTCTTTATCAATACCTGCGATTGCCGCAAGATAGATAACGGTTGAGTAACCAATGTTTTTCCAAATATGGACAATGGGTAAAATATAGGGCCAATATTTAGGCTCACTGTACCAGGAAATCGGGTCAATACCCAAAGGAGCTAGAATATTCCTATTTAGAAACCCAAACTCCTCACTCAGAAATGAGAAACCCAAGTATCCAACAATGACAGCCGATAAAAAATACGGGAGAAACATCACACTTTGGTACAGATTAGCAAAGTAGCGATTTTTTAATTCATTCAATAAAATTGCGAAGGCAACCGAAAACACTAAGGTTGATGCAATAAATACAAGATTGTACAAGATTGTGTTTCGGGTGATCACCCATGCATCACTTGAATTAAACAAAAATTTAAAATTGTCGTAACCTACCCATGGACTTTTCCAAAAACCCAACGCATAATTAATGCTTTTGAACGCAACAACCGTTCCGAACATTGGAATGTAATTGTTGAAAATTAAGTAGATGGTCCCCGGTAACAACATGAGAAGTAGGTATCGTTCCTTAAAGATATTTCTCAACAATGATCCTTTTCTCGATTTTTGAAACATCGTAATCACCTCCCTCTATAGTCGAACATCTCTGTTACCCTTATTATAAAGGTGAGAAATCAAGGTTCCTACGAAGTAAAATGACCTCCCTGACGGTTTTATGACAATCAATATCTATAAGAAATCTTCATGTAAACATAGATAAACCCTTGGATGAATTAAGACATTCATTCAAGGGTTTATCTACGGAGTTAACCTATATTTTGGTAATGCTTGCGAAATTCTTGTGGACTAATCCCGACTTGTTTCTTGAACATTTTGGCAAAATGAGAGAAGTTATCATAACCCATAGCTTCGCAGATTTCACTTATTTTAAGATTCGATTCGGTCAGCATGGTTTTGACTTTCATCATTTTGGCATAGATGATAAAATCCATCAAGGTTTGCCCTGTTTCTTTTTTGAACAGCCGTGATAAATAGGCAGAATTCAAGTAAACATAGGAGGCAATGCTTTCTCTGGTCGCATCCTTTAAGTTGGCATGCACATATTGTTTGATTTTTTCGATTAATGAGGAATTATCCAGCTCTTGGCAATGAATATAGTCGACCCCAGCTGTGATAATACGTGATGCCCACAATTTAAATTGAACAATTGAGCGCGTAGCTGATGCTTCCCCAACCCACTTTTTGGAACCGATGAACTCCTTTACGGACCAACCTCTTTTATGTGATACCTGATAAACCATTTGCAGCACCGAATGATACAAAACGTCTATCGTTTCGGAAGTGATCGTCTGATCTTGAAGCCCTGTCAAGACGGCTTCCATTCGGTTCAAGAGCTCTTCTTTTTTACCAAGTTCAAATAATACTGCCCAGTCAACCCAATCAATCACAACAGTTGATTTTTTCTGATCCGAAGGATTCGCTGGCTGCCCTTGTTGAAATTGAACAACCTTCAAATTGGTAATATTGCATGCTTCCAAATCAAGTAATGCATGATAATTCTCACTTAACTCCTTGATATGAACAGGCTTCCCCACGTAACAAGACAAGCTGCAATAAAATAATTGTGCGCATGCTTCAATATACTTATAACAAATCGAGTGTAATTCGTTCAATTGCAGGTCTGTATGCGCTGTCAAATGGATCAAAATGAGATGAATGCCGTTCCGATCTTGAATAACATCCCCTGGCATGAATTGAAAGAACATTTCCGCCGCGGCGTTGCGAAGCGCATACTCCATAATTTCTTCATCACGCAAGCTAAACTCTTTATTCCAAAGTTCTACACTAAGTAAAATTGGCAAAATCAGCGTATCCGGATCAAATGAGAGATTATAGGATGGCAGCAATTCTTTCAGGTTCTCCGCATTCGGAATGACACGCTGAGATAGAATGTCTTGCCAAAACCGCTCCGTCAGCAGCGGCTTCTGCTTTTCCCACAACTTCACATACGTTTGGTAGGTTTCATCAAATTGATCTACCTTCTTCACTTCCTTAAGTCTGTCTAGCGCTTTAAGCATCACTTGCTGCAATTGACCCATATCAATGGGCTTCAGTAAATATTCGAAACTTCCTAAACGAACAGCCTGCTGTGCATAAGCGAAATCCGCGTGTCCTGTCAAGAAGACAGTCACAATTAGCGGGTAGTGTTCTTTCACCCAATCAACCAATTCAAGTCCGTTACTCCCGGGCATCTCAATATCGCTAAGCATAATATCTATGTTTACCGTACGCATAATTTCCATAGCCTCATCGGCATCGTACGCACAATAAATGCCACTATACCCCAGTTCAGACCAAGGAATCCCTTTCAAAAGTGCCTCTACGGCATACACTTCATCATCGACAATAAGCAAATTATTCATCCAATATGCCTCCTTGATCTGCTGCGACCAGTTGAATAGGAATGATTAAGCGGATGATGGTTCCCTTCTCAACACCATTATCGAACAAAATTTTCACTTGTGAGCCGTACTTTATTCGTAGACGATGGTGGACGTTCCAAATGCCAAGATGGTTATGGCCTGAACCAGATCCCTCCGTATATTGACCCGTTTGAAACATGTGCAACTTATCCGCTGGAATTCCCTTTCCGTTATCGATAATGAGTACCTCATAACAGTCTGGTGAGCCTGCCGATGGCTGTACCTTTATTTCAATATGAAAGATGGCCTTTCCTTTATCCATCCCGTGAATAATGGCATTCTCCACAAAAGGTTGAATCATTAAGGGAAGCACGCTATGCTGCGAATACGCCTCTGGCATGGATATATCAAACAACAATTTATTGGGAAAACGCAGCTTTTGAATTTCTAAATAATGCTCGATATGTCCAAGCTCTTCGGAAAGTAAAATCGTATCCCGATGCGCCCGAGTAATAAAGCGAAAATAATTAGCCAAATGTTTGGTCATTTCTTGAACTAAGTTATTTTTTTCTAGCATGGATAGGCTGAAAATGATATTTAAGGAATTCAAATAAAAATGCGGGTTAATTTGGGTCTGTAGATGATTGAATTCAGCTTTTTGCGCTTTAAGCATTTCTTCGTATACATTAATTTTCAACGTATGAATTTGGGAGGACATTTTGTTGAATGTTTCGATTAAAAAGGAAAATTCTGTGGTCGAATTATCTTCTAGTCTAACATCCAGATCCCCACGGGTAATTCGGCGCATCCCTTTAATGAGGATATTCATTGGTAGCAAAACAACTTGCTTTACAAATAATAGATAAAAAATGAGTACAATGAGCAATCCTAAGGGAATCAAAAAGAGCAGACGTTGAAAATAAAGCAGCTTTTGAAGTAAAACCTTTTCAGGAATGATGACCGAGAGACTCATTGTCGCGAACTTAAATGGGAACCCAACAAGCAAATACTTGGTCCCGCTTGCGGCATTGGAGAAAGATACATATTTCGAGTCAGCATGATTCATTTTTTTAACAATTTCATTGACATTTTCCATCGATAAGGATGTTGGCAGCAGCGGCGCCCCGTCATTGGACATAAGTAGAAGTTCTTTCCAAGTTCGTCCACGGTTAGGCAATTGAAGCGGTCGCAAAAAGCTTTCGATATCAATCACTGCACCAACATAAAGCTCTCGATTAATTTCCTTTGGACTGATTTCGATGACGCGTACCAAATAGTTTTTTTGTTCCCAAGACATGATCTGCCAGTTGAGAAAATCAATATGCTTATTGTCTTGAAAAAATGAATGTAAAACGCCTTCGAATTTTTGCACATCTTCATAGGTATTCTGTTGCGTGATCATATCATTATTTTTCTTCGAATAGACAAAAAACGTATCAATCCCTTTATAAATACTAAGATCATCCTTGAATTTTCGTAAAAACCATTGTTTGGCCATGAAATATTCGCCGCTATCCATGGGGTACAATGTAAGCGGAATCAAATTGGTATAGGAAAAATCACTAGTGCCTAGACGTAAAATATAATTGCTCGTATCTTCCAACGTTTGATCCAGCAAGGTAACTTTGGATTCTAGAAGATCATAGTAAGACTGCGACACTTCATTTCGAACGACATTCATCGAATAAAAATTATTGTAAAACAGAAAAAAGATCAATGGAGCCGTAACGATAAAAAAACCAAGAATGAATTTGAATTGCAATGTTTTTTTTCGAACCATTTTAATTCACGATTCCTCCTATCGGGTTATCCACTCTCCATTATATAGGTAAATCGCAATTTCCAACATATCGTAAAATGACTGTACTGACGGTTTTGTGATCCTTTTTTTAAGAGACTCAAAAATAAATCCTCCATCTGTTTGAACAGAGGGAGGGTTTTCTTACTGTCTATTTAAGGTCTCCTTCGTCGTGATTTGGCCGCTGCATATTCCTCCATCATAGACGCCGCCTAACTGCGCAAGCATCTCTATTCCACTGTGTCCGTCTAACTTAGGATCATCATTTACATGATGGTCTTGATGGAAACGCCTCAAAGCTACGATCCTTTCACTCCCGTTGCTTCCGTATTTCCTTCTGCACTTGCCGCAACGCCTTCTTCGAGCCACGCTCCATGTCGTGCTGAAACTTGCGGTCTTTATAGCTGGTGAACAGCGTATTCAGATCATATCCCGTAGGATACAACTCGCTGGCTCGTAGTTCTAAGGATACCCGCTTAGCATGCACCTCTACGAGCTGCCCTTCAAATAAAACCGTCATATGGTTGAAGCTATCTCGGCCTTTGTATACGATCGCGGGTTCATCATGCTCTAATAACCGCACACGATCACCCATCCCGTACTCCTCAAGTACAACTTCCGTTTCATCCGTATGTGCCACTACCGGCTTCTTCATCACTTTACTTTCATGAAGGAGATCCAACCGATAGTTCTTACTCTTCATATACAGCTTCGCCCGCCTCAATACCTCATCTTTCAACTCCATCTTTTTCGAGATCCATAGCGCATTGCTCTCGCCCGATTGCCCAATCAGTAGCTTATATTGCGGCTCTAAGGTCTCGTTGTCGAATGCCATGGCTGCGTTCATGAAATCCGGATGCCGTTCTGAAAATTCCTTAATCTCTCCATAGTGCGTGGTCGCAACCGTCATACAACCCATTTGGTAAAATTCTTCCAGAATCGCAATAGCCAGTGCCGCACCCTCATTGGGTTCCGTTCCGCTGCCAATCTCATCAAACAACAACAACGTATTCCGATTCGCTTGTCGCATGATTTCGGCTATATTTTTCATATGGGACGAAAAGGTACTAAGCGCATTCTCCAGGCTCTGATTATCCCCGATATCAACGAACATACGATCAAACACAGCCACTTCGGTAGACGCATCCGCCGCGATGTGAAATCCGGACATCACAGCCAGCACGATCAAACCTACCGTCTTCAGGACAACCGTCTTGCCCCCCGCATTCGGACCCGTAATAACCAAACTGCGATATCTATCGCCAATTTCAAAATCCAGCGGAACCGCACCTCCGGACAATAAGGGATGTCTGCATCGGACCAACTTAATCGACCCGTGGTCGTTCACTTTAGGTGCGATTCCATCCATGCTTTTGCTAAATTTCCCTTTGGCGAAAATCATATCGTACAGACTAATCAAATCAATATTGACCGTTATCGGCTGGGTTTGATTTGCGACTAAATCCGATAGAGCCGACAGAATCTGAAGCTCCTCCATCCCCTCCTCCATCTTGAGTCCCGAAAGCTCTGAGTTATACTTGGCAACAGTTAACGGCTCCATAAACACAGTCGATCCCTTGGAAGATATTTCGACAATCGTTCCAGCCACTTGATGCTTATAGGCAGCTTTAATCGGGATAGTGAAGCGGTCATTTTTTTTGCTGACAAAAAACTCCTGAATAACCTCCTTGTTCGCGCTGTTCTTCAGAAACTTTTGCAGCTGCTCCTCAATCTTAGCCTCGGCAATATCAATATGCTTGCGGATTCGTCTGAGCTCTTTACTCGCCCCGGAGTCCACCCGATTCCCTTTAATAGCTTGGTGAATTGCATCTTCAATGTTCTGGAAATCCCACATGGAGTTGGCATAAGCACTTATCTTAGGAGCGTAGAATTCCTTCTCGGTCATGAACTTCTTGACTTTCCGGCAACCCCGGAGAAAATCAGCAATGGCAATCAGTTCGGAGGGATCCAGTACCATCCCTTTGTCCAGCTTCTCCATCATGAGTTTAATATTCGAAATCCCCAGCAGCGGCACATGTCCCTCGGTATCCAGAATCGCGCGGGCTTCCGTTGTTTCAAGGAGACGTTGCTTCACTACTTTGAGGTTTAAACTTGGTTCTAGCTGATCGATCAGTTGCTTGCCCAGACTGCTTACACAATAGCTTTGGACGAGTGTCTTCAATTCGTTATATTGTAATTTGTCCTTTGTACTTGGATTCATCTTTGCATTCTCCTCACGATTGGGTGATCATGATGAAGATCCCTGCACCATAAGATTTCAACGTTTATGCCCAAATAAGCGCAAAAAAAGCTGCGGGAGACCCACAGCTCATTACACTCAATTTACATGACGTTACACATAGAGAAAAGCCTACAGCTGACAAGGGATTTGTGTCCAAAGCCGCAGTTTACTTCCTCTGTTCGAGTCATGGTTCATGATGTATTCGCAGGGTTCTTCATAGGTAACTTAAATAAAACTATCATATAGGATTTTTTAGAAACGGTATCCCGCTTCACCTATAGAATAGAATGTTATTTTCTTAAGTTATGCCTGTTGAAAACCTGCTACACTCATAAAACACCTCGTAGGGAATGTGTCTTGCATTGAAATCGTATGATGTAAGTAGGATATATGATTTGATGTGGGAAGTCAAGGGTTTAATGACCGGTAGTCAATTCTTAAATAATCATTTGGTTGGTGGAATACTTTTCCAAAGTATTTGAACTATCATGTATCCAACTTAATTATTGAATTTAAAAACTTTAGAGAACCCGACATCATTCAGTTCTTTATCTTCTTCGGTAAATTGATTATTTGTATACCCAGATAATGTTTTTCTCCAGAAACTTATAGTATCCAAATTCTTTTCCGTTGGTGTAGTAAAGAGCATCCATTTTCCACGATGTAAATTGAAGACTTCTCTTACGGAGTTTCCGCCTACTCCTTTACCTCTGTAGGGTCTTAGAATAAATATTTCGTTTATCATAAAGTCACAATTATCAAACAAATAGGGTGGCGTTGCAACCAAGATAAATCCTGCAGGTAATCCGTCGACTTTTAATAGATAAGGAAACAAAACCCCCTCTCTTTCCCACCATATATCAAATACAGGCATCTGTTGTTCAAGTGTATGATATTTTTCATCATCCTCGAAAACACCATATTTATTTGGCAGTACATTCCGAATTCCCGCTAAATCGTGTAAGTACAGGGGGTACAGGTTATTGATGATAAATTTGTTTTTACGTTCGCACAATTCGATTGTTAGATTATTCATAATATTATCCCCCATGAAATTGACTCGCTAAGAATACCGTACATTTATCACCATATTAAGGCGGCGAGGGAACTTCGGTATGTACCAGTCACTTTAATATATAATTTCGAAAGTATTCCATTGGACTTGTTCGATCACTTTGTGTGTTGCTTGTAAAAACAGTAACAATGCGCTTATCCTTATTTACAATGATGTACTGACCGCCCATTCCTCTAGCGAAATATGTTCTACCCGTTTCACCGCTATCATCATTTAGTATCCACCAGTGAAAACCATACGACGGTCCCTCGAGATTACTCATGTGAATTGCTGTTGATTCACGAATCCAATCAACAGGAATAAGAGCTTTCGAATCCCATTCTCCGTTGTTTAAATACAACAATCCAAATTTCAACATATCTTCACTCTTTATTGTTAAGCCAAAGCCGCCAATTGCCACACCTTGTGCATCATGATGCCAATTAAAATTATGAATGGCTAATGGTGTAAATAAATACTTTTTCGCAAATGCAACTGTATCCATTCCGGTTGCTCGTTGCAGAATTGCACTTAATACTTGAGAGCTGCCACAGCTATATTTCATTACCATTCCAGGTTCGGACACAAGCGGTTGATCCAGCGTAAACCTCACCCAATTTTTCGCTGGTATCATTGCTTTATTCCCTTGCCATCTCAACCCAGATGACATCATTAGTAAATGTTTAATCGTAATTTCTTTTTTCGCATCCTCCATATCTTCAAAAAAGTCTGCTATTGGGACATTTTCATTTTTAATATATCCTTTTTGAATCGCAATCCCATACAAGGCTGATAAGATACTCTTCGTGATGGAGTATACCTTATGCTGTTTGTCCTTCATTTTACGGTTTCTATAGTATTCAAAGACCACAGAATCATCTTTATACACTAAGCAGCTTTCGATTTTATCTTTAAATATAGCTCGTGATAGATCGTCCAATTTAATAAGTATTACTTCCCTTCACAATGTTCTCAGTAGCGTAAAGATTGGAACCAATAAAATTAAGGTTGAAATGCTATTTAACACGTCAAAGCAATAACTCAAAAGTGTATAAATCCATTGTGTGCTCACGAGTTAGCGGAATAAGTTTAACTCGCTCACCTTCCAATATACCTACTTGTACTTTCAAACGTAGACCTCCTAATCATATTTTTAAAATAACCAAAACTTCTCCTATGCTCCTCATTTAATGCTATAAGGAGTTTTTATAACATACCAATACTCTGTTTAAGCTGGGAATTCCCCATAGTGGTTGAATCTTCCGAGCATATCCACATACTAGAACTTACTCAATATACATCTTTTCGCCGTGATAACATGTTTGTAAAAACATATCGTACATCAAGCGCGGTCACCAGGTAGGTGAACTCTTCTCCGGATAATGCATTTTCATCGATGAACGATTGCACGGTTCCCGGCTGTTTTCTAACTATTTTAAAAATCGTCGCCGGGTCCTCTGTAGTTGGTAGTCACTCCCTGCAAAATGCGTTAAAGCTTCCCGCAGGTCTCCATTGTCCAGCTACAACCACTAGGTACTCTCTGTTCGGAAATGACTTAATAGCAGCTACCGCCCACAACCTCTCCATTGAGTCTTTTCCTTAAAAGTGACCACAAAAAGGCAACTAAATCTTGGCCTTTCTCACTTTCAAAATGTTCATGATCCAGAAAGGCACGCCATTTGTTATTCCCTGTTGTCCTAAATTCGAAAGTCAAATCGAGTGATAGCAGCTCAATGAGATTACCTGTACTTAATAAGGGAAAACATTCTTCATATTTGAATTCTCTATCTTCATTGCTGTAAATACAAAAGACCAACTGCTCATTACAATCTGCAACCTTTACAATATGTACTCCCCCAGTTGGAAGGTGAACAAAGATTTCCCCCTCTACTGGATCACCCCATAGTATGTACTTATCAAATTTCACCCTTTCTTTTTCAATTAGTCCTTGTGCGTCTTCTACAGAGATTCTATCTCGTTTCAATATCATTTGACGATCCCTCTTTTCATTTGATCTGTTCATAGTCTGTTCTAATTCTGATCATGTTTTGTGCTGCAAGATGGACATGTCCATTCTCGCATATTTCTAAATAACATCGACTCGAGCGCCTATACTTTAAATTTCATAACAAGTTTTTCTAAGTTCCGGGAATCTTTGCTGAGTAATTCGGTAAAGGCTGAAACCTCTTTAACTAAGATATTTTGCTTTACCGTCATATCGTTAACACTTTTTACTCCTTTAAGTGATTCTTCAGCAACAGATGCCATATCAGCAACGGAAGCAGCAATTTCTTCTGAGCCAGCCGCCATTTGCTCGCTAACAGCAGAAACTTCTTGGACTTGCTCTGCCACTCGCTGGCTTGATTTCAAAATACTTTCAAATGATACGATTGTGTCTTCTATCCTTTTTTGACCGTTTAACACCTCTTCTGTCACTTGTTGCATCGCTCGTTCTGTTTCAAGCGAATCATTTTTGATACCCACTAAAAGTACCGTTATTTGCTTTGCCGACGCGGAGGAATGCTCGGCCAGTTTACGAATTTCATTTGCGACAACAGAAAACCCTCTGCCATGTTCTCCAGCTCTTGCCGATTCAATTGATGCATTCAGTGAAAGCAAATTTGTTTGCCTTGATATTTCAGATATCGTGGAAACAATATTTTCAATATGAGCTGATCTTTCTTTTAGCTGTTCCACAATAGTTACCGTATCACTAACGGAGTGTCCGATTTGAGCCATCTGAGAATTGACTTGCTGAATGTAACCTACCCCATCTTGAGCGTCTTGCTCTGTATTAAATGCTGCTTCGGAAAGATCCTCTGCAGATTCCGCAACCCGCTGCACACCCTTGGACATTTCTTCAATTGCACGGTAGGCATCAAGCGTATTTTGCACAGAAGTTATTGCACCTTGCTCAATAACTGTTCCTCGTCTCGTAATTTGCTGAAACTGTTGTAGAGATTCCATAATGACTTTTTTGTTTAAGTCATAGTTGCATTCAAACATGAGCTGCCGAGCTTTAGTAAAATCCTTGCTTTCCACAGCTTTCATAGCTGCATCTTCCGTTGCGACAAGGATATCTGAATTTTGTTTTGCCTTTGCAATGTAATCCAGTTCTTCTTTCGGTGCACCCAATGTAGTCAATTAAACCAAGACGCGATCTCTTGTTTTGGTTTCGTTAACTTCTGTCCAGTAGTTGTCAGAGTGAATTTTATCTCCAAACTGCGTATAAGCTCTTGCTTCGTTTGTTAAATAGTCCGAGGTATTTGCTAAATCGATCCCTAATTGCTTGAATATAGCTTGTTTATTCACAGCGGATCGTTCTTGCGCCACACTGCTATGAAGTAGATAAATACTCCCCATATTCAAAATCGATAATAAAATAAAAACACCACTTGTTGCCTTAAGCCAAGTTGTAATCTTCATATGAATCAACTCCTCATGTTAGTTATTGTTTTATATCTATATATTTGACGAGTACTCCTTAGGAGCATCTGGATTTCCACTATTTCCACCCGTCAGCACTGCATTTTGGACTTTGTAGAGTTCCATTTTAATAAATCAGGTGTCGTCAAGAATACTGTCGGTGATTGCGGTAAATCAATATGTTGCGGGCTCTGCTCCCAAATAATCATCCGTATACACATTCGACCTTTACATATATAATATGGATAATTCTTTAAGCTGCTGAAAATAAGCTGTCTAAAATTAGAGGGAACGTCCTCTTAACTATTTCTCCAGTATCATGAACATTACATTATTAAAATGAGTATGATCAATCTAGAGATTGTTAACACAGTGTATAGTTTTATTTAACCACTTGAGGTAAGGTGACCCTATGAATTCAGAACAGATCCGATATATTCTACAAGTAGCCACAGAACAATCAATACGAAAAGCAGCAGATAAATTACATATAACTGCCTCAGCCATTAGTCAATCCATTCAATCATTAGAAAACGAACTAGGAATAACCATATTCCAACGAACTAGCAAAGGAACAATTCCAACACTTGAAGGCGAAATCGTACTGTCAAAACTTATAGAAATGAAAACAAAATATTTAGAATTATACGAAGAAATTAATCTCGCAAAAAATGGGAATAATTTGAAATTGAGGATATCGTATTCTAATACATTTGGACATATCATTAAACAAGCGTTAGTTTCTTTCAAAAAGGAATTTAAAGATATCCAAATAGAGCTCCTAGAAAAATTGCCTCAGCAGATTTGTGAAGAAATTACAACCAATAGCATCGATCTTGCTTTTATTGGTGAACAACAAGAATTAATGAATCGGAATCTTGATATTGAAACGCTATATACAAGCTATCTGTGCATTTGCGTTGGAAAAAAGTCTCGTTTTCGATTTAAAGAATATTTAACATGGAAGGATTTAAGAAACGAATCCATCATTGTTCTTGAATCTAGCTCTCATAAAGAAATGTTCAAAAGAGCAAATCTAGATCGGAATCCGATTTATGTAACGGTAACCGTTACTGAACCAATGGGTGAGTTTATGATGACATCGAATGCCTTTACAATTTTCGACAATTTTACAATGAAAGGCCATGATCACATTCTTAATGGAACTTTAATTCTAATTCCATATAAAAATCCTGATTTATTATATAGAGATATTTGGGCCGTTCATTGCAATACGAATCTATCCAGCTATACCAAGGCATTCTCAAAACATTTACGTGCTCAATTTGATTAAAATATTAGACTGAGTAGCATCAAGGATCTTCTGGCCGTTGTGACCGGTTGCCGATAAAGAAACCGATGTTTGGTGACAAATTGGTTTTGAAATGAAGAAAGCCAGCAAACACAAGGGTTTGCTGGCTTTTTCTTGATCAGATGCGACTTCAGCGTTTGCCTGAGCCGTTCGACCGTACTGCTGCTTGTAATGATCGCTTGGAGCGATTCTCCCCCTGTGATCGTTTGGTAAAAACCGTCCACAATATCCCCAATATACTGGCGCACGAGCGGCTGAACAGTCTGTATAACCCTCACTTCATCTAGCGTCATATCAATCATCTCCACTGTTTCAGAAACCCTCTCGCCTATCTCTCAACATCTCATGTATGTCATTCCTTTCGTGAGTATCTTCAGTTGATCCATTCCAATTAGGACGAAACGCAAAAAGGTCTTTTGTCTCCAAATAACAGAGACGAAAGACTTTAACCTCTTACGCTGTACCACTCCAAATTTATGCCTTGATTATGATATGCAATTTCACTCTGACCAACTAAGTACACATCAACGTAAATCACACAAATCAACGAAGTCGCTTCTCCTTCGACATCCGTATTCTTATGCCTTTTTTTTACATATTTCTGGTTACGATTGCCAATACTAAAGCTCAGGTGATGGAAATGCTTGTAAAGATCAGCAAGACGCAGCGAAAACAGATCGTTGAGCAACTGGGGCACGCATTAGACTTCCACATTCAGCCCCTTCAGATACGCGGGATCCCGTTAGAAATGATCGCTTTGACCAGTCTGGTGGATGTTGCAGCAACAGCTCGACGCCTGTCGGAAGCCGGACGAGAAGACGCGTCGAATTGGGAGGATCTGCTCGGAGTGCTTGGCGCAGAAGCACCGCGAGGGGATCTTGTCCAAGGCCTTCTTGAAGGCAAGACCCTGATTCTGCAGCCAGAAGGAACAGGCGCAGCCTGGGTGCAGTCGGAAGTGCAGCAGCTGTATCGCCCGGTCGGCACGACGAACAATCAGAACATTCTCATCTCATCGCAAACCGGTTTCATCGAAAACCTGACGACCAATCTCGGTCTGATCCGGAGCGAGCTTCGTTCCCCGGATTTAAAGCAGGCGAATGTCGACATCGGTTCACGCGAGAAGAGAAGAATTCTCGTGCTTTCATTGACAAACGCGGCAGATCCGGCGCTAGTAACCGAGATCGAGAAGTCGCTGCAAGCGAATGCGAACAAGCCGTTCGCTTCGCTTCAGCAAGTCTCCCGCTGGCTACGCAGTACGACAAGATGGAGTCCCCTTCCATCGTTCGTCAAGACGGAGTCGCCACACGAGGTCGCTTTTTTCCTGAAAAAAGGCCGAATTGTACTGCTTGTCGATGGCTATCCGGAAGCCATCGTCATTCCCGTGGAGCTACCTGACCTGTTCATCGCGGATACCGACCGCGAATATACGCCCGCTACCGCGTTCATGATCGTTACGTTCCGTATTCTAGGCGTACTCATCGCCATCTGCGCGCCAGCGTCTTATGTTGCTCTCATATCTGTGAATCCGGACGTCATGAAAATCGAGCTCATCTATTCCATCGCGTTGAGCCGAGTCGGCGTTCCTTACCCCTCCTTGACGGAAGCGCTCATTCTGCTTTTCATTATCGAGATGTTGTTCGAAGCGCTCGTTCGGCTTCCGAAGAGCATCGGTCCAGCGATGACCATGGTCGGCGGCATTATTCTCGGACAGGCTGTCGTCGAAGCGAGTCTCGTCAGCAGTCTGTTGATTATCATCATCGCAGCTTCTACCATCGCCAATTTTACCGTCATTGGGTATCACTTTACTCTCGTCATCCGGTTATGGCGTTATATCATGCTATTCTTTGCTTCGTTGTTCGGTCCGCTCGGCATCGTTTGCGGATTCTATATATTACTCTCGCTCGTCAGCTCGGCTACGCTAATGCGGCATCCAATGATTCCATTCGAGCCCATTGGGAAAAAGGAGTGAACAGAATGATCCGAGGAATCAGTGTCGCGACCTTCTTTCTTGTGCTACAGTTCGGATTGTTAATATTCGTGTTCCCAAAAAGCATTATTCAATCCCAACCCAGCGGTCATTGGTTCGTCATCATCATCGGATGGCTGGTTCAAGGCTTGATGCTGCGTCTGTTCATCGGAGGCTTTCGCGCCGATAAGACCAATCTGCTTACCAAGCTCCAACAGTCCGGATCATGGTTTCGCTTAGGCTTGGTTTGGCCTTTCATATTCAGCAATATGTTTGCCATCGGGATCATGATCCGCGGACATGCCCAAATTCTCAGCATCCTGTATTTACCTCAGACTCCGTTATGGGTATTGTTAGTGCTGCTGATCGCAACCGCGCTAAGTATTTCTTACGCCGAGCGCGATTCGCTGCTGCGGCTTTCACTCGTGATTGGCAGCTTCGGGCTCCCCCTTTTGTCCTTAACCATCTTTTCCGCCATAAATTACGCGAATCTGGACCTGATTTTTCCGATCAAGCCAACATTGGACTTCATGGATGAACCGGGAATTCTGCCGGCGTTCTCAATTTTCGTAAATGTCTTCGGCCTGATCGGCTTCTTCGGGCCTTATGCCGAATCCGAAAAGCGCTGGCTATGGGGGGCATGGGTCGTTTCGCTCTTCTTATATCTGTTGAACGTCTATCTTCCGATCAGCGCATTCGGCCAAGAAGTCGCGGACAATCTCCGATTTCCCATGATCGTGCTGTTGGACACGGTTCGAGTAAATTGGTTTTTCTTCGATCGGATGTCCCTGTTCTACATCATGGCCACCATGTTCAGCACGTTGATTAATATCAGCGGTCTGCTATGGGTAACAAGACAGCTTGCCCATCATTCTTCCTTCGTCCCAAGACTGATTACAAATCCAGTATTCGTGGGAGCATTTGCGATAGTCTTCGCGTATTTCGTTCCCAGTTTGGAAGATTTAGAACGGTTATTGCTCTCGGGAGGGCCGTTGCGTTTCTGCTTACTATTCATCCTTTCGATGGTCAGCTTTTATTACCGCAATCGGGTAAAGATCGGAGGAAAACCACGTGTGTAAGCGAGTGCGAACAGGGATATGTCTCCTCGCCGTCTGGCTCGGATGCGGCCTAATTACAACAGGATGCTGGGATTATCATGATATCAATCAGCGTACTGTACCCGTAATAATGGGCGTTTCCAAAGGGCAGGAGAAGAAGTATAAAGTTTCGCTGCAGATCCCGATTCCAGCAGAACGGCAGCTGAACGTCAAAGTCGTCTCTCGGGAAGCCTCTACGATCAGCGAAGGCATTGACAACATTCGTACTGATATCGAGAATTACATCGATTTACTTAGCATACAGCTAATAGTCGTCAGCCAAGAGCTCGCCCGGGAAGGACTGCAAGACGCATTGGCTAATGCGATCCGAGCTACGGCATTCCCTCCAAAGACATTGCTTGCCGTAACAGACAGCGACATGGAAGAATTGTTGAGCAATACGAAGAAGGCTATTACGAGCGACATCACGACTTTCTACAAGTTCGCGAACAAACGCGCCGGATGGACTCCCAAAACGGCGAAGGCCAGCTTAATGGAGTCCTTCTCCTCGACACAATCTTATACACAGGACCTCTTGCTCCCGATCATTAAGCCGGGCCGTGAGACGGTGCTCGAGTTCGATGGATCCGCCTTGCTGAAGAAAGGTAAAATGATCGGCCGGCTGAGCGATAAAGAGACGCTGGTCGTAAACGTGATCACCAACCGCTTTTACGGCGCGGACGTCGAAGTGCTGGAAAGCGCAAGCCTCACCATTCGATCCGCCCATATGCACTGGAGCAGCCGAGTGACGGAAAACGGTCCGGAATTGGTAGGCAAGCTCAGCTTGCAGACGAGCCTATCGGAATCGAGAATCGAGAAGCCTAAAAGCGAGCATGAGTCCGATCTCGAAGAGTTATTCTTGAAAGACTTGGAGGGTGTCACAAACAAGCTAATTCAAGCAGGTGCCGATCCGATGGGTCTGGGGAATCATTTCCGCAGCAAACTCCCATTCGAGAATCTTGCAAAGTGGCGAAGCGATTATTATCCTAAATTAAAAGTTCACTATCTCGTTCAAGTCAAGATTAATAACCTAGGTAGCCTAGTGCAAGCGGAATAGCTTAGACAAATTAATCGGATTATTAGTCGTCGCAAAGAAGAACAATTAATGACTTCGTGCGGCGAACAACATCTTGCTCACTTTCATTTCCACATCAATTAAGGAGAATGGTTTAAACATATACGCATCTGCACCAAGTTCCAGCCCCCTATGTACATCCTCTTCGCTGCTTCTTCCGGATAGGAGCATGATTTGGGTTTTTGCAGCACGTGTGCCTTCCGTTCTCAATCTATCGAGCACTTCAAATCCGCTCATCCCCGGCATAATGCAGTCCAAGATACAAACATCTGGCTGATCCTCGACTAAGATCCGATAAGCAGTTTCTCCGTCTTGCGCTTCGATCAGCTTGTAGGGCTTCTTCCTGAATTGATCGGCAATCATCGTACGGAGCAGACGGTCATCGTCAGCAATCAATATTGTTTTGGACTTTTCGGATTGAAGTTCCAAGTCAGCCGGATTTTCTCTCGTCATCCCGTAGGATGTTCGAACAACACGATTCCGCCCGTTGCATTTCGCTTTGTACAATGTATAATCCGCGACTTGAAACCAGTTCTGAACAGACTTGTTTGAATTCCAGGACGAGATGCCTGCCGAAAAAGTAATAAAATAGTCAAAAAAATCGTGTTGGGCAATCGGCTCTCTTCGGACGCGTTGCAAGATGCGATTCATGATTTTTTCCGCTTCAAGATCGGTAATCCCCGGCAAAATGACAGCAAACTCTTCACCACCAACGCGCGCCAGTATATCGGTGTTTCGCAAGCAGCTTTGCAGCAAGTGACTGAATTTCTGCAGCACGAGATCGCCAGCTGGATGACCATGTTTATCGTTAATGGCTTTAAAGAAATCAATATCAATGATGACAAGCGTCAACGGCTCATTGTATCTTTGTGCACGGTTTACTTCTACTTGAAGCTGCATGTCGAAATACCGCCGATTATGAATTCCGGTCAACGGATCGTTAAACGCCATGAGCGCAAACTCCATGTGACGCAGTAGCATCCGTTGAATCCGCGCGCTTAGATCTTCATAGCGAAATGGTTTGGTGACGAAATCGTCAGCCCCCATTCGAAAGCATCGGACGACATCTTTCATATCATTGCGGCCGGACAACACAAGCATGGGAAGCCATTTAATCATTGGATCTTCTTTCAGCACCTCGAATATTTCATATCCGCTCTGCGGATGCATCATAAGATCAAGCGTAATTAACTGATAGTCATTCTCTTTCAGCAGCTTAATTGCAGTTTCCACGTTCGAGGCCTCATCTACGTTATAACCCTCAAGCCTAAGCTTGCGAGCCAAATAAGACCGTAACACACGGTCATCATCTACAACCAGCAATCTGCTGCCTAAGAGTTGAGAGGGGAGGACCTCCTTGAGCGGTGCTTGCTTTTGTTCCAACAGAAGTTCCTTGCAGCTGGCTTCAAATTCCATTTCAAGCTCATATAAAATGGAGCGGCTGACCATGTAGCAATCCTGAAACTGACTTTGAACGTCGTTTCCTGATAAGTAATTCGTTTCGTAGCTCCATTCCCAGCATTCGGCGAATTGGGCAGCTACTCTTCCCATGCGAACCATTCCCAGAATCGGGGCGGTTCCTTTGATGGTATGGCCGATACGGTACCATTCTCTCGATTGTTCGATCAGCTCATTAGAGCTGATTTTGTTTGTAGGATCCTTCAAAACTTCCAGTTGCTGCCTAAGTTCGTCGAGATATTTTTGTCTACTTTCAAACTCCAAACTCAGGCTAGCTTTCTCGTAATCATGGATATTCTCATCCAAGCTGTATTCCTCATTTCTCTCATGTTGTCAAAATCATTTATATGAGCATAGATGCTTAACAGGCCGATTGTACCGTTTCGAGAAGCGGTTCAGCTTTTTCATGAAACTAAATTTATATATAATAAATGGATGATAAAGCAGACTTCTCCATCATCTTGTAATTATATTATTTAAATGAGTAGGTTCAACCCAGATATTATTAACACTGTGTACAGTTTTATTTATCCACTTGAGGTAAGGTGCCCCATGAATTCTGTTAGTGAATTAATAAAGGGGCTGTCCCACGAAGTGCTTACTCTTTTTAATCAAATTGAGCACGTAAATGTTTTGAGAATGCCTTAGTATAGCTGGTTAGATTCGTATTGCAATGAACGGCCCAAATATCTCTATATAAAAAATCTGGATTTTTATATGGAATTTGAATTAGAGTTCCATTAATAATGTGATCATGGCCCTTTACTGTGAAATTGTCCATAATTGTAAAGGCATTCGATTTCATTATAAACTCACCCATTGGTTCAGTAACGGTCACCGTTACATAAATCGAATTCCCATCTAAATTTGCTCTTTTGATCATTTCTTTATGAGAGATAGAGTCGAGAACAATGATGGATTCGTTTCTTAAATCCTTCCATGTTAAATATTCTTTAAAGCGAAAACGAGACTCTCTTCCAACGCAAATGCAAAAATGGCTTGTATATAGCGTTTCAATATCAAGATTCCGATTCATTAATTCTTTTTCTTCAGGAATAAAAGCAAGATCGATGCTATTGGTTGTAATTTCTTCGCAAATCTGCTGAGGTAATTTTTCTAGGAGCTCTATTTGGATATCTTTAAATTCCTTTTTGAAAGAAACTAACGCTTGTTTAATGATATGTCCAAATGTATTAGAATACGATATCCTCAATTTCAAATAATCCCCATTTTTTGCACGATTAATTTCTTCGTATAATTCTATATATTTAGCTTTTATATCCAAAAGTTTTGATAGTACGATTTCGCCTTCAAGTGTTGGAATTGTTCCTTTGCTAGTTCGTTGGAATATGGTTATTCCTAGTTCGTTTTCTAATGATTGAATGGATTGACTAATGGCTGAGGCAGTTATATGTAACTTATTTGCTGCTTTTCGTATTGATTGTTCTGTGGCTACTTGTAGAATATATCGAATTTGTTCTGAATTCATGGGGGCACCTTACCTCAAGTGGTTAAATACAACTATTCACGATGTTAGTAATCTCTATGTTAATCATAATAGGTAGTAATTAGCCAGCTATATTTATCTCTAGAGAAAGGGCCCCCTCCGAACATCCCTCAGAAGCCCCGATACAACTTAGTGAATTTGGTTATAAATCCGATAGAGCAGTACAGCAGCCTCCGCTCGGAGCGTATTGGTGTGAGGATGGAGTTTATTCGACTCATCCCCTTCAATCAAGCCATTACCCACAAGCAGCGATACACTTGAAGCAGCATAACCCGCGATATCCGAGGCATCCGTATACATGTTCATATCCGCTGTGTTTCCCGCGCCCAACTCATAACCCGCGATTTGAAGTGCTCTTGTCGTTAAAACGACCATATCTTGGCGTGTAATCGGTGCAGATGGATTAAATATGTTGTCTCCTGAGCCTTGGGCAATACCGAGTGATCTCGCAATTCCAATCGCCTGATAATAGTAATCAGTCATCTGGACATCTGCGAAACCTGTAGTGACATCAGCATCTAAGTCTAGAGTCCGAACGAGCAGCGACAAGAAGTCGGCCCGTGTAATAAGGGATTTTGGAGCAAAATCCGTTTCCGATATGCCGTTAATAATACCCTTAGAAGCCAGAATTTCGATCTGTTTTTTTGCCCAATTGAAATCAGATAGGTCCGTAAAAGCTTTCATTTCATAACCTACAGCATACGTACTTAAATGACTGGTTGTGAATGACACTTTGCCTGTAGACAAGTTATATCTGCCGGATGATACCTTCACCATATCTCCATGGTTGTTCAAATACCATACCACGATATGTTCTGGATTCCGCAATTCCTCGGCAGTAGGGGAGTAATCCATAGAGATTTGAACATTCCCCCTTTTATTTGTCCATTCAAACACCTTACCATCTAGCTCAATATTTACATCAATAACCTTTTTGTCACCAATTTTAATGCGATTTTTATCAGGCAGTAAATTCTTGTCAGCGACTTTAAAAGTAAGCGCAATATTGTCTGTACCAGCAAGGTCCGCTTGTTTAAACATAGTGTTCGGAACCGTCAAATCAGCTATCTCTGTATGAATTATCAGATTAAAATGAAGCCCCTCCGCCTGAAATAGCTGTGATGGAAGCTGTTGAACATATTCATTGACGCCATCCACATGCTGAATTTGAATGATGACAGACTTTACCCCGTCCTCACCAATAGTGGAAGCTCGTAAGGCAGTTTCAATCGTATCTGCGGTTGTACCTCTATCCTATTTTGCTCTATCGCTACAGTATCAGTTTCTTTTATTAAGCTGCCTTGATCAGCATCTTCACTACCTGAAGCTGGATTCTCACCGGATTCAGACTCTGTACCTAGTGTGGTAATCGATACAGGAGTTGCATTAGTGCTCTCAAACAAAGAGCTAACTGCACTTACCGTTACATAATAGGTTTTCCCGGTTAACAAACCTGGGATCACGACGCCATTAGGTGTAATGGAAGTTACAGTAATTTGCCCAGTGTACGTCCCAGGCTCCTCTCCATACTTAATTCGGTATGCGACTGCCCCATCAACCGGATCGAACAAAACCTTAATCTCGTTTTCCGTTGGATCAGCTAACGTAACTACAGGAGGCATTAATCCATTCAATAGCTCAATCTTAAAATCATCAAATTGAACATGAGCATTTGAAGCAAGTATCCCTGCCGTGCCTTTTGCAAGACCCGCGTCTTGCGCCTCAACAGCTTGTGCGCCGTCTATGCGCAAACGAATGATGTCTCCAACGAACTCCGCTTCAAACAAATGCTCACCAGCAGAAAGCGAAAAAGCCTGTTCTTTAATAACTGTAAGGATGCCATTTTCTTTTTTCCTGATTACAGCCATCTCCTGACCCGTGGTCCAATCTTTCTTATACCCTACCAGATAATAATTGTTTGCATTGGTTGTTCTTCCCAGAAGATAAGCTTCCATAAGCGTTGCTGTTACATTCTGCGGCGGTAATTCAATTTGGGCGGACACTTTGTAATCCATCCATTCGGAACCTTGATTCATCCACATCCGGTCCGGATTGTTTCCTTCTGCGATAATCCGCTTGTTGCCATCCGTTTCAGTGAAGCTATAATTCCCGTTGGATAGTATCCAATCGGAAGAGAATTCCCCGTCGTTATAGTCATCACTAAACAATTTATCACCATTGCCTACCACACGCTGTTCATTCGAAGGGCTGCTTTCCCCAAATTCGTTCTCTCCAGTAACGACTATGTAGTAGGGAATTTGAGAAGCAGGTAGCGTAATCGCATATCCCGAACCGGGAACGTCTGCAATACTTTGCGTATATTTACCGGAAGCGGTACCGATTCTGATGACATAAGAAGTATTGATTGCATCCATTGTGAAATTAACGAATACGCTATTTCCTTCAGCCACTAAGCTGTTCAACACTGGAACCGTTGCCGTGGGAACTCTTGGCGTTACCATTATCTCGTTGGAATTCGCACTCTCGCCGACAGAGGTTTCTGCCGTTACCACAAAATAATAAGGGACATTGTTGGTAAGCCCCGTGATAACAGGCGAATGCTTGGATGTGTTTACCGTGTTCGTATAAATGCCAGGCTGAGTCCCGTATTTCACACGGTATACCATCGCGCCTTCTACATCTTCAAACCAGAGTTGAACCTGGCCATTTCCAACCTTGGATTCATTGATATGCGTAACGGGTGGGATAGAGTTCTGTACCAATACTCCATCAAACTTCACTTCCGCATGGTTTGTGAATAAGCCAATTGAACCTTTTAAAATGGCTTGGCTTGCATCTGTTGTGCTTAACAGCTTTTGACCATTGATATAAAAATCAATTTGGTTGCCAGTGAACACTCCGCGGAACCGATAAGAGTCTCCCTGTTTCAATGAATAAGCTGCTTCCTGAAGCGTTGTTATGACACCGCCATTGTTTTTCTTTATGGCAATTTTGCTGCCATCATAGGACAACAGATAATAATGATCGGCATCCACTACTCTTCCTAACAAACCAAATTCACCAAATTGCTGTGCCTTGACCCATGCCATATAGCTTACGTCTTGAAACGATTTCTCCGAATAGATCAATGACGTTCCGGCCATATCCGTCTGCTTCAATATTTTTTCATGAGGATCAATGGCTGTAGCTCCAGCTGCACTAGTTAACGGTACCTTTGTATTAAATGGAATGATCGAATCATTCACTACGCTCCAATTCCCGCTATGCTGTTGCCATTGATCAGAAACGAGGTCACCTGACTCATAATTGAACGTATCGTTAAAAATAGATGGATTTAACAATCCCAAGGATACCATTGTATCCAGGAAATACCTGAACGTTGTTAAATATTCAACATGAGTCCCCATCCACGACTGTGTGTAGTACCCGTTAATTACTTTAGCGTAATAATCGGAAACCCCCACCTTTTGCCAACCATCAATTTCCTCGGCCATTGCTTCGTTACCAGGAGCATGCCAGAAACCATAGTAATCAAGCAATATTCTATTCAATAAGGAAGGATCAATACCCAATACAACATAAGTTGCACTTTGGCGGTTTCCAGCAGCGTCCGTGGAGTTGAATTCCTGTGCCATACCAGCAGAACCCATATAGTCGCCATCTTCGGCTACAAGTGACCACATGTAGCTTTGAGTCGCCTCATAGAGCTTCATAGGATTGGACAGATATTCTTCCAAAGTTACTCCTTTGAAGGACCACTTATTGCTTTTCAAAATGTTTTGCATCATTGTCGCTTTAGCAGATAACGAACCAAACGTAGTTGTTGCAGCAAAACACTCCTTAATCGCAGTCAGTCCCTGACTGTCCAACTCATTAATAAATGTCTGAAGATCGAACGACTGTAGGATTGGTTTAACATTCTCCAGTCCTAATGCCAAGGAAGCCGCATAAAAGATAGTCATATTAGGTTCAGAGTGATTCGTATTACCTCCATTCCATACATTCGTATCTCCGTTTACACCAATTCTGTCCCCAGGTCTCGTATTATCGTACTGGTCAAAATCGCTTAGCGTGTACGCCGTACTGATTAACCCAGCTTTCAAAAATGTGATTAGCTTGGATTTCTCATCCGTAGTGAATTGATTCATAATTTCCGAATCATTCCACATCATTGCAACCGCGTACACCATCTGAGACTGTGATCTTGAATCGAGACCTCCCATCAGGTTAGGCATATTCAATTTGGTAGTAAGCATTTTTCGAATGGAGCTGACATATCTGTCGATATAATCCGGGTTCCTGTCTCCCGAAGCAATCGCCATTGTAAGCGTAGCTAAAGCACCTGACGTTGTTGCTTCTGCCGTAGAGCCTAGAGCTGCGGCTGCATTGCTGAATGTGATGTCTTTCGAATCGATCATGGCATAATAAAGCGATTCTTCATTGGGAGGTGCATAAGGGTAAACGATGGCTAACGCACTGATATCACCAGTCTCAATAATATCCGCAGTTGCATTATTGGCTGGGTCTTTCACCGTTCCTGCTGCGAGACGGAAGCGATTAGTACCTCCTGTCAATGCATCGGACAATTGAACAGTAAGCGTACGTCCGCTTAGTGTAACTTTATCCTGCTCGTCTAGCGAAACGTAATTCCCCCCTCCATTTCTGGAGATCTCCACGGAAGCTTTCAATGCAGCCTCACTCGGCATGTTGTTTAAGATACCTTCATCAAACACAATCGTCACTTTTTTATTAAAATTAGTCACATAATAGGATTGTAGCTGTGGGCTGGAAGCGTCTGCATGAATAGGAGATGACATGTATTCAGTCGCTGCGATATTCCCAGATACATCCTTCAAAGCACTAGATGAAACCTTCACCCTGTTCGTATTGCCAATCAAAGGGGACGCCATAGTAACAATCAGAGATCCACCAGTGACAGTAACCGAGTCGCCACTTCCCATTGCGTGAAAGTTAATCCCGTCATTAGAAAATTGAACAGTTGCTTTGAGCGCTGTGTTGTCAGACATATTGCTGAATAAGGGTTCGTTCGCATTCACCGTCAATATTGTATTCGTGGGATCGAGTTGAACCGTGTTTGTTAGTAAAGGTGAATTAACATCATAGGTTAATGTTCCTGTCTCTACAGCTTCTGTAGCTACGTTATTTAAACCATCTTGTAAAGTACTGCCAAGTATTGAAATCTGGGCCCCCGCTGAATTCAATCTGTCCTGCAAGGAAATGACTAGTTTATTCCCGTTTATAGAGACCGTATCCTGCCCACTCAATGCGGCGTACGCTTCGTTATTTTGCGAAAGGAGGATTCTGGCTTTCAGGTCCGCATTCGTTGCCGTATGATTGTAAATATTTTCATTGAAGTTTAACGTTATTGTTTTGTTTTCATTACTCACTTGGCTCTCCGAAATGACTGGTGCAGCTGTGTCATAATCGATGATGAGCTGTGGGGCTAGAGCACCGCTTTCTTTACTTGATACGTAACGATTGATCGATGAGGTCCCCATTAGCATAAAGGAAGCCATGCCATCCGTTAGACTTTGCTCTTGCAAATATGTGGTCACATCCCACTCATACCAGCCATTAGTGACTCCTACATTTGTGGAATTAATCATGTTTGAATACGCAGGCTGAGAGGCATATGTGATACTGTTCTCCGACCAATTGTCATTATTGACCGCATAAATCTTCAATGATTCAGGAGCTGTACCAGCATCCGTGAAATACAAACGCAACTTGGCTGTATTAATAATCCCGACATCAGATGCATTGAATTTCATGAAAATACGTCGATTGAAGGTGGCTCCCCCTTCTTTAAGAATCATTGAGCTCTCGGAGCCGTAGTTCGTGGTTAGATTACTTGCCCCACTATCCACTTTCGCATCAGCTTGTATGGCCAATGATCGACGAGATTCCAAACCTTTTAGTACATTGGAAATCGTATCTGAGCTCGTTAAAGCTCCCGAATCAATGGATTGAAGTGTTCCGGCTGCTACTTTTATCCGATTGCTGCTTCCGGTAAGTGCTTCACTTAAAGAGATCTCCAAGTGGGTACCAGCAACGTTTACTTGATCCGCTTCTAGAAGGCTGTGATACGTCGAACCTCCATCCGTCGAAATCTGTATATGTGACTTTAAATGATCCAAAGAACCGGTACGACTGATCTCCCGATCGAATACCAAGTTGACGACTTTCCCGCTACTCCCTAATAAGGTTTGTATAAGAACAGGCTCAATTCCGTTTGGTAGTCCTCTAAGAGCACCAGTTACAATTTCTGTGGATATGACATTACCTGCAGCATCATGCAAGGAATTTGCCTGCACCTTCAATTTATTGGCAAATCCATTTAGTGGTTCCAGTAAACTGACTTCCAACAAGTTACCGTTCAGATTTGCGGTATCTCCGCTACCTAATGGAAGATACGAATTACCGTCCGATGATACATACACGGCATCTTTAATGGAACCCGTCCGATTATTAAATAATGGCTCATTAAAGGACAAGGTTACGTTCCGATAGGTTGCATCCACAACGGAATTCTGATAGACAGGGGCCGTACTGTCTGACGTTACGACGAGCACAGGCCTTTGAGCTATACTGGAAGCCTCCTTAGAATAAATAGTACGGCTAACGTTCGCTGTCGCCATAAACGCAAGGGATGCTTTACCATCTGCACTCTTTTCAGCCTTAATATAATCCGTTACGTCCAGTTCGTAATATCCTTCTAGGTTTCCGAGCGTCATTTGACTAAGTAAGTTCCCCGTGTCAGGCTTATTCACCCAATTAATAGCGCTTTCAATCCACGCGTCATTAGATATACCGTAAACATTAACACCAACGGCAGAACCAGCATTTACGTATATCCTCAGTTTAGCCTGGGTAATAGCAGATGGTGCCGGAACACTACTCAAATCAAAACGAATATATGCCCTTCTCGTATACGGAGTGCTTGTTTGATTATTAGTATCCTCCTTTAATCGCAATTCATTAAAATTAAAGTTCTGAGTCTGTGTGGCAATATTGCCACTCCCTGCATCTACGTAAGCATCTGCCTCACTTGTTATCAGCGCATCTGATGCCGAAACAACCTTAGAACCGATCGAGAAAACTCCACTCAAGTTAAAAACAAGTAAGCAAACAATTAGAATTCTGGACCAGCATGTTTTAGACATATTGGAAAACACATCCATCAATCCCCTTTCTCAACAATTTAAAAAACAGGAGTGCAAGAGACTTTAGTTCTCTTACACTCTCTTTACTGTTTACCTAACCAAAGCAATTATTTCTTTTTCGTGTTATACCATTCTGTTGCTTGACGGATGACTTCGTTGCCGCCAAGTGATCTGTATTTTTTCACATAATCATCGAACGAATCAACGGGCTTTTCACCTAAAATAATTTTTGCCGCCGTTTCTAAGAATAGTGGGGAGCTAAATGATCCAAAATCCTGAATTTCAGGTTGATTCGATTTAATCGTCGGCATTCCTTCCGCTAAGTCAGGAATAGATTCATTTCGTGCAACCTCGAAAGCTGCTTTTTGCTTAGCCAACGCTTCATCGTTACCAAGCTTGACTCTAAGAATTTCTTCATTGAATCCGACAAGGTTTAAGACAAGAGGTCGCCAGCTAGCTGTCTTATTGTCCGTATCCTTTTGCTTGTCGTATACGATTTGTCCACCGTTTTTGGTAACGGTATCTCCCGGTATCCCAAAGTTAACAAATTCCTGCCCCTCTTGCGTTACCAACCAGTCGAAGAACTTAATAACCGCTGCCGGATCCTTAGCATTCTTGGTAACTAAATAAACCTTATTGTTCGCCCCTCGTTTAAATCCTACGTTCTCAACGCCAGGAGCTTTCGGTGTCGGGATCGCGATAACGTTAGCCCCTTGCCCAGGCAATGACTTGTTCAAACGATCCTGCCAATCCCATGCCAGAGCCGGATCATGATTCCATACACCTACTAGACCTTGCTGAATTTTCTGTTCCCAAATATTTCTTTTGTTTGTCATGAATTCGCTGTCTATGAGCTTCTCGTCCATCATCTGGCGGAGAAAGCCAAGACCTTGTTTCATATTACTAGTAAGATAACCTGGTATAAATTCATTGTTTTCAAATTTAGCGGTATATTGATTTTGGCCATACATGCCCAATATATTTTCTACCCAAGACAATGCTTCTCTTCCTGAAAAAGGAATTTCATCTTTCTTGCCATTGCCGTTGGGATCCTTGTCCCGGAAGGCACGAAGCATCGTGAGAAGCTCCTCAGGCGTTTTCGGCGCGTCTTTGATGCCTACTTTATCCATCCAGTCCTTGCGGACAAATAACACGCGGTTTTCTGTCACATTGCCGTTCGCCGATTCAGGAATGGCATATATTTTCCCATTCCGAGTAACTGCGTCCCAAGATGCTTGCGGGATTGCTTTTTTAAGATTTTGACCATATTTATCAATATACTCATTGAGCGTTATCAATTGATTGTTATCATATAGATCCCCGCCAACGCCCCAGCCCATAACCACATCGGCTACATCGCCTGAAGCATACTTGGTTTGCAGCTGTTGATCGTACTGACCATGGGGAAGGAATACAATATCCAAATCTGTATTTGTTTTCTGCGCTGCATATTTCAGTGTAGGATCATCCATGGCCTTGCCACCAGGAACGGGTTGGGAGAAATCGGATGTGAAAATCCGAATCTTTGCTGGTTTCGTTGTGGTTGCTTCAGCAGCTTGAGTTGTTTGCGGTTCTGAAGTATTCGAAGCACAGCCTGTCAAAGCAATAATAATAGCTGCTGCCGAAACGATTGGAACCCCTTTTTTAATGAATTTCATTGTGATAAACCTCCTTATTATTTAACAGTGAAGCTATATATGTAGGCTTTATGCCTCTCATAACGATAGATGGCTTATTCTTTGACTGAACCTAATGTGGCGCCTTTGATAAAGTAGTTTTGCAAAAATGGGTACATGAGCACAATGGGGGCTGTCGCCAATACGATGGTAGCCATTTCAATAGCTGCCGGAACCAAGGTAATACTTGCTTCCGAGGAAGCCGCAGCAGCAATATCGTTGCTGTTCCCCATCGATATCAGAGAATACAGATACATCTGAAGCGTTTGCATATTACGGTCATTAATGTACAATAGTGGCCCCATGTAGGCATTCCAATGTCCAACAGCATAAAACAAGAGAAGAGTGACCATGATCGGCTTGGATAAAGGAACTACGATTTTCCAAACAATTCGGAACTCGCCCATCCCGTCAACCTTTGCTGCTTCAAACAGCTCATCGGGAATGGACCGGAAGAAGGTCATGCAGAGAATCATATTAAAAGCTGAGATAGCGCCCGGAAGAATAAGCGCCCAGAACGTATTCAAAAGTCCTAAAGACTTTACAATCAAATAAGTAGGTATCATTGGAGCCTGAAACACCATCGTAAACACAATGAACATCAAGATCCATTTGCGCCCGCGTATCGTTTTCTTAGATAGGGGATATGAACCCAGTATAGTAAGAAACATATTAACCGCTGTGCCGATAACAACTACTTTAACTGTCATCCAGGCAGCATGCCAAAAGCTCGGCGTCTGAATAACAAGATTGAAATGCTCTAGCGTCGGTTCTACTGGCCAGATCGTAACGCGATTGTGAAGGATGGCCTGCGCAGAGCTGAATGAGCCTGCAACAACATGTAACAGTGGAATGAGTGTAATAAGACTGACTATGCTGAGCAGCACGATGTTGCATATATCGAATAACCGCTCGCTACGTGATAATTTGATAGGCAATTGACTACCTCCTGAGATCTTTACATTAGCAAACTTGGCATCATTTGTTAAAATAAACCTTCGCCTGTTAGTTTGTTACTAACCTTATTTACACTGATAAGCAACACAAACCCGATGATGGACTTGAATAGTCCAATGGCTGTTGTAATGCTGAATTGTCCATTTAGAATACCGATGCGATAAGAATACGTGTCCAAAACTTCCCCTACGGAATACGAGATGGGATTCAAGAAAATATAAATTTGTTCAAATCCGACATCAAGCACATTCCCAATTTTGAGCAGCAGTAGGATGACAACGGTTGGCAGCATTCCAGGCATGGTCACATGCCAGAGTTGCTTCCAGCGGCTGGCTCCATCAATTTTGGAAGCTTCGTACAAGGAAGGGGATATTCCTGTAAGTGTAGCCAAGAAGATGATCGTACTCCATCCCATCTCTTTCCATACCCCCGCTCCCACAACGACTGATCGGAAATAAGATGCCGACTGTAGAAAGCTAAAGGGACCCACGTCGAAATAGGAAAGCAGTTGATTGACCATCCCTGTCTGTTGGGAAAGCATCATATAGGCTAGTCCGTACACCAACGCCCAAGATAGAAAATGAGGAAGATACACAACGGTCTGCACAGTCCGCTTAAAAGAGGATCTTCGAATCTCATTTAATAGAAGAGCCAGAATGATCGGCGCCGGGAATGCAAACACAATTTGATATAAGGAAATAATTAATGTATTCCTGAATATCCGAAAGAAATGAGGTTGTTCGAACAAGATGTGAAACCAACGTAATCCCACCCATTCACTATCAAAAAAACCGTTAAAAATATTGTAATTCTGAAAAACAATGACACTCCCTAGCAAAGGCACATACTTAAATGTAATGAAATATAGGAATACCGGTATGAGCATGACATATAACGGCCAATTCTTATATATATACCGCGTTAAGGGCTCCTTTTTAATCTTCTTAATCGTATCTACTGTCTCTCTTACGGATGATTGCGATAAGCCTGCTTGGTTCATCCATCCCTCACTCTCCTTCGTCTACGAATGGCTGTTTCTCTGTTACCATTATTATAGAACGTAACAACCAGAGGCTTGTAGCAGTGAATATTTATATTTTATTAGAGAATATTTCGTTTTAAGGCATACAAATAAATAAAGCCCGTGATCTCTCTACTGAAAGGATCAAGGGCTACTTTTGTTTAACAACGCGTGAATTAGAAGCTGATTAACCTCATTAACCTGATCAAGACTTCATTCTCTTTTTATAATCGAGCGGGCTAAGACCGTACATTTTTTTAAATATTTGTGAAAAATAGACAACATCTTCATAGCCGGTTTTACTTGCAATTTCGTATACCTTCAAATCCGTACTCAGCAATTGATTTCTGGCGTACGCCATCCTTTGCGCAATGATATAGTTCAGTACCGTTATCCCGGTTTCGTGCTTAAACAAAGTGCACATATAAGACTTGTTCACGTCAATGACCTGTGCAAGCTCCTGCAGATTTATATTTTCAGCAAAATGCTGCTGGATGTATGTCTTGATCTGTTCTACCTTCCGCACCTTTTGATGATCCCTCACCCCCCGCATCGCCTCTACGATGTGATAAGCTCCCTCCTCCAGCCTGCGCACAGCGCATAGTCGAAAATAGCTCCTTATGGATGCTAACGACAGTTTTTTATCCCCTAGGCCCAAATCCTCGCCCTCATCCAGCTCCAAATGAATCTTGACTTCCGTGAGTTCCTCAATAAGCGTTTGAAGCCAAGCGTTAGATAGCGCATTG
Organism: Paenibacillus sp. J22P165; assembly: GCF_059692015.1. Lineage (NCBI taxonomy): Bacteria > Bacillati > Bacillota > Bacilli > Caryophanales > Paenibacillaceae > Paenibacillus > Paenibacillus sp. J22P165. Next base: position 338,864 of record NZ_JCAUAP010000006.1, on the reverse strand, counting down.
AGCAAATGATATTTGCCATCCACCCAACTTTCCAGTAGTTCCATCGTCTCTACAATTAACAGGGGCATGGTTTCCGTTTGCAGTGTGCGGATCTGTTCTAGCCAGCGCTCCATCCAGACCCGATGTTGAGGGAGCTTCTTGAGTAGAAAGGAATCCGCATCACGACTTTGCTCCTGATTCATTCGTTCCTCAACTCTCCCTAACGCTTTATTTAGCAGTTCTCGGTTGACCGGCTTTAGAATGTAATCAAGTGCTTGCAGTTGAATGCTTTGCTTGGCATATTCAAAATCATCATAGCTGGATACCACCATAGTCATCATCCAAGGAAAACGTTTATTAATATGTTCAATCAAAGTTAGTCCATCCATAACGGGCATTCGAATATCCGTTATGCACAAATCGGCATAATGGGTTTCCAACCATTCCAATGCCTTTTGCCCATTCGCCGCACAACCTGCGACAACGATGGTATCTTTAAATTCCTCCACGGATTGCGTTAAACTTTCACGTATGAGCGGAGCATCATCAACTAACAATACACGGATCATAGAGCAGTCACCTCCTTGATTTTATAAGGGAATATAATTGAAATGTGTGCTCCTCCCGTATTTGAATGGTTGATTGTAACACCAGAAAGAGATTCTTTGTAAAAAGTTTTGAGCCGATAATGCACATTAAGCACGCCAACACGGGACAGTTGCATGAACTCCTGAACCGGACGTTCGTAAGTTAGCAACGTTTGCAGCTCTTTTAGCTTGTCCTCAGTGAAACCAAGTCCGTTATCCCATATGTCAATTCGCACATGCTTTTCGCCTTCCATTCGGGCCGCAATTCTGACCTCCATAGGCTCAGCCGTTGTCTCGTAGCCATGCTTAATACTGTTTTCCACAAATGGCTGGACGATCGCTTTCAGGCAGCTTGTTTTCCTTACGTTCTCGTCAATGTCGAGGTGAAATTGAATCTCATTACGGTAAAGGATAGTCATAATATGAATATAATCGGACAGATGCTCCATCTCATTTTCCAAAAAAACGAGCACTTCATGGTAGTTAGACGTATAACGCAGCATGTTCGAAAGTGCAATTGTTGTGTCCTGAATACCTTGGTGTCTTGCCAAATTCGCCATTGAATTAATAGATTCAAGTGCATTATAAAGAAAGTGGGAATTAATTTGAGATTGAAGTGCCGATAAGATGGCATGCTGCTGTACAGTCTTAGATTCCGCTAGTTGGTGAATGTAAGTGTCTATTCGATCAAGTAAATTATTGTAAGCAGCACCTACCTCTGCTACTTCATCCGTACCCTTCACCTCAATCCGAATATCGAGCCTCCCCATCTGCGTCATCCCTATGGTCCTTCGAAGTTCCTTTAACCGTTTTGTAATAGAAGCCGCTACCAGAAATACTAATATGCTGGCGGCAACAATACCGATGATGATCATCAATGCCGTCCAATTTCGGATACTTGATATACTGCTAGCCAAATCACTATAAGGGACCATTGCAATAACTTTCCAATTGGTGCGAGGAATGTCCTGATATACGATCATTTGCTTCGTTTCTTTACGGTAAAAGGAACCAGATGTATGATCATTCAGTAGATTTTGAAGTTCTGGTTTAATATGCGCACCAACACGCTCCACTCGAGGTGCGGTTAGAATAGTGCCAGCTTCATCGACAATTAAAGTCTCCCCATTCGCTCCCAACTCAATTGCATCTAATATAGCTTGCGTTGGCATCAACGAAATATCGACTTGTAGATACCCGGTTTCACCGGCAAAGCTATATTTCTGCACATAGGTTAAGACGGGCAGCTTCGTAGGTAATCCGATCCGATCGGAATAGCTCGAATTAAAAGAAACAAATCTAGACATTTTTCCAGAAAAAGGTATTTCCTTAAACCATGGCATATCCTTCATGGAATAGTTTGGATTAAGGACATAATCCAGTTCGTTGGGATTGCGGAACACACTCTGGTATCCACGGTCACTATAAAAAACAATGGCTAGCGTTTCTGGGTGATACTCAACAAATGGTTCGATGATTTTGGAAGACATATTTTTATAATATTGATAAATATAGTAATCTCTTCCTGCACTAACACTCAACCAATCATGATACTCACTGCTGCTTCCGAGCGTCTGGAAAAATTGTTCATTGTCATCAATATAGCGACTCAAATTATTTTTGGCCTGAATTAAAATTTGGTTACTAAATCGGACCACATCTGAGTTAATTGCTTTCAAGCTTTTGTAATAGCTAATACTTCCTATAGCCGTAATCACAAATAATAGGATCAGAGTTATCATCACGATTAGCTTCCATTGAAGTGAGTTCCGCATTTTTCGAAACACATAACTCCCCCTCTCCAAATTTTACATTATATTCCAAACGGATATTGTGTTTACCTTTTACTATTTTAGCTAATCGAATCTAATGTGGATATAGGGAAATCTTTGGGCTATATGAGGGGATATTTAGGTTTTTAATCATGTAAAAAAATAAATCAAAAAGGCGATATTTCGTTCACATTGGAACGGAATATCGCCTTTCTCGGCACTTGGAATTATTCCTTGACTGAACCTAGCGTAGCGCCCTTCTCAAAGAACTTTTGGAAAAAGGGATAGGAAGCCACGAGTGGCAACATAGCGAGCAGAATGGCAGCCATTTTCACATTGAGTCCTAAATTCTGTGACATCGCTTCCGTTGAAGCGTCTGACCCCGTCTGTGAGGAGCCGACGACAACCATTTGCCTCAACAGCGCTTGCAGCGGCCATTTCTCCGATTTCAAATAAATGATCGCATGGAAAAACTCGTTCCACCTGTCGACCATGAAAAAAATAGTAAACGTCGCAATGATAGGCGTGGAGAGTGGAATCACGATCGACCATAGAATCCGCGTCTCTCCTGCGCCATCCATCCGAGCAGCCTCATCCAAACTTGGCGGAAGCCCTTGGAAAAAGGTTTTCATAATGAGAATCGTGAACGCATTCGTAAGCACGGGCAGCATAACGGCCCAATACGACTCCAACAGTCCGAGTGATTTCACTACAAGATAATTAGGGATGATCCCCACCTGAAACACTAAGGTTAAGAAGATGAGCGACATCATGACATTGCGCCCTTTGAGCTCTTTTTTAGATAAGGCATACGCGAGCAAGATAGAAACGGCTACGCCAAGCAGCGTTCCTACGAACGTAATTAGAACTGTATTGCCAACCGACTTCATGAAGACAGGTGTTGAGAACAAATATTTGTAGGCATCCATTGTCCATCTTGGTGGAAGTAAGAAAAAAGCGCCGCCCTCCGAATCTGCAGCAAAGCTAAACGAAACAGCCAGCATATACAGAAATGGAATAATGACGAAGGAGCAGAAAATAAAAAGCAAAGCGGAAAGCGCTAAATCGTAAAGTTTGAGTGATTTCATGTTCCGCCCCCTTTTAAAAAATGCCATCCTCGCCGAGCAACTTGGCCACATAATTGGCCCCTACGACGAGAATGAGACTAACAACTGATTTGAAGAGACCCACCGTTGTCGCCATGGAGAAATTGCCTTGCACTAACCCGACTTGATAGACGTATAAATCAAATACATTGGCAACCTTATGGACAAGTGGATTATCCGCTAGAAAAATTTGATGGAAATTGGAATCTAGCGCTGTGCCCAATTGAAGGAGTACAAGCACGACAATTGTGCTGCGAATGCCTGGCAATGTCACATTCCACATACTGCGAAGTTTACCAGCGCCATCCACATCGGCTGCATCGTATAATTCAGGATTAATACCCGCCAGAGCTGCGAGTAAAATAATCGTGCCCCACCCCATATCGCGCCATATATGCTGCAACACCATCATCGGCCGGAACCAATGTTCGGAAAGGAGAAAAGGAATATCGTTACTGCCCCAATCATTCAGGGCATGATTGATGACACCGGAAGGACTAAAGAAAATCAATGTGATGCCTGCAATAATGACCCAGGATACAAAATGGGGCAAATAGAGAACAGATTGCACCAGCTTTTTATACAGCTTGAATCGTAAATCATTCAATAATAGTGCTAGCACAATCACAAATGGGAAATAAAACACGAGATTATACAAGCTTAATAGCAATGTATTTCGAAGGAGTATTAGAAAATCCGCTTTAGCAAAAAGCTCCTTAAAGTTGGCAAGACCTACCCACTCGCTATTGAAAAAACCCCGGAAAGGGCTGTAATCCTGAAAAGCGAGTAACAGCCCCCATACCGGAAAATATTTGAAAACAAGAAAATACAGCATGCCAGGCAGCGCGAACGCATACAACGGCAACGATCGTTTCATCGTATTTCCCATCCGAATTCCACCTATCTGTCTAATATGAAACTAAGCTTTATGGATGATCTTTCGAATATTGTTCCATGTATTCTTTGAGAATAGCTCCACCAGTCCCTGCAGACCATGCATCAATTTCTTTCTGAACAAGGCTGTAGTCACCTTCACCAAGCACATATTTCGTTGCGGCGGCGGCTAGTGGCTTGCTATGATCCGGATTTTTGCCAGCCGTTGTCGAGATATACGGGAGGAACGGGTTGACGACACCAATTTTGGAGATTGCTTCTAAAGTTGCTCTACTTGCTTTCAGCACATCAGGATCGATGATCGTTTTCGCATAGTAATACGGATCGTAGCGATTTTCCATGACGAACAAATCAATACGATCACTTGCAAAAGCTTTCGTTTGCTCAGGTGTACGCTCCGCAATCCCATTCTTGAGGCCGTTTGAGTGAACACCAACAACACCAGTTTGGAAGAATGCGTCATTTTCTTCTGAAGCTGTGAAATCCAAGAAATCAACAATCTTCGATACCTTAGCTTTCTCCACGCCTTGAGGCACGACCCAAATGCCGTAATAACCAGACACAACCGCTGCACCTTTATTGCCATTAGGTCCTGTGATCGAAGGGATGGCTACGATTTTGGCGGCAGGATCTGTCTTCACTAGCTTATTGACATTGATGCCCGCTGGATCAATATGCTGAACCTGGCCAACATAAGCACCTGCTACGCCTGCGAAAAATTTATCTTGAGCCGGCGCCGCCTTCTGAACAGGCGCATCCTTATCAATTAACTTATCTGCGTAAGCGGTGCGGAGCCAATCTAGATAGTTTTTGTATTGCGGAGCTTGGAAGCTTGCGATAGCCTTTGCGCCATCAACCTTAAAGCTATTCGGAACTCCGAAAGCGAAAGCGATTGGATTAACCATCCCAAATGGTGGGATTTGTGTATAAGCATCTGGTTGATTGTTAATGACGAGAGGAATCGTCTTCCCACTTCCAGCCGGATCCTTCTCTTTAAATACTTTCAGGGCATTCGTCAACTCATCCAACGTTTGTGGAACAGGCAAGTTGTACTTATCCAGCCAGTCTTTACGCATAATGACATTCGCTTCACCGCCACCGTATAAGCCACGCGGTCTTGGAACTCCGAAACGCTTGCCGCTACTCTCCATGTTTTTCCACGTTTGCTCAGGAATGAATTCGAGATTCTTTTTCCCTTTGATAAAAGAGGTTAAATCCTGAAACGCGCCGCTTTTGACAAAGCTTTGATACTTATCAAAGGGATCCGTGAATAGTACGAGATCGTACTTTGCTCCTGAGGTGAGAGCGACACTGAGCTTGTCGGAATACGCGTCCGATGGAACGAAATCAATATCGAGCTTGACGTTGCCTCGCTTCTCGATATCAGCCTTCGCTGCGTTGTTCTCTGAATTCGGCAGCTGTCCGAAAATAATAGCAAGCACCTTCAGTGTAGTTGGTGCCGACGTTGCCGCTGTTGTACTTGATGCTGTCGAACTTCCTGGGGTAGCGCTCGGTGTACTGCTTGAAGATGAGCAACCAGCAGCTATACTGCTAAGCAGCATCGTCGCTGCTAAGATCGTCATTCCTTTTTTTAAAACCATGTAATCTTCCCCTCTCATCTCTTGGTTATCACTTACCTTGTCATTATAAGAGGAATGCAAACGCTTCTAACATGGCGTAACCCTCGAACTGTGTACCCGATCTGTGAATCCTATCAAAAGAACACCTAATTCGCTCCACAAGTAGGTTATAATAAAGTCAGGAAATGCTTACGAAGCTAGTTTTCTATCGAAAACTTCCAGGAGGTGCACAGCTTGCGTTTTCTAACTTTTGTCAAAAGAAGCTTCTTCGTTCGTGTTCTCTTATTCATGCTTGCCGTGCTGCTCATTCCCTTGCTCATACTTGCTGGAAGTACGCAGAAAGCCGCCGATGCTGCCATTCGTAAGCAGGTTAACCGCATCAATGATCAAGTGGTCAGAGGGCTTATGGAACGAATCGAAACGACGATGTCGCAGATTCAAGCCATTGGCAATCAGTACGGATCCACACCGTCGGTGCTTGCCGCATTAACGACGACGGGCAGCCTTTCCAGCGATGTCATCCGTGTGAATGAAGCGAGTGCAACACTGGATATTGCAACTTCCCTACTTCGCAGTAACAATGACCTTGCGCTATACAGTCTATGGAACGATCAATTGATTACGACATCACGGAATGTCGATTATGACAATAAGCTTCTCTATCACGATACCGCCAAAGCGTTCTTACGATCGGGCAAATCTTGGATATATCTAGATTCCGATGAAGAGCATGTCTACTACCAGAGACGTATTCCCTTTGATACTTGGCTGGATGCCAAGGGCAGCCTGCTCATCTCCATTAAGAAAGACTTATTTCATAGTTTAATCGATAATGTCGAGAAGGATAATAAAGGCTTCTTCACGATTACTACTGGCCATGGTGCTGTTCTTGCTTCAACACGGCTGGGTTCAAAAGATGATATTGCTGCACAAACTGCCATAGTATTGTCAGAATGGATGAACAGGAACAAGCCAGCCCAATTTCAGTTCCATCAATCCCTTCTGTCCGTCCAGCAGTCCAGTGATTATGATGCTACTCTACTCATTTCAGAAATACCACAGCATGCATTGACTGAGGATACAGACCGAATACGGCAGTATGTCCGCTATTTAGTCATTCTGCTTGGCGTGATAGGCTTCATCTTCGTGCTCGGCTTCGCGTATTATTTATACCTTCCCCTTTATGCCGTACGCAGGCATATTGATCGTATTAAACAAGGCGATTTCCGAGCCGTTACGACGATACGCACTTCAAATGAAATTGGCGAACTCAGCCATGTACTCAATACGATGTCATCTCGACTGCAAACACTCGTTGCTGAATTAAAGGTAACAGCTGATTTAAAACGGCGCACTGAAATTAAAGCACTGCAATCCCAAATCAATCCCCATTTCCTGTATAACAGTCTGAATACGATTCTGATGTTCGCACACCTTGGGGAAAATGCCAAAATCAAATCACTGATGGGTAGCTTAATCTCACTGTTGCGTTACTCTATGGAAAATTTCGAGCAGCTCGTCCCACTATCGAAGGAAATCGAGTACGTACGTGATTACATGCATATGCTTGAACTTCGTTATGAGCGGCCGCTTACCTTACAGATTGAAATCGGGGAAGGGTTAATGGACATGCCCACTCCTAAATTGCTGCTTCAACCCCTAATCGAAAATGCACTGTTTCATGGTGTACTTCCCTTAAAGCAAATTCTAGGGCTTCTATGTATTCGCGTCTATGCGACCGGTGATCGCGAAGCTGTCATTCTCGAAGTTTCCGATAACGGCAAAGGCATGGACGAAGGCAGTATCAACCAAATTCGACTTCTGCTGACCAAAGAACAGGGTGTTGAGAACATTGGACTTCGCAATGTGTGGGAACGTATAGGACTCGTTTACGGTCATCCATCTACTTACCATATTGAGAGTTCTCCAGGCAAAGGCACCTTGTTTCGCTTCCAATTCCCATACAAAACTTGAAGGAGGAGACCCCACAATGTCCAAAATCAGCGTGGTTTTAATCGAAGATGAGCCACCAGCCCGTCAAGTTTTCCGGCAAATGCTTCACAAACGCAGCGATCTATTTGAAATCGTCGGGGAAGCTGACAATGGTGAAGAAGGTTATCTGCTTATCAAAGAGAAGCACCCAGCCCTGATTGTTACGGATATTACAATGCCTGTGAAAGACGGATTAGAGATGCTTCGTGACGTAAAACGCTCGTTCGCAAATCCCCCCTATGCCATTATTCTGACGTGTCACGAGGATTTTCATTATGCGCAGCAAGCCATTGAATTAGGCGCATGCTCCTATTTATTAAAGGAGCGCTGCCTACTTGATGAGGATCTGCTGACACGTACCATGGAGAATGTGCTACCTGCCATATTGAATGAGTCAGAAGCTCGAGCCGCTAGGGAGGACATGGAAAAAAGATTGCGAATCCATGAGCTGGATATAGAAAGGAACCATTTTCTCGACATGCTGCTTGGACATGAAAAGGAGTGGCTGCAGCATCTTGATTTATCTGGTTACGAGACGCAAGCCGGCCCCCACTCTCTCTTCTGGATCGAGTTCGATCGCAGTTCACTTCGCTTCTCCTTGCACATGTCAGAGGAGCTCAAGCTTTGGCAATTCGCCGCAGTCAATGTGCTAAGAGAATTTGTTAGCTTATGGGGTCCAAGCTGTATTATTGCTTTCGACAAGGGGCGCTTTCTCCTTATGTGCCGAGGTGTGCGAAGCTTGGAAGAAGATGCCAGTCGTCAAATCGCCGACATCCTGAATCGCTTTTTGAAGATGGGGAGCTATGTTCTTCATTTGTATACGTCAAAGCAAGTTGAGCTAACAACCTTATTACCCTGGATCAAACGTACGTACCGGGAGCGCGATTTGTTTTATTATGGGGAACAGTGGGTTGCAAGGATCCCCTTCTCCTCCATTGATGCACACTTCCATTACACACATTTGTCCACAGAAACTCGCGCGATTTGGAAGGACCGCTTGCTCCAAGGATTACTTCGTGGAACCTCATCATGGATAAACGATAGCACCGCTTCAATCTTCTATCGAGAAGCTGCTGCTCATAAATGGTCACCCTCTCAAGTCCGTGATTTATTCGCTGAGGTGATGGCTGATCTGAGGACATTCCTTCGCGCGAAAGAGCCTCACACTTATGGTGATGGAGAATCCGACACCTTCCTGATGGAGGCGCTGAAGGATCGTCAAACTTTTCGCTCCTTGTATGAGACATGCATGTCTTATACGAACACCTTAACAGATAAGATGGGGCATGGACCTTCGATTGATCGAGCGGTTGCAGCCATTGTTCAAACGATTAAAGAGCACCCCGAACGCAACTACCTCCTGGAGGAACTGGCAGAAAGTATTAACTATAGTGCAAATTACTTTGGTCAAGTTTTCAAAAAAATAGCGGGCGAGCCGCTAACGCCTTTCGTCACGAATCAGCGTGTTGAACGAGCGAAGATGCTCCTTCTTGCCTCAGACCGTAAAACATTTGAAATCGCTCAAGATGTTGGCTTTCCGAACTATCGTCATTTCAATCGATTGTTCAAACGACTTGTCGGTTGCTCGCCCACTGAATACCGTGAAAAGAAAACAAGCTGACATCTGATCCACATCAGTGCCAGCTTCTTTCTTTGTATAGACATTGTGAAATTAATTATCCTCATCTCGATACATCAATGGATTCAGAGGACTAGCAATCGTATCTCCCGCCTTCAAGCCAGGCATCCATTTATGCAGATCTGTCCTACGCGCATTCGTATCGGGTTCGAGAACACACGTCCCATCTGCTACATAGATGATCGTCATCACTTCGCGCGTGAGTGCCGTTGGATTCCCAGGAGCGCTGTGCAACGTCCATCCCGCATGGAATGTCGCATCTCCTGCTTGCATCGCGCCATAATTGACTTGCAGCAGACCCTCACTTTCGATGTAATCACTTAATGTTTTGTGAGATTGATCCGAAATTTCCAGTCGGCTAATATAGCCTCTCTCTTGAGATCCAGATGCAAATGTCATAGATCCCACCTCTTGTGGAATGTCCACTAGTGGCATCCAAAGTGTGATTGTTTTGTCCGTATCGACTGGCCAGTAGATCTGATCTTGATGCCAAGGGGTATGGCCGCCACCTGGCTCTTTGAAAAGCGCTTGATCATGATACATACGAACGCCACCTACGCCCATCAACTCAGCAGCCACTTTGGCAAAGCGTCTAGCAAATACGAATCTACAGATGAATTCGTCTTGTTCCCAAATATTCTGAATCTGCAGAAAAGCTTTCCCATACGTATCTCTTTCCCCAAGTGGACGGGACTCCCGGTTTAATCTCTTCACAACTTCCTGAATCTTAGGGCGGTATTCATTAATCATACGCGCACTCGCTAATCCCCGAATCAAAGTGTGTCCCTCTCTCGCATAGGCGTCGATCACGTCTTTCCCCAGGGTATAACTCTCTGAAAATTCATCATTAACTTGAACTTTTTCGCTCACATTGCTCACTCCATTCATCCAATTGAACATCTCATATATCAATGATATCATGGAGTTATCGCAATAGATTTGCAGAAAGGAGATAACTTATTGGACTTTTCCGACATGATCTTCCCACTTCAACTCCCAGCTCAATTTAGCGATATTTCTCCTAGTGTACATTGGGCCAAACTTCATACAACCCGCAATGGCTATGAGTATGCCGAGCGTCGAATCTATGATTTCGAACTCCTTTATGTCCAAACAGGAAGTATCGTCGCTTACCTTGGCGAGCATCGCTATCCGTTGAAGAAAGGACAGATGCTGTTTATCTCATCTGGTATTTCGCATTTTATTCAAATAGAAACCCAGCCAGAGGCTGAATTTCTAGGCATTCATTTTGATTTTTTTGACGAGCTTGAAATTTTGATTGATCAAGATATTATTGTGGATGACGAAACCGTAAATCCCCTTCTTTTTTGCAGGGAACCCGTTATCCAAGGTTTTGAACCACTAAGCGCTCGACCTGTTATTCTACCTACCCCACAGATGATTGAACAAATGGAAGGCATCATTCATGAGTGGAACGAACGGAATCCAGGTTATGACGTTATTTGCAAAGGACTCATGGGGCAGGTCATCATTGGGCTTTTTCGATCTCAGTTCAATATGACACAGACAGCCCATACATTGTATGGAGGAAGAATTATAGAATTAACGAAGTGGCTATCCGATCACTATGGGGAAGATTGCTCCAATTCGTCACTTGCTGCCCGCGTGAATGTCAACGAAGATTACTTGGCCAAACAATTCAAAGCCGTCACAGGCTCCTCCCCCAATAAATATGTACAAATGCTTCGTCACCGCGAAGCCAAACGCCTTCTCCGTGAATCCGAATGGACCGTTGAATATATCGGGCAGACCGTTGGCTACGATGACCTTCATTATTTCTCTCGGGTCTTTCATAAATGGGAAGGTATTTCGCCCCGTGAGTACCGTAAGTTGTCGCTCATTTATTAATTGGATTGTGGTGGAAAGCAGAGCACAACTTCTAATTCTGAATGGGCTTCCGCAGACCATTTTACTTCTCCAACAGAAGCTGGAATAAACAAGAAATCTCCGCGTGCAATGGACTGCACACGTTCTGCATTATGATCTACGCCAGTAGATATGGACCCAGCTCCTGCAACAACGATCGCTATCACGAACGTGTTTCGCGGCTTAGGCGCGTAGGAGGTACGTACGCGTAGCCGATTCATCCCGAAGAGCTTTGTCGCATCTTCGCCGATAAGAATGGATTCCTCTGCCCCCACGCTCTGATAGATGGATTGTGGCTCTCGGCGCCATTGCTTTAGCGTGTCTGCTTCGGAGTAGCTGTCATAATGGAAACAATCAAATAGCGCTTTGAAACCTGCTCCTTGATGAATAAGTAAATCGGTGATCACACGCCCCTCTGGTGTTGTCCGCTCCGTACGAAGGGTGTAATCCGTTGGCTCCTGAACTTCGACCAAGAAGCATCCCGCCCCAATCGCATGAGGAACGCCTCCTTCAATAAAGAACACATCACCAGGCTTCACTTCGATTTTGTGCAGCGCCTCTAGCATCCCGGGGATGTTCTGCTCGTGGAACAGCTTCTCCCAATGCTCTCTCGTCACACCTGGCTTGAAGCCGAAGAATACATGCGGCGGCTCCCCATTAACCGTGCGGCCACCTAGGATATACCACGATTCAGTTTTACCAAAATCAGAATCTAAGATGTCTTTGGCAAACTGTTTATCCGGATGCACTTGAATCGTTAAGCGGCTGAGCGAATCAATCATTTTCACAAGGACCCCGGTTTGATTGCCGAATTTGGCTACATGCCCTTCTCCAAGAAATGCAGCGGGGTCACAATCGATAAGGTCTTTCAATAGCACAGGATCTTCGTTCTCCAACTGTACATAACTAAGACCTTCGTCCATGATGGACTCGCGACCTGGGTTACGGGCTCTAACGGTAGAGGCAATCCAATCTTCCGGCAGCTCACCGTCTTGCGGCTCGCTCTTCCTCTGCCATCTCTCCAGCTCTTTACCTCCGAAATACGTCCTCCACACGCGAGAAGAGAACAGCTTCAGCACCTTTTGATGTAACGCTTCTCTGTTATCTATATTCATAAGACCATCAAAGCCCCTTCCTTTACTTACTCGAAACTAACCTTACATACACGTACATCATGACCCGCAACCGTGACAGGAAACGTCAGTTCACCATGTATAGCTTCTAATCGTAAAGTTGTATCTGCATACAAATCTTTGATTTCACACTGCTCAGCTGCAATGTCTACTAAGCTTACTTCGGAAGATATGGACTCTGCACCATAATTCATGATGAATAGCAACAGCCCATCCTCACCACGTAACGTTGTTATCTTCAGTCCGAATGAATTCGCACGATGAAGCCTTAACCCATGCGTATCCGCAAGCTCCCGCACAAAAGCTCTGACACTCTCTTGCTTCTCCATAAAATACCCATACCACAAGAAGGTGGCTATAGTTATAATCGAGCCTTCGCCATGTGGCGTACAGAGTATAGCTGGATCTCCATTAGCAAATTTGCCTAGTATCTCAACATCCTCATTGTAGACTTGCAGTATCTGTCTTTCATAATAACCGTTCAGGACTGTATCTGTTTTCCCATAACGAATGTCCAATTCTTCAGGGTCAATATCTTCAAAGGTATAACCCAACACCTCATTCTTCTGCCCAAATGGCAACACCTGATGCACCAAACCTGTGTTATCCACAGCTCCGAAACGTCCATCACAGACGACAACGCCCCCTTGCTCCGCATATTTTTGGAGCGCCGCAGCGAGTTCATGGCTGACATTCACTTGACTAGAAATAAATAGGGCCTTGTACACGTTCACCGTGCCATCGATAATCTCTTCTGGAATGAGATAATCAGCTGGAATTCCTTCCTCCCATAGCGCATCGTACATGCCAGCCAACGAATCCAAATAGATGGAGTCGGATAGCTTTTGGCCATGATTGCGTGAGTAGGCTTTTGTAAAATCATGATTGAGCTTATCGTATAAAATCGCAACTTTAGGGAGCTCACGGTCATACGTAGTGAATTCTCTTTCGTGACTTTGAATAATCTTAGCAATTGAACCCGCTTCAAGTGCACGGACGGAATAGTTCCCACGCGTGTCTACAAGCCCGCGCCCCATCGTCTGCACACCTTTGGTGAAGGGGTCCCATTTCCAATAAATAATTCCTTTGGCACCGTGGGAAATCGCTTCCCAGCACCACCACCGCAGATGATAGGGACGAACGACAGAGAAGGGATTAAACATGGCAACATTATGGCTTTGAAGCTCCGAAATCCAAAATCTCCCCTCACGAGAGGCCGAGTGCACACCCGAAAGTGTTTGCCAACGCTGAGAGGGGGACAATCCCACTGCATCATTCTTCGGATACAGGGAAATCCCGAATTCATCCACATTTTCAGCCACATTCCAATCATCCTGCGGCAACGCGTAGTGTTCATCCTTCGAAACGGAGGCATATACATTATCCGCGATAGTTGGGTGATGAGGATCGACCGCTTTGATCACAGCTGCCCAGTCTTTCAGGATCATGCCCATGTACGCTTTCTTAAATTGGTTATAGTCAACAACCGGCATAACACTCGCCCACATCCAATTCGAGAATTGAATTTGTGACCAGTCGTAGTACGTTTTTTCCCAGATATCATTCAGATTGCCGATTGTGCCATATTTCTCTTTTAACCATTCTCGGAACGCCTGGAGTGTAAAGCAATCATACGACTCAAACCGTGTTTCATTGTAAATATCATAGCCATACAACGAGGAGTAATCCTTATAGTGGGAAGCCGCTTCTGAAAATGTCTTATGAATCAGCATCCGCACTTCCGGATGGCTGTAATTCATCACCCCATAACCTGTCCCTTTGTTGGTGAAATGCCCATCAGGATCAACGGCGAAGTACTCAGGTCGCATTACGAAATCTGGCATATATTCAAGGAAGGTAACCTGGCCTTCCAGTTCCATAATGATTTTCATATCCAAATCTTCGGCTATTTCCAGAATTTTACGGCCTGTATGAAACGGATAATGCGGCAGCGTGCGATCCTCCCACCAATAAATGGCTGGCCAAATCACAACCGTATTCATGCCAATTTCTTTCATACTTTGGAGCGATTGGCGGATATCCGCCAGCGTAAATTCCCTTTGTATTTTCAACACTGTGCCATACGAAAATCTAGACATCTTGTTTTGACCCTCCTAAGTTAACTTTCTCTGATAATCACCCCAACTATAATCCATTTCAAGGACGTTCCCCATCCTGATTTTTCAGAAAAAAGTAGACTTTCTTCCGTTTTTGAATGATGATGGAGGCAACTTAACAGAAAGTGAGTCAGACCCAATGCGCTATTACACCGTGGAACAAAATATGAACCCCGATTTCCCTTTTAACCTTACCGTGAAAAATAAAACGCAGCTGCAGCAAGTCGGGCTCCATGCCCATGACTACTTCCAAATCTGTTATGTCCAGAAAGGGAGCTGTGTCCATGTCGTTCAACATCAAAAAGCCACGCTCGTCAAGGGTGACCTTTTTTCGATTCCCCCTCATTATGAGCATGACTTTGAGTTGTTTATGGATAAGGATATTGAGCTCGTGCATATGGATTTCATGCCTTATTTATTGGACAGTTCCTTACTCGGCTTAAGCGATATGGATAGCTTTGTGAAGTTTGCTTTTATCCATCCTTTTGTGCAATTAAATGATAGCTTGCTGCCTAAGCTGAACCTCTCGTTCCAAGGCCAGCAAACCATTGAAGGGCTCATCCATGAGATGAACGCAGAATTCTCCGCAAGGGAAGAAGGCTTCACACTTATCATCAAATCCCTGATTCAGAAGCTGCTTGTCGTAGCTGGACGAGAATACGCCGCCTTCATGTCCCATCGTGATGATAAACGGCATGTGCAGGCGAACCGCAGTCATTTCGATAAAGCGATTGCGTTTATTGAAGCTAACTATTGCCAAGACATCAAGCTTAGCGAAGCGGCTGCAGAAGCGACCATGGCCGTTAATTATTTCTCAACCATGTTCAAGCTGCTTACAGGTCGCTCCTTTGTGGAATATGTGACTGAGCTGCGCTTGAAGGAAGCACTCCGCTTACTACTTGAGACCAGCCAAAGCATGGAGGAAATTGCATCTCTAGCTGGCTTTAACCATATGACACATTTCTACCGTGTGTTCAAAAAAAAGACTGGGCTCACGCCTAGCCAGTATCGCAAATTGAAGCATGCATCGCCTCAGCTTCATTCATCATCTAGTTCGTAATTTTCACGTTGTCCACGTAAAGCGTGCCTGTTCCGCCCGAATCGTTTCACTTCCTGTATTTAGTCACCTATAAAATATCCTCCGTCAACTGGAATTTCCGCACCATTAATCCATGCTGACCGTTTACTTGCCAAAAACAC
This sequence comes from Paenibacillus sp. J22P165, assembly GCF_059692015.1. Classification (NCBI taxonomy): domain Bacteria; kingdom Bacillati; phylum Bacillota; class Bacilli; order Caryophanales; family Paenibacillaceae; genus Paenibacillus; species Paenibacillus sp. J22P165. The sequence continues at coordinate 322,978 of NZ_JCAUAP010000006.1, read as the reverse complement.
AATTACATTTGAAATCTGCTCGGGAGTGGCTAAGTTCGGTGCTTCTTGAAAGATTTTCTCGATTTTTTCTGGTGAATATTTCGCCTTTATCAACCATTCATTTAACAGCGGCGTTGCTGTGCCTCCCGGCATGATCGCATTTACTCTGATGTTCGCCGCGCGTAAATCAAGAGACAGTCCACGGGTCATATGGTTTAACGCTGCCTTCATTGTATCGTACACGAGATTGTCGTGTGAATTCACTAGGCGGTTAATCGAACTGACATTAATAACAACACCAGTACCGTTTTTCTTTAACCATGGCAGCGCTTCCTGCGTTAGAAAAAAAGGAGCTTTCACATTCACAGCAAACAAAGAGTCCCAGTCTTCATGTTGGAGGTTTTCTATTGGTTTATTACAAATAAGCGCCGCATTATTTATAAGGATATCAAGCCCGCCCCACATACCAACAACTTGTTGGATAATCTCCCGCGGAGCCTCAGAAAGTGCTAGATTTTTCCTTACAAATATAGCATCTCCGCCAAAAACTTTGATTTCCTCTACAACCTGATTGCCTCGTTCTTCATTCATGCCATGTACGGCTACCTTTACCCCATGACGCGCAAGCTCAATAGCCGCGGCCCTCCCAATACCACTCGTTGATCCTGTTACTAATGCCGTTTTTCCACATAAATCTTCCACATGATCACCTCTTCTTTTCACTCATCAATCCAACTTAATGAGAATCTTATTTTCTTCTAACTTTACAGGGTACGTTTTCAAATTGACGCATACCGGCTTACGCTTCGCCTCACCCGTTGTATAGTCAAATCGACCATTATGTTTAGGACACTCGATGAGATTACCCATCACTAGCCCCTCTGCCAGATGAATCTTCTCATGGGTGCAAAATCCATCTGTCGCATAATATTTGCTTTTGGCTGTACGATAAATAGCAAACGTGCGATCTCCCTGATCAAAGCGAATAACATCTTCCTCATCAATTGCATCAACTTCACATACTTCAATCCAACCATCTAAATGCTGCATACGTACCTCCAAGTAAGATTAGATTTAGTTATTTAGTTAATCATTGCTTCGGGCTCATCGCTCACTAACGAAGTTGCAGCCTTCTCGGCTTTAACGCCGTAGTAATAAGGTCTCGCTGTACTAGGAAGAGGACGATCCACCACATAATGCGGGTCTTTCTTCTGTTTAATCAGTGCAGTAATAACCTCTTTCAGTGCAGCCCAAAGACTCGGACTTGGTGCCGGATAATCAAACATCAACTCTTTATGCAACGCTGGTAACGCGTGATAGGGAACCATTGGAAACATGTGATGCTCAATGTGATAATTCATATTCCAGTATAGGAATTTAAAAAAGGGATTCAAATAAATCGTCCGTGTATTTAAGCGATGATCCAGAACGTCTTCATGTAAACCCAAATGCTGAGCCAATCCTACTAAAAGAAGGAGAATAGGACCATAAAAGGTGGGAAGACCCACAAACATGAGCGGTAACAAACTATCAATCTGAATTGACCAAACAATCATACCTAGTAAGATCAGCAGCCATATTCGTGAAATCCAAATAGCTTTTGTATATTCTGATTTTGGCACGTAATCTTCTTCAGCCATAGTTAGCTTCCCGAGACTGTGTAAGATAATGCTTTTGAGATCTCTTGAGCCGCCATAGACATGCACGATTTCTCCAAAAATGATCCGCCATACGGGTGGTCTAGTCATAGCAATTTCCGGATCGCGACCGACAATATACGTATCCGTGTGATGACGCACATGACTCCAGCGCCAAGGGGTTGGCGGTCTTAGGTCCATAAATGAGGCGATTTGATACAGAACATCATTCATCCAAGCTGTCTTGAATGCTGTCCCATGGCCGCATTCGTGCCATCTAGAGTCGGCCGTAGAAGCATAACTAATTCCATATAGGGCAAACGCCGGTATCGCCCACCAAGTTCCCCATGAATAATAGGCAAGTAAACCTGTCACTATGAGCCATGCAAACATAATGATCGTATCCCGAATTGCGGGTCCATCTTTACGCTTCATTAGCTCCTTAAGACGCTGACGTGGAATGGGACTCGTATACCAATCTGCTGCTACTAAGCCTCTTTCCTGAGCTCGCTTGTTTTCCGGTCCGGTGAGCGTATAATCCCTTTTCTTATACACATTAGACATTGTTTCGCCTCCTTATTCATCAAAAAATGATAGCGCTTTCTTTTTTCTGAATTGGGACGGGGAAAGTTGGCTCCAACGGCGAAATTGTCGACTGAAGCTACCTGTACACGAAAACCCCAGTTTTTCACTTATTTCATCCAAAGATAGATCAGATTGAATAATGAGTTCCTCTGCCTTCTTTAACTTCAACATGCTGAGATACTGCCGAGGCGCAATGCCATATACTTTTTTAAATATTTCGTTGCAATGACTTCTGCTTATGAAAAGCTCCTTGGAGATTTGATTAATGGTTATCGTGCGGTGTGGGAATTCGCCTAGCTTGCCTTCAATCGTACAAGCCATTTCAATCTCCTGCGCATTTAACTTTTTCTTATTTATCTGAATGTGATTATTCGGGAATTCAACAACTTGTATGGCCTCGTGTAACAATAATAAAAGTGTTGATTGGATAAGTAGCTTTTGATGAGATACAAATTGTACTTGGAGATGCTGAAATAAATCCTGTAATTTGTGTACGGGACCTTCCATGAAGGCATAATTAATATCTATTAGGTAGTTTCTGATTTCAATATCTTCGATGTCGAAATGCATAGAGAAATAGGCAAAGTCAACCTTCGAATGATTAATCGTGCTATGCCTAACCCCTGGACCAATCAGTAACCAATCCCCCGTATTCATTTCTACTGAATCCCCATGAATCCATTCAATCACATGTCCATTTTGACAATACAATAGCTCAAATCCCGCATGATCATGTATTTGATAGGACCACGTGGGCTTTACAATTTTAAAATGGCACTGACCTAGTTTAACCGTAGGTTTGATTTCTTGTAGGGTAAAGGGTTGATTCATAACGATCCATACACTCCTTTATAAGTAACAAATGTTAACTACAAAAGGTTAAATTTCAACCGAATTCATCGTCATACTGTCGTGTTCACGAAGACAGATGGTTGCTATCATGAGAGTAATAAAACTTAAAAGGGGAGAAAACAACACATGGCGATTATACTTTCAGATGAACAGATCTCATTTTATAAAAAAAACAATTACTTGCATGCCAAAGGTCTGATTCCACAACCACTACTGCAATTAGCTACAGAGATTCTTTCGCAGTGGGTCGACGAATTAGTTGATTCTTGGCTCGAACAAGGGCTGATCCACGACAAACGGACAGATCTAGATTTCCAACACAGGCTTGTCGAGCTTTGGAATGCTGCTGGAAAACCAAAGTATATCCGGAGCCCCCGAAGGGACCTTGTCGGTATTCCTATGTTCGAGTTCCTTAAACATCCCGTACTACTAGATATCGGTTCCGATCTTCTCGGTACATCCGAAATCTCTGCACACGGTATTTTTAATGCGAGACCCAAACTTCCTGATCAAAAGTGGACGGATACACCCTGGCATCAGGACGCCCAATATTATCGCGATGCTGAGCATGTTCATATTGTTTCGATGTGGATGCCACTTCAAAAAGTGACGGAAGCGAACAGTTGCTTACAAGTGGCTCCTGGATTTTTTACAGATACGCTATTGGAAGGAGTCGTCGATGAAGCGACGGATTTTCTGGGCTTAAGTAAAAAAGACGCGCTGCAACTAAAAGGCATCTCGATTGAAATGGAGCCTGGTGATGTGCTTTGTTTTAACCAACTACTACCACATCGAGCTCTCTCTAATCATACCGATGCCGTCCGATGGTCTATGGATATCCGTTATGAAGCTACGCCAACTGCTACCGTAAGTGGCAAGGCACAGGGTTTCATTGCCAAGAGTGCGGAAGCACCGGATACCGCTCAGTCCTATGAAGAATGGTTAGTCAAATGGGCCAACATTCCAAAGGGAAGATACTAAACAGCAAGATTGATTCACTAATGAAGGTCAGTCGATCTAACAGCGACTGACCTTACACCCCTCGACCGAAAATGATGGATTGGTCAACCAGATTCGGCCATGGCAGATCATACGTTGGACTATTTACGTAGCGATTCATGGCTATACGTAATGTGATTCCTGTTCCCGCTGGCAATGAAACATGCAACCACTTCCCATTCACGTCCACGGTTCCAGTCTTTTCGCCGTTCTCATTCACAATCTCTCCGATTCCAAACTGATGTTCACCAAAAACGCCAGCTTGAATAATGAGCTCCCTCTCCTCAAACGGGTTCGTATTAACCAACTGAACGGTCACTGAATCCGGAGTCAGCTTTTCCACCAAGGCAGATACGCCAGTCGGCAATCCCGGTCTCTTCGCTCCAGCATCAAAATATCGAACTCGCCCATGCTGCAATCCCCCATGAGAAATATGCATAGGTCCGCCAAGTGTAAGCTGAACAAGACCTTCGAAATAGAGCGGGCACATTTCCTGCCAAATATGTATGGCGGAGTATATGCCTTCGTTATAATGCTCTGCCCAGCTGTAGGGATCACCTTCTGGTGCACGCATTTTAGCTAGTTGATTGCCAATCATCTCATAATTTGCTTCTAATATGCGCTCAGGATAATCCGGCAAATATCCACGTATATATTGATACCACGGCTGTGTATTACCGATATAATGCTTGGTCTCTCTACCCGTTTTCGGATCTCTACCAGAGAACGCAGGTACGATAACCTCATTCCAGTCATGGTCTTTCGGGATGCGTTCGATTCGTTCTAAATCCTCGTCCGCCATGGACATCGACCAGAGGTAGATTGGGTACTTGGGCATTGCCCCGCGATAATCAGACCAACCACTGTCGAAACACTTGTAAGGCACAACCCATTTCCCATCTTGCTCTATGCGGAGCTCCCAGTTTCTGTCGAGCTGTTCCCTCGCCAGCTGGAGCCCCTGTAAGTCACCCGTGAGCAGGACACGATTCATACAGGCGTTCGTAAGCGGTTCAATAATCGTCATGAACCCATGAGGCCATCTCCAGCCATAGTAACCGCCCCACCATTTCCCATCATTGTATTCCCCAATTTGTCCATTCAGCCCAACGTTGTCGGGAATAATTCCCCCATTCAAGCGAGTTCGCTCTTGCCAGGCATTCACATAGTCGATTACCCAGTTCTTCAAGCTCTCATCACCAGTAAACATAAAAGCATGGGTAACTAGCCCCGTTGCATTCAAGTTAAGCGGCACATCACCACGATTCATTCGCTCGTTCATCATGGAAATCAGATGCTGATAGACCTTATCATCGCTCCAATGACATTTGAGACTTTGGAAGTCTACACCTGGGATATCTTCATAAGGGGCTAGATAATCATCCAAAATTCCCCGATGCGTGCTCCAATCTTCTTCAGACACCACAAACCTTGGGCCTTTGCTGCCATTCAGCGGAGATCGAATCAGCTTCAATTGTTTATCATAGTTTGGAGCCTCTGGGTCGTCTCCCGTGTACATCGCCGCAAAATTCTTCGCACGTTGGCGATCCTTCAGCGTTGATGGTCCTGCCAAGCCAAGGAAGTACAGATACAAGTAACCTTCGCCGTGATGCATCCAGTCGTAATACGCATCAAATTCACGATGGATTTGCCCATATTCCGTCCACTGCCAGGTAATACCATCCCATATTTTACGGGATATTTCGTGCAACTCGCTGCTCCCTCCAAGCACATACAAAAGAGCCAAATTCATAAACCCTTCATACGGATCGTCGGATCCGTCCATACCCGGCCAATGCTCGAACCAAATAAGGGTACCATCCGGATGTGTATATCTGTCCACGAATTCCTTAGCTGCTTTATTCAATGTTTCAAAAAGAAGCTGCTCCTGCATCGCCCACTGCGGCGGAGTTACACGTACCGAGGCACCAACAAATGGCATTGCCTTATCATTTTGAGATGAGATCATGTCACGTTTCCCCTTTCAATTAAGTTTCACTTAGTCGAGCAATGGTTGATCTTGGAATAAATCAAATACCTGTTGCTGTTCTTCTGCCTCTAGCCCTCTCCCATCACAGAAGGACAAATTAGTACGAAGTGAGCTCCGCGAAGATGTCCCCGTAAGTGTCACATGAATATTCGGATTGCTTAAGCTAAATCTCATCGCAGGTTCGATGAGTCCGCGTGGCTCTGTCTTTCGTAAGAACGCTAACTTTGCCATCCGATTTAGAGATTTTAACCGAATATCCGCATCGATAAAATGTGCAGGAGCATCTGCCAAGATCCCAAGCCCAAGGACACTTCCGTTTATAACACCCATATTTTTCACCTTTGCTAGCGGAATCACTTCATCCTTCGCCGTATGATCAATAAGCATATATCGTGCATAAAATTGAATCGAATCGAACCGATCCGTTATCATGTAACTCATAAGTAGGGGTAGATTCCTCGTCGTTACACCCAGATAGCGAATTTTACCGTCCTGCCTTAACTTATCTAACGCTGGAATTGTCTCATTCATGATGAGATCATAAGACTGCTTTTCCACATCATGTATTTGTAATATATCGATATAATCCATTTGCAGCCTCTGTAAGCTATCTTCCACGGAACGAATAGTCGCGTCGTAATCATAGCTCCTATCAGATCTAGTCGCTTTGGAGGCAAGAATAACTTGATCCCTACGTCCTGCGAGCGCTTTACCAATTCGACGCTCCGATTCTCCGCTTCCATATAAAGGAGCTGTATCAATGAAATTAATGCCTGAATCCAGCGCTTCATGAATGAGCGCCTGTACTTCATTTTCGTCTGTCTTACCAAAATCACCAGCAAGTGGAGCGCCCCCCAAGCCCAATATAGATACGCTTAGCCCTGTGTTCCCGAAAGTTGAATATCTCATGTCATTCCCACTTTCTTCTCCATTTCTATCTCATTTATTATTGTATCAGTCATGAAATAGAGAACAATTCCTAAGAGTTTCCATAAGTACGCTACAGTGGAAAAGAGAAGTACTGAATTTATACATTTGTACTTAAATTAGTGTTTTAGCAAAAAAAACGCACCTGCGATCATTCCACAGGTACGGATTTTTTGGCATTACTTCTATATTGATTAGGTGTCACGCCATATGCCTTCTTAAATAGTGTGAAAAAATGACTGCGACTTGTGAACCCTGACTTTTCCATAATGTTATTAATGGTCTCTTCGGTGGAAGCAATCTGGTCACTAGCATAAGCAAGCCGTACGTTATTCATATAATCGGTTACTGAGATGAGTCGATGCTTTTTATACAGTTTGCCTAGGTAAGAGGGAGATAAATGAACTTTTTCAGCAATGGTATCCAAGGATAGGGCAAGATTTGCAAAATCTTCGTGCATGATTTGATTCACATCATCAAGCAACTTGATGTATTTGTTTTCTTTCTTGGCGTCCAATTCCATGGACAGATTATCAAACAACTGATAGAAATCCGCTTGAATATCTTCTAATGTCTCCATCTTTTGAAGATTAGCCAGATAGGCATTGAAATTAAAATTCACTTTTAGCGATTGATTCGCTTCTACCACTTCAATCGCGTGACGAATGGATAACAGCATACGAATGAGTACCGAATTGAGAATCGTAAAACTATATTTTGAAGCACTCCTAATCATGTCAGATAAGGCTTGTTTGGCCTCGATGAACTGCCCTTGAATCAAGGTATCTGTCAGTTCTTTCTCAAGATCCTGCGGATATTTGAAGTCTTCTGTCACATACTTGATGTTCTCATGAAAGATGATACACTGGTGACCCAAGATCAATCTGTAATAGGATAAATCAAGTGTTTTTAAGTATTGAAAATTCAACGAATATAAGGTCTCAAACACTTCACCGTATGTGATGGATGTCGCGATATGTAAAAACTGTTGTGTGTTTAGTTGAATCTCTTTCGCAATGGCGACGAGTACTTCATTCTCTGAAGGATATAACGTTTCAGATCTGTATTGGATCAATACTAAAATCTGATCTTCCTCTACCTCAATACATTCATGTTTATAGGCCTTTGAAACCACTTCCGAAATGATATTAACCATCCCGAATTTAAGTAAATTTCGATCACCCAGATTATAATTAGCACAAAATTCAGAGAATCGATCTAATTTCACTAAGAGAAGTATATAGGAATGGGAAGGTTCGAGATCTACTTTATAGGTCGCAAATCGGGAATGCAGGGTATCTCCGGAGATGATATCGCCTGAGAGTACCATTTTTCGTAAGAAGTTTTGTTTTCTATAGTAGAACTCATTCCGCTTCTCCGACTCCAACACCTTGAAGTTTTGAATAACCAATAGGATCGGAGCATACAGCCTTCTAGAAAAATAGAACGAGAGCAACATGCTTCCAATAATGAAACAAAGAACAAGGAGATACGTCTTTTTCCTCATTTTCTCTATATCTTGAACGATGTCTTGGTAAGGTGTAATGCTGATTAATTTCCAATCAAAAGCATCTGTGGCTGCATACGTAATAAATGAATCTACGCCCTCTACATCCATGCGCAAGGTTCCACTTGGTTCCTTGGAAGCATTAATGACTTTAATATAGTCATCCCCATTAAGATCACTCAGCAAGGGATGCTTATCATCACTGGACATCAACTGACCATCTTGATTGACGATAAAAATACGGTTTTCGTTTTTATGATCAGAGGAGTTAATACTGTTACTGACGGCTTCTTCCGAAATATTTAGAATGATGGCTTCACTTACTTTGCCGCTTGAAACTTGAGAATCAAAGAAAAGATAGGAATATACATAAATTTCTTTCTGGTCAGAGGCTATACCGTAGAGAACGTTAGGAATTCGTCTCAGCACTATGCTATGTGATTTATGGTGCTCAATGTCATCCAAAATCGGAAATATCCCTTTATCCTCAAAGGTGAAACGATTATAAATAAAACCAGTGCTGGGAATAACATGCATTTTGTTACCATTATAGATATAAATCGATTTTAAAAAGGGATATATATTTTTATACGCTTCCAATTTGAGCTGATATTTAGCAAAGTCTTCCGAAGGCACATCGGAGTATAGGAGGTCTTTGATCGTATCATCGAAAAAAGCTGTAGTTGAGACTGACTTGGCCGATTGGGCGATAACGCTTACATTTCTACTCGTGTTTTGGAGATCCGTTTTTTGTTGACTATAAACCATATCCAAAGCAAAATTCTCGAAATTCCGGCTTAAGAAAGACGATTGTACAAAAAGTAAAACCAATGTGCTTAATAAGAAGGGTAATAGAATAGTTAGGAACAGCTGAAAAGGATTTTTCAGTATAAATTTCTTGAGCATTTCAACCACTCCTCTTCTCCAAAGAGTAACACATCGGATTAAAATGAATCAATTCAAAACGTATAAAAGCAATTAAATACCCATTTTTAGTACAAAAACATCGATTGAGAACTTCTATTTGGCTCCATACAGAACTCATGAATCATATCAGCAATTGTACTATTTCTTGTGAGTAGCTAGTATTAAGGTATCGAATCTGATCAAAGGAGTTAACACTAAGATGAGCAAAAACATCCTACGTTCACGTCATTTTAAAAAGAATTTGCAATTAACTTTGTTAGCGCTTCCAGCCATTCTTATCATCTTTGTTTTTTCCTATCTTCCTATGGGTGGCATCTTTATCGCTTTTAAAAACATCAATTATATAGATGGTATCTTTCACAGTCCGTGGGTCGGTTTTGACAATTTTAAATTCTTCTTCACTTCTAATGATGCCTGGTTAGTTGTACGAAATACACTTGCTTACAATATCGTATTTATTGCTATCGGGACTTTCCTTTCCGTTGTTTTCGCTATTCTATTAAATGAAGTAGTAAGCAGAACGTTATTAAAAACGTATCAAACCATTTTCTTCTTCCCGTACTTCTTCTCCTGGATCATTGTAGCCTATATGACCTATTCATTTATCGGACCCTACGGTGTTATTACATCTTGGATGGAGAAAGCTGGAATGGGCAGCTTTGATTTTTATACCCATACATGGGTTTGGCCTTTCCTACTAACATTTATTAATATTTGGAAAGGAATTGGTTATGTCAGCATTATTTTTTACGCCGGAATTCTGGGAATTTCACAAGAGTATTTCGAAGCCGCAGCCATTGATGGCGCATCCAAATTCCAAATGGTCCGTAACATAACGATTCCTTTGCTTATGCCTTTAATCACGATCATGACGCTGCTATCTGTAGGGAAAATATTTTACTCAGATTTCGGATTATTCTTCTTCATACCTCGGGAGATTGGCCAACTATTCCCCGTTACGCAAGTTATTGATACGTATGTCTACCGCATGCTTAAGGTCTCTGGTGATATCGGCATGTCTTCTGCCGTAGGCCTCTTTCAATCCACAATGGGATTCGTCATCGTTCTTTTGAGCAATTTTATCGTTAAAAAAGTAAATGACGAAAACAAATTATTTTAGGAGGTGAGCCCATGTTACTCAAAAAAAATTTACCACAAATCCTAATCAATTTAATATTCATATTATTTGGTCTCACCTGTATTATCCCTCTGATCTCGGTTATTTCCGTTTCATTGAGCAGTGAAGTTGACATCATCAAAAACGGATACCGCTTGATCCCCAAACTGTTCGATACAACTGCTTATCAATATATTCTATATCAGCCCAAACAATTATTAAGCGCTTTCAAAATTTCTTTGTTTGTTAGCTTCTTCGGTACATTTGTTTCCGTCTTAGTTATGGCAGGTATCTCCTATGTGCTGTCGCGAGAAGACTACAAGTTCAAAAGTTCACTTAGTTTTTATGTGTTTTTCACAATGCTGTTTAATGGCGGATTAGTTCCTACTTACATCTTAATGTCCAATTATCTGCATTTAAAAAATACAATCTGGGTCTTGATTTTACCTTACCTAGCCATTCCTTGGTTCATCTTAATTTTACGCTCGTTTATGCAAAAGATACCCTTTAGCCTTATCGAATCCTGTATGATCGACGGCGCTAGTGAATTCCGTATTTTCATTCAAATTATTCTTCCGCTTTCCAAACCAGGTCTTGCTACAGTCGCATTATTCATGCTGTTGCACTATTGGAATGACTGGTGGCTAAGCTTACTTTATATCGAAAAAGAGAATTTGGTTCCCTTGCAATTCATGCTTTACAGAATGATGAACAATATTCAATTCCTAACAAGTTCAACAAATCAAATTCCTCCGGGGGTCAAGAACTCCGTTCTTCCCTCCGAGTCAGCTCGTATGGCTATGGCAATACTTGCAGCTGGTCCTATGCTTGCTGTATTTCCATTTTTTCAAAAGTACTTTGTAAAAGGACTCACGGTTGGTGCAGTAAAAGGATAGCTTAAACATGGATCCATGTCCATTTTAAGATATAACAAGGCTTTAACTAAAAGGGAGGATTTAAGACATGTTAAAAGGATTCAGATTAGGAAAAGCAGGCATGACCGTTAGCACGATCCTTCTCCTATCCAGCATGCTATTAGCCGCATGTGGAAGCAGTCCCACACCATCTGCAAGCCCATCGGTCACACCAGCCGGGACTGCTACTGTAGCAACACCCGCTACCCTACCCGAGGTAAAACTAACATGGTATTTCCCAGGCAATTTTCCACAAGCTGACCAGGATCAAGTTTTTGCAGAAGTGAATAAAGTGTTGAAATCCAAACTCAATGCTACGGTTGATTTTAAACCAATAGGCTTCGGTGAGTATGATCAGAAAATGCAAGTTGTGATTGCTTCGGGCGAGCCCTATGATATCGCATTTTCAGCAAACTGGATTAACAATTATACGCAAAACGTAGCTAAAGGGGCATTTCTACCTCTAGATGACCTACTTGCTAAATATGCACCGAAATCGTTTGGTTCCGTTCCGAAATCATTCTGGGATGCCACCAAAGTAAAAGGTAAAATTTACGGATTCGTCAATGAACAAATTTCGGCCAGAACACCATCTGTCATGATCCCGAAAGCACTCGTCGATAAATACAAGCTAGATCTCAATGCCATCAACGGCAAAATTAACGCGGACTCCTTAAACTTATTAGAGCCTTTCCTTCAAAGTGTCATCAAAGACAATCCACAGAAATCTTTTATTTCAGGGATGGTGCAATTCACGGATGCTTTCACTTTTGAAACCATCGCAGGTATCAACGTGCCTGGTGCTGTAGAATACACAGATGGAAACCTTAAAGTCATTAATCAGTTCGAGAGCGCACAAGTTAAAAAATTCGCAGCAACGATGAGAGATTGGAATGCCAAAGGGTATCTGAACTCCAAAGAACGGATTTCCAAGAAAACGGATGAATGGACAGATGGAAAAGCCGGTAAATGGGCCATAAATATCGGTGGAGCCTTCAAACCGGGTGGCGAAAACCTGAGTTCCTCTTTAGGCGGAGAACCGTATGTTGAAGTCCCTTCAGGCACAGCGCATCTGACAACAGGCGGAATCATCGCTACGATGCAGGCTATCAACAGAAATTCTAAGAACCCAGAAAGAGCTATGATGCTCCTTGAGCTTTTGAACACAGATAAAGACCTCTACAATCTCTTGAACTTCGGTGTTAAAGATAAGCACTTCAAAATCGATGCGGATGGCTTTATGATTCCAGGAGATGGCCAAAAAGGATATAATCCGAATGTACCATGGATGTTTGCATCCAATTATCTGGCTAATGTTGAAAAGGGAATGCCTAAAACCGTCTGGGAGGATACTAAAAAAGTAAATGCATCCGCTGTCCCTTCCAAATTATTAGGATTCTCCTTTGATGCAGAACCCGTTAAATCTGAAATCGGAAAGACGAGTGCCGTATTTGATGAGTATGCCAGAGCGATTGACTTAGGTGTAACGACAGAAGAAAAGTACAACGAATTTGTAGCAAAACTTAAAACAGCAGGATCCGATAAAATCATCGCTGAAATGCAAAAGCAAATTGACGCTTGGAAAACTACGAAGTAACGAAATCATTCGTAATAAATTAAAATGACTATAATGAATGTGTATTTGGACATTCATTATAGTCATTTTTTTGTATACGATCTCCTAATTACCCTCTCGATGATACATCAAGTGGTTCTGGTGCAAGGATTTCTATCCCACTAAACCAAATATCTTATTTAGCCGTAGCTCATCATGAGTCGTCCCGCCGGCACCGTCAGTTGCAGAATCTCCTTTACTAATACATCCTCGTTATATTCCCTTGCGGTAATCGCTTGGCGGGAATCCTGTTAGCTTCTTAAACGCCCTATTAAATGTAAAATAATGTTCATATCCGACCTGAACCGCAATCTCCTGAATAGAGAGATTCGTATCTTCCAACAATCTTTTGGCATGCTGCATGCGAAGTTCAGTCAAGTAATCGATGAAATTAGCACCAGTTTCGTCTTTGAATAGCCTGGAAACATAATTCTTGCTAATGTTGAATGTGTCGCTCAATAGCTGCAAGGAAAGCTCGGAATTGTTGTACTGCACCTCAATGAAATCTTTCACATCATGAATAATTTGCCGCTGGCTCCGCGTTTCGCGAAGCTGCTTCCACCTTTCAGATAATCGGCGCAGACTGTCTTCGATCAACTGGCGCAGCTCAACTACCGTTTCAAATGAATCGATTGCTTTGGAAATCGGGGACATGCCTTCCAATCTCCATACCTCGGAGTACTCCTGAGGGAATTCCGATAACTCTCTCGTGAACGTATATAGTAAATAGTTGAACAGATTTTTTAGCTCATCATGGGTGTATAACCCTTTATCAATCGCCGTAAATAGGAAGCGAAGTTGCTTCTCCCAATCGTCGCTGCCGCTCTTGAACGAAGTAACCAAATTACGAATGAGTTGCAACATGTCGAATAACTCAGTTTCGGCGCGTCGAGCCGTCTCTGAGTAATCGATAACTCGGTTGCGACCGAGCGCCGATCGGAACTGCAATGCTTGATCCGCATGCTCACACGACAGACGGATCCCGCTAGCCTGATGCGTAACGTCACCAATACCAATCGTGATCGTGAATGATAGATTAGCTTCGACCCAGGCTCGGATGCGCTCGCAAACATCACGAGTTGCTTCGAGACTCACCTGCTCCGAGGCGCCGAACAGGATGCCGAGCCGATCATTGTTCTGCCACTCGCTCCAGCAGTTCACTCCCGCTTCCCCAGCTGTCTCCGATAACGCGTTAGTCAATACGAACTTCAGTAAATATTGATCGCGCTGCGAATAGCCCCCTGCAAAATCTGTCATTCGATCAATCTCCAACAGCGCTACCGAATAGACTTGCCAGTCGCCACCTATCCCAAACAGCCTGCGCTCTTCGGCAAGCTCCTCGTTGTCGATGGTACGTTCACCCATCAGCAACTCTGTGAAAAAATGCTTTTGCCGGTAGGGCAGATTCGATTTGCTTTCCGATTGATAACGGTTTGCATAATCGATAATGCTATCCACAGCCGCATCGACATAAGGAATCAACTCTGAGCTTACCGCCCCTGGCTGCTTGCCCTGTAGAAACTCGAGAATTCGAGCCATGCTGGCATCGACCGGCCGGGCATTGCGTTTGGACAAATAAATAATCCCGATTGACGCCGCAAGCACCATAGCTATTCCTAGGATGATCCAGCTGTAATACATATCCGAAAAAATCGCATAATGATACGTCTCTTTAATGCCACTTTCAATTTTCCACCCTGTCACTGGCGACGTCACTGTCATGATGCCGTGACGAAGAGGATCCTTGCTCTCAGCAATTCGATTCCCAGACTGATCTTCCAAACGGATCGAGGAGATTGCTCCATCCGTCACCGTCTGGAACCATCTGTCCAGCAGCACGGCATCCAGATTGACAATCAAAACGCCTTTCGGATCAGAGAGAAGCGGCACTTTTTTGACTAAGGAAACCACACTCTTATCGTAGGAATTCGGGAATTCTTTATAGGTTCTGAGACCCGTCCATTCCGAAATCATTTGCTTATTGAATTCTTCTCCGATGAAAGCACTGTCGCCAAACGTGCCGAATGGCTGAAATAAATCGATGCCTAGCACGCTCATATCCAAATTTTTATAAAAATTGATAGATTGGATAAGCGGAAAATTGGATTTAACCTGCCGAAACTGTTCCGACACTTCGCTCCGCTGTAAATACGGATTACTGCCGTCTTCATACATATTAAATAAATACTGATTGAATACTTTGCTGTCCAGCGTTTGCGTTAGAACCGTTTGATCTATGTTAGACATGAGCGCGTCAAGCTGCATCTGGGCATACCTTGTAAATGCTTCATTCGCTCGCAGTGTCTGCTTCTGCGACAGCTGGCTGATGATCATAAAGAAAATGAAAAACAAAACAAACGCCAGCAAGTATACGATTGGCAAATACGTTGTAACCAGTCGGTAGAACCAGGTGCGTCCCTTGCGTCTCATGCTCTCTTGTCCCCTTTATAGGGCAAGACTGTCGGAGGGACAACCACCGACAGTCTCGCATCCTGCTTAATTAAAGTTCATGCTAACCAGATCTTTCTGACTGATCATTGAATCTTTATTTTTCGTGTACCAATCGCGATACCACGTTTCCAACTTATCCCCATCCGATTTTTTCCAAATATTCTGCGCATCTTGTTTCGCTTGAGCTACACTATAAGAGCTTCCGCTTACGATTGCTTTGCTCCACACGTCCTTAATCGGGTTGCCGCTCGCATCCAGCAAGTTCTTCTGAACCAAGTTCATATCCGCAGGCAGTGTAGGGAAGAATCCAGGCAAGGTAATACGTGCCAGTGGACGATCTTTCGTGATGTACATACTGAATAAGTTCTTGCCAAGATCATAAAACTCTTTGTCAAACGGTTTGCTCTGATCGAAGCTCTTCATTGTTGTGTCAAACTCGTTATACACATACTGACCGCCCAGCATCCGGTAGTCTCCCAGCCAATCAAGCTCCTTCTTATTTTTGTCTGGATCGATCGCAACCGCTTTGCCGTCTACTGTTTTAGTGTGTGTACCTTCGATACCAGAATACGTCGTTTTTATCCAATCCTGCGAGCTCAGGAAGTCTACCATTTTCACAGCAGCTTCGGGATCCTTTGTTTTCGTATACATGACACCTGTTAACTGCACAGGAGCGTTAAAATCAGGTGTAAACTGGCCGAACTGGCTGCCCGGCAGCGCAATTGGCACTAGCTTTGCATCAGGCACATTTTTGCGCAGCGTCTGATACAACGTGTAAAGCGCTTTCAAATTGCCTCCGGAGCCGTAAAATCCGGTTTTGCCTGTAACAAAATCCTGCTCCGCTTTCTTGCCGTTCTTGTCTGTTAAGAAATCTTTGTCTACAATCCCCTCGTCGAACAGCTTCTTCTTAAACGAAGCCGCAACTTCCGCGCGATCCCAATCTTTCGTCCATTTGCCATCAGCCAGTACCCAGTCGACGTTCTGGAACATATAATTGACCCAGCCATCGTCGCTCGGCACCGTCGTACTCAGATTGAGTCCGAACGTATCGTTTTTACCGTTACCATCTGGATCCTGTGTGGCGAAAGCCTTCGCCACTTGATAGAGCTCATCTGTCGTCTTAGGAACTTGCAGATGCAGCTTATCGAGCCAATCTTGACGTACAAGCACGTAATGATACGGCACATAGCCAAGCACACGGCCAAAATCGTACATTTTGCCATCTTCGCGGGTGGCGAGCTTCTTCAATAGCGGGAATTTTGTCAACAATTCTTTATACGTCTTACTATATTTATCGATCGCATCGTCAATCGGCATAAGCAATTTTTGCGTATACAACTGTGTCCGGAAGATTCCGTCGTACTCCATAATCAGATCAGGTGGAGAGCCTGACGCTACCAACGTATTCAGCTTCTGTACGGATTCACTGCGTGGTACGGGTACTATTTGCAGTTTGACGTTCGTTTTTTCTGCAAGGTACTTCGTCCACAGATTTTCCTCGGGCTTGCCAACTTCTGGCGGAATGGTGCCGCGGTCATAGAAAGACATGCTGAGGTTCAGGGACTTCTTAGCCTCTGTCGTTGCAGCAGGTTCTTTGCTCACGCTTGCCTCAGAATTGGTTTTAGTGTCGTCGTTCTTCGAGCAGCCTACCGCCATCGTTGTCATGAGTGCAATGGCTACCGTTGCGGATGTAAGGGTTTTCTTTTTCATCTACTTGACCTCCTTAGTGAATTATAATCTATCAGCAGTCCTTTAGGACATAGCTGCAAGGTAAAAATTCCCTATCCTTTCACAGAACCGATCATGACACCCTTTACAAAATACTTTTGCAGAAACGGATAGACGACTAGCATCGGTAATATGAGTACGAACACACCTGCAGCTTTGATCGACTCTGGTGTAATCGAGTTCAAATCCTCTGACGATGTATTGGATATTTGCTGCAACAGTTGCTGGCTTTGAACCATTTTCTGAATTAGCACAGCCAGATTGGCTTTCCCGGAATCGTTCATGTAGATCATCATGCTGAAGAATACGTTCCAGTAGGCAACAGCATAGAACAGCGTAATAGCAGCAATAACCGGCATGGAAAGCGGTAATATAATTTGCACCAGCAAGCGCAGTTCGCTGCTGCCATCGATGCGGGCTGCCTCTTCAATTTCCTCTGGAACTCCGGAGAAAAACGTTCTCATCACCAGCATGTTGTACACATTGATGATGCCTGGCAGCCAGATTGCCCAATACGTATTCACGAGGCCGAGCGACTTCACAACCAAGTACGTAGGGATCAAACCACCATTGAAAATCATCGTAAACAAAATCACGATTGAGAAGAAACGACGACCGTACATATATTTGCGTGAAAGCGGGTATGCGCAGAGTACAGTGAAGATCATACTTCCTAAGGTGCCGACGACCGTCAGCTTCACACTATTTTGAAACGCCTCCACGATACGCGTGCCCGTGAATAGCTTGTGATACGTTTCAAAATTCCAGCCTACCGGCCAAAATTTCACGAAACCAGACGTAATCGCATCATTCGTGCTTAGCGATAATGCAAACAGATGAAACATCGGCAGAATGCACGTCAGCGAGATCAGGCTGAGTATGATGTAATTGCCAGCATAGAAGAATTTTTCAGATGTTGATGTCCGCATGTCTTCCCTCCTCACTACCACAGGCTCTGGCCAAAACGCTTTGCTCCGAAATTGGCGCCAAGCACCAACACAAGCGCAACGAATGATTCAAACAATCCCATAGCTGCGGCCAAGCTAAATTGTCCACCGTTAATGCCCATTTTGTAATTCCAAGTCGAGATCACCTCAGCGATATCCGATACGGCTGCGTTTTGCAGCATATACACTTGATCGAAGCCAACCTCCATCACGTGTCCTACGGACAAAATAAACATGATGGCAACCGTCGGCATAATCGCTGGCAGCGTAATGTTCCAAATTTGTCTGAGCTTGCCTGCGCCATCTATGCTTGCTGCTTCGTACAAAGACGGGTCCACCGAGGCTAGCGCTGCCAAATAAATAATTGCGTTCCAGCCCATTTCTTTCCACACCGAACTGCCGATAAAAATGCTAATCCAGGAATTTTGCTTATAGAGAAATGGAATCGGACTGCCGAATATCTTTTCAACATAGTGATTCAAAATGCCGTTCTGCTGAGCGAAAATAATAAGCACAAAGCTGCCAACAATGACCCAGTTTAGAAAATGCGGCATGTAGACAACTGTCTGCACGAACCGTTTGAACCACATTTTACGCGCCTCGTTCATTAAGATTGCCAGTAGAATCGGAAAAGGGAATCCAACCACAACCTGCAGGAAGCTTAGCATAAAGGTGTTGCGAAGGATGCGCGTCATTTGTGGCTGAGTGAATAGGACATTGAAATTTTTGAATCCGATCCAGGGACTGCCGAGGATACCATCCATAAAGTTGTAATTTTTAAACGCAATGACAAGCCCTCCAATGGGCAAGTATTTAAAAATAATGAAAAAAATGATTGTCGGCAAAAACATGAGCATAATCGGTACATTTTGCCTGAAACGTTTGCGATCCCATTTTCTTCGGGTAACACTTGCTGGAGCACTCGCTGCTTGTTCGATCATTAGTTGCTTCCTCCCTCTCGTTTGCTGATGTCATCATAGACCGCCGCCTCGCTTTCACACAATTCACACATCTAGCAAACATCACGTTTTTCCGTATTACTGCGTAGATCACATTTTTTGTCTACCTCAACTTTTTCAACCAGGAGGATCCAACGCTAAATAACCCATCCTTTACTGTGAATCCAGAACGGATGCTCGTCCGTCGTTGTAATAAGTTCATCACCTACATAGATGTTCCACGACTCTGTGACCGTCTTGAGTCAATACTTTGGTGCCAGCTGTGAAACAATCGCAAAAACCATTGAGATTATCTAAAATAACTTTCTCTGCAGCTTTTACACTTTTACTGACATCTTTTAAAGTAGTTAGAGCAGCTCCTCCAGCTATATAAAATTAAAAGCCCTACGATTAATTATCGTAAGGCTAATTTTTTAGTATTATCCATTTTAATGAGTCAATTTCCCATCCCGAAACCTAACAACCCGCTTCGCCTGCTCCGCAACCTGCCGATCATGCGTAATCACAATAATCGTCCGCCCTTGCTCATTAAGCCGCCTGAAAGTATCCATGATCTCCGCACCAGTCTTCGAATCCAGCGCCCCTGTAGGTTCATCCGCCAATATAATCGGTGGATCGCCTGCCAACGTTCGCGCAATCGCAACACGTTGCTGCTGTCCACCGGACAACTCTGAAGGAAAGTGTTTCCTCCGGTCCAGCAAATCCACCGCTTCTAGTGCTTTCAAGACCAGCGGCTCCCGCTGTTTTCTCGATAATCCCCGATAGATCAACGGCAACTCCACATTTTCATACGCGCTTAATCTTGGCAGCAAGTTGAAGCTTTGAAAAACAAACCCAATCTTCCGATTCCGAATCTCAGCCAACTGTGAATCCTTCAGGGAGTGAATCTGATTCCCATCTAGGACATACAAACCTTCATCTGAAATGTCCAAGCAGCCGATGATATTCATCAATGTGGACTTTCCTGAACCTGATGGCCCCATAATAGCTACAAACTCACCCTGTGGGATATCCAGCGACTACTAACATGTTCCATTTGGATTAAGGCTGTCATTGTCTTCGCTTCCATTATTTGATGCCAAATGAATGAAGTCTGCGATTCAATTTTTTTACCGCTTCGCCTTATAAAATTCATGATACAGCTTCATTAGAGCCCGCTTCTCAATCCGCGAAACATACGAACGTGAAATCCCCAGCTCCTTCGCAATCTCCCGCTGTGTCCGCTCTTCGCCACCGAGCTCCAACCCGAACCTTCCAACCACGACTTCTTTCTCACGGTCGTCCAATATCTCCAGATTCCGATAGATTTTGCTCTTCTCGATTTTCAACTGAACCGCATCTACCACGTCATCTGCCTCACTGCCGAGGATGTCAATTAGCGTAATTTCATTCCCCTCTTTATCCGTTCCGATCGGGTCATGCAAAGACACATCTTCTCGTGTTTTTTTCAGGGAGCGCAAATGCATAAGGATCTCATTCTCAATACATCGTGCAGCAAAAGTCGCCAGCTTCGTACCCTTATTCGGCGAGAATGACTCGATTGCTTTGATTAGTCCAATCGTCCCAATAGAAATCAAATCCTCCAAATCTTCTCCGGTATTGTCGAATTTTTTGAGGATATGGACACGAAGCAAGGTAAAAAGCATTCAACTATGCTGCCCAATATTGTTTTATGAACACAAGGGAACTTATCCTCACTATCTGTAGCATGTAAATGGTGAGATTGGACGCGCTTTTACATGATATTTTTTGTGCTTTCGGTTGATAAATTTTGTGTCTTTATCTCCTGAGCAAATGGATGCAAAATAAACGTTACTATTGAAACGTGACAAAACCTTACGATTTCTCGTAAGGTTCATAGGTTGCTACTCGATTTGTAATCTTTCCATCTCTACACTTGCCAGCAAAAAAGGCGCCATTCCCATGAATATATCGCTAACTACTGCCTCTTGCAGGTAATATTCATAGCTACCACTTCTATAAGGACTACCTCCAAGCCCTGCACCATGACAAATGCTGTTCACATGTACACCTAAATCATCTTCCTCTGCAAGCTCACTTATAAGACCTTGATACCCTTTTTGAGCTACCGAATTAAATGACTTTGAAAGATATTTTAATCGTACACCTTTAGATACAGTATAGACAAACATACTACTTCCCGATGCCTCCAAATAGTTCAATCCATCTTTTCCACGATCTAACACCTGATACCACAATCCTGTATTTGGATCTTGCACCTTCTCTAGTGCGCCTATCAACCTTTCGAAAATGCCCATAAGTGTACCCCGCTTCGGATGATCGATTGGAAAATGCTCCAGCGCATCTACGATTGCCATGGCATACCAGCCCATACCCCTGCACCAGAAATTTTTCGATTTCCCTGTTGTGACTTCGCACCAACTCTGCTCGCGGTTTTCATCCCAGCCATGGTATAGCAAACCTGTGCGAGCATCACGTGTATTCTTTTCTACAAGCATTAATTGTCTTGCCGCCTCATCAAAAAGCTCAGGAACATCAAAAATCTTCGCGTACTCGGCAATGAAGGGTGTCGCCATATAGGAACCGTCCAGCCACATCTGATACGGATATATCTTTTTATGCCAGAATCCACCTTCACTTGTTCGAGGGTGTCCTTTTAGTTGAAGAATCAGATTAGCTGCTGCCTTGGCATATTTCTGTTCGGACGTATTTTTCCAAAGAGCTAAAAGCACTTTACCCTGGTTGATTTGGTCAAGATTATAGTCCTCCAGAGTATATGTACGGATCGAACCGTCCTCTTGAACGAATAAATCCATATGCCTTCTGACGTAAGTCTCGTACGAGTCATCTCCCGTCTGCTCGCTTACATGAAGCAAAGCTTTTAATGTCATACCATTCACATACATCCAACGTTGCTCCAACTCTGGATGAAAGCCTCGTTCATTTGAGTTTCTCATAATGGTTTTTGCAGTTTTCACTGACCAATTTACGTTATTGTTCATCTGTTCCTTTCGCCTTCCTTCTAAGCGCATCACAATTGGTTATAATAAATAAGGACACATACATGAAAGTTAATAATGTAACCAATCTACATCAGCGTAACCGCTGCCAGCTCCCGTACCCTGACTGATGCAGAACAGACCGACTTTGGCACCCACCCAGCCGCCGGGAACCGCCTCGAAGCGGTCGCCAATTGGCAAATAAGACTTGCCGTCTAAGCTATACTCAAACGTACATAAGGCTTCCAGTATGACGTTGACGCGGAGGTACACCGTGTTCACACCGGCCGGAAGCGGTCGTTCAGCCTGTGTTTCCTCAGATGATCCCTTCATACTCCCCCGCCCTTGCACGAAAACAAGCTTCATCCCACTTGAAGCAGGCTGCAACGCAAGATAACGATAATCATGACCGAATATCGTTAATCCAGCGAGCTCGTTCTGGTTCGCTGAAGCAAACGACAGCTTCGTAGTCGCCGTAAATACTGGGGCTGGGAACTTCTGACACAGCACATTCGGCGCCAGGTACAGCGTGCGTGCGCCTGTCGGAAGCTCCTGCGCATACAACCGTAAATGCCCTGGCTTCGCATGCAGGGAGTACCATTCCGGCTTAGCATTCCCCTGCCACTGCCATTGCAAGCCAAGGACCTGGCTGTCGAAGTTATCACTCGTCGCCGGAACGGCAAACGGCCATTCACGCCCAACATTCGGCTTCGCTAGCTCAAGCACAGGTTCGCCGATCCCGTCCCCGTTCGTATCAATACCCATGACCGGCCAGTCGTCAACCCACTGCATCGGCTGCAAATGAACGATTCGCCCGTACGCTTCGCAGTCCTGGAAGTGAACGAACCACGATTCGCCAGAATCAAGGTCGACGTAGCCGCCCTGATGCGGACCGTTTACTTCCGTTTCGCCTTGGTGCAGGACGATTTTATCCTCATAAGGCCCTATAATGTGCTTTGAACGGAAAATGGTCTGCCAACCTGTCGGTACGCCCCCTGCCGGTGCAAAGATATAATAGTAACCGCTGCGCTTATAAAGCTTCGGTCCCTCCAGCGTAGGATGCGCCAGTGTGCCATCGAAGACGATCTCCCCATCGTCAAGCAACGATGTTCCCTCCGGATGCATTCGGCACAGCTTGAGCTTATGTTTGATCCCGCAGCGGCTATTGGCAAACGCATGAACCAAATACGCCCGGCCATCATCGTCCCAGAACGGACATGGATCTATCCATCCTTTTACTTCTTTTACCATATGCAGCGGTGTCCACGGCCCCGCAGGATCTACAGCCGTCGTCATATAGATGCCCTCATCCGGCGCGCTGAAAAAGATCCAAAATTTCCCCTCATGGTATCGGATACTCGGCGCCCAAACGCCATCGCCATGCCGAACGCCATCGTCATAGCCCCCAGGAAGTCTATCCACCGCATGCCCGATTAGCGTCCAATTCACGAGATCCTTCGAGTGCAGAACCGGAAGCCCTGGTGAGCTGGCAAAGCTGGAAGCCGTCATGTAGAAATCTTCCCCGACACGCACGATATCCGGGTCCGAGTAGTCTGCGTACAGAATTGGATTACGAAACCGCCCATTCCCCAGATCGGCATACCAAGCTGAAGTCTGCACCACCTTAGTCGGAACCTCGTCCCCTTCCTGTACACGGCGGAGCGTCGGTGCTGTCAGCGGATCGCGGCAGATGATCCCAGAAGACAAATTACAGGACACCGCGAGCATCGTGTCTTGCCCCTGCGCTCCCGTTCCGCTTAAACGCGTCAGTTCTACGTCCTGGCACTGGTGCAGCTTCACCAGCGGTCCCTCCTCGGTATACAAACGGAGGTCTTCCAGTTTAAGATCCTTCGCGTTGTGGCACACGACGCCCGTCCGTGCTGTCGCGTTGTAATTGTAGACGGACACGCCTTCAAGCGGCATTTCCGCGAGTCCATTAACTAAAAAGGCATGCTCCGCGCCTGTACAATCAATATCCCTAAACGTAATATCGCGGAACACCGGAGTTTCCTCCGTAACCGCAAACTGATTTTCCTGCAAGATCCCTGAACCTTCTACACCAGCATAAAAGAGATTGAATGAGATGGCGTCTCCGACAATATCCGTCATACGAATCCGTTCGAGTAGAATCTCCTCGACGACGCCTCCGCGCCCGCGGGCACTTTTGAAGCGAAGCCCGATATCCGTCCCCATGAACGTGCAATCACTGATGTGAACGCGCCGGACACCGCCGGACATCTCGCTGCCGATGACGAAGCCGCCATGTCCATGATAGACCGTACAATGCTTGATCGTGATGTATTCACACGGTATGCCTAGCGCGCGACCGGGGGCGTCTTTGCCTGATTTCAAGCAGATCGCATCGTCCCCTACGTCGAATGTACACCCTTCGATGATCGCGTAGCGGCAGGACTCTAGGTCAAGTCCGTCGCCGTTTTGGGCGAACCATGGATTCCGCACTGTGACATGACGGATGGTAACATGTTCAGACCCCCACGGATGCAGATTCCACGCCGCCGAGTTCTGAAACGTCGGACCCTCAAGCAGAATACGGCTGCATCTCCGGAAGCTAAGTAGATTCGGACGCAAATAATCGCGATACGGCAAGTAAGCCTCCACATCCTGTTGGCCTTCCTGTAACAACCGCTCGACATTGGCGCGCCCCGCCATCGCCGCCTTGGACGGCCACCACATCTCGTCCGCTTCATCGACGATACCGCCAGAGTCGACTAGACGCTCCCACTGAAGATCCGTCATTTTCCAACGCTTCACAGGCCGCCACGCTTCGCCTCCTCCGTCAAAAACGCCTTGCCCCGTCAACGCAATATGCTCCGCGCCCTCCGCATCAAGCGGAGATTGACAACGGACCGACGGCTTCCCCTCAAAGGTGGACGCGATCAGCGAGTAGTCCTCAAACCGCTTGCTGAACAGCACGACGGCCCCAATCTCCGTATGCAGCTCCAATCGACTCGTGAGTGTAAGCGGCCCCGTTAGCCATATTCCTGCCGGAATGAATACCTTGCCACCACCCGCTTGCGCGCACGTCTCAATCGCCTGGCGAAAAGCTTGCGTATTGTCGGTTCTTCCATCGCCTACCGCCCCGAAATTCGTCAAGTTCACTGTAAAATCAGGAATTTCCGGAAGCAGCACTTCCGGCATCTCCCATTTGGGAGCAGCAATCTTCTCCAGCATCGTTGTCATCATCGTTCCTCTCTCATCTCCAAGATGTGTACCCTAACTATAAACCTACGTATTCAAAATAATCGAAGTCCGCGTAATTCGAGCTCGCCTCTCCATTCCCGCTGGCAAACAGTCCGATATACGCCCCGACGAAGCCGCCTGCTTTATCCGTACTTAACACGGTCCCATCTGCCTGCTCGACCACCGTCTCCCACTTCTCCGCATCTTTCGCAACATCGAAACGAAGCGATTGCCCAGTGGCTTCGAGCTTCAAGAACATCTTTCCTGCCACTATCACTTTGGAACCAAGCTCCGTTTCAACGCCATTTTCCCTACAGATGACGCGAACGATAGCTTGACCAGAGCTCAACATGGCACATTCGAACCGATATTGAAAATTGTGATTCTGCAGCGCCACGAAGCCGGCGGTTTCTGTCGTTTCCTTCGGCGTGAATTCCATCGCCGTACGTACAGCATAGGAGATATGCTGCTGCCTTCGGCCGACAAAGCTCGGATTGACTTCCTGGGTCATCGGCTCATGTTTAAGCTTCAAACGAAGATGCCCAGGACGTTCCGTCAGACTCCAAAATCGCCAACGCGGCGTCCGTATAAAGTTCCACCTGTCTTCCAGCTCCAGTGCGTCGAAATGATCGCAGATCGGCAAAGACGGCCAACGCTTTTCAGGCAAATTCGGACTTGGCATCTCCCATTCGATAATGCCCCTACCGGGATTAACGACCGGCCATCCGTTCTCCCACGTAAAAGGCACGAGGAACGTTTCCCGGCCCATATTCCGGTAAGGTCCCCCATAAGGCCGCGAGGCAAGGCAGACCATCCACCATTCGCCATGCTGAGTTTCCACAAGGTCGGCGTGACCGACATTGACGATACCGTATTGGCTTCCCAGGTGCCGATGGGTTAGAATCGGGTTCATTTTGCAATTCTCATAAGGTCCTGTGAGAGAGTTGCTGCGAGCAATCGTTACGGAATGCGTAAAGCCGGTTCCCCCTTCGGCAATGACCAGATAATATTGGCCATTGATTTTGTACAAATGCGGTCCTTCCTGCGCGTGAATCTGCTTCAGGGCGCCATCCCACAAGCTCAGCTTCGGACCCGTCAGCTGCTTCGTCTCCAGATCCAGCTCCTGCAGCCAGATCTCCATATGCTTCGGATATTGCTGGCCCTCAGGAGGGACACGGTTTCCGGTGTAATATACCTTCCCGTCATCGTCAAAAAACAAGGAGGGATCGATACCAGGTGCATCGTTTAACCAATACGGCTCCGACCAGTCTCCAGCAGGATCAGTCGCGGTGACGAAAAAGTTTTTCCGTGCTCCGGTCGCGCTCTCTACAAACGTCGTGATCATGTAAAACATCCCTTTATAATACCGAATCGTCGGCGCATAAATACCGCGTGACGAAGGTATTCCATCCAAATTTAACTGGGACGGCCGATCGAGCACATGCCCGATTTGCCTCCAGTTAACTAAGTCCTTACTATGAAAAAGCGGCACGCCGGGAAAATATTCAAAAGTCGACGTGACCATGTAATAGTCTTCACCAACACGACAAAGCGAAGGATCTGGGTAGAATCCTGGCAGAATCGGATTGCGAAACATTCGCATAAGTTCAGCTCCTTTATTACGTATAACATGAAGTGAAACTCCGGAGTCCCATCAGGACCCCAGAGTTTGATCACTCCCTCTAACTACCTTTCGTCCAACTGGCAATCAGGGCATTCACGTCCGTGCCGAGAATCTCCTTCGCTTGTTCGGAGACATGCTGCTGCAATGCTTGGTTATTCAGATGCCCGAGGAAATCCTGCAAATGCTTCACCGCCTGATTCCCATGTCCCTTCCTCCATTGACTTTCTGCTTGATCCAATTTGTTACTTAATTGCGCCAGCATCGGCCCGCGCACATCGCCTGATTGGCGATAGCGCTCGATCAGATTGCGGATCGACTCCGTGCTTGTGACGACTTTGACCGTATACTGCTCTGCTAATGTATTGCCGGCGTTATCCACAACCGTCACCTCAATCACATGGTTTCCGAGCTGACCCGCCCAAACCAGCGCAGTTCCCAGCTCGTAAGGCTTCCCATCCACCGTCACGGATTGCTGCTTCACGCCTGACAAAACGTCTGATGTCTGCAGTTGAAGTGCAAATGGCTGACTGTCCGAGATGTCGAGGGCACTGCCTAGCGGCTTCCCGTATACCGATGCGATCACCGTTGGCAGCGTTTTATCGATCCAAACATTGGACGTATGCGCAGCTTCGGTATTCCCCGCCGCATCGACACTGTAATATGTCAGCGTATGCTTCCCTTCTGTCGAGAAGCGGATCGAATCGCCTTCCTTCAGCGTTAGCAAAGCACCTCCATCGATGGCATAATACGTAGCCGAAACACCTGACAAGTTATCGGAAGTCGAGAGTGTCACGACAACCTCCAGATTCACCCAGCCCGCAGGAGCGTCGTCATTCGTTGTTGGCGCCTCTTGATCCTGTGCCGCAAAGACAACTTGATACGACCGTTCGCTGCCGTCTTGTGCTGTGACGCGAACGACCGCCGTTCCCGGCACTGCTGCCACTTGAAGCACGTCAACACGGGATTCCCCTGACAATGCTGTTGCGGCAACGACAGGAACGGTGCCTACTGCTGTAAGATCGATCTGATACACCGTCTTCATCGGCGAAAATTCAGGTACGGAGACGCCGTTCACCGTTAAACTCGTAAGCTCACGGTTTCCGTCCGGCAGCGCTACCTGCGCGATCGGATTCCAACCATCGCTGCCGCTAAACACGTTAGCCGGCAGATAAAGCGCTACCTCCTCCTGCGTCAATTGCTTCGCCCAGCTGAAGCGGCTCTTCGCATTCGCTCCAGGACCGTAGCTGGCGAATTCGCCGTAACGCGCTGTTTGCTCGTTTAGCGGATTTCCCCAGTTATTCCAGCCGGTTGGCGCGATATGCTCACCGAGGTAGCTGTTAATATAGATGACGTTGGCATCAGCACGCCAAGGTCTGCCCAGCGCAACGCTGGTGATTCCCGGCTCCGCAGTAATCCGGCTGTTCAGGAACACATAGCCTGACTTTCCTGCCGCCGTCGACGCTGCCGTCACATAGCCGCCGCCTAAGCTGTGCATAGTACTGTTTTCAAAAACTGCCGCAGCATTCCCGAAAATGAAGTCCACTGTGCCCGCAATATAGCTGTCGACATAATAGTGCCGTCCGTTGTTCGCGTAGAGAGTATCTTGGTAGCCTAATAACTGAACATCGCGGAAAATAAGTCGATCCGCATTCGCGTACAGCGCAACAGCCTGACCGGCCGTGATGCCGGCATCGTTCTGAATCGTTAAATGCTCTGCTGTGAAATCGCTCGCTTGTACGCGGAAGCTGTAGCTGCCAGACGTTCCCAGCGCATTGCCATTCGCATCCAGCGTGCTGGCTGCATCCCCGTAGACGAGCACTGTACCATCTCGGATTTCGCCAATCATCCGTACCTTGACCTTCGAAGACGGGATATCCAGCTTTTCACGATAAACACCATTCTTGATCTTAATGATCGTTGGTGTGGCACTATTCGCCGGTACCGCATTGATGGCGTCCTGCACCTTCGTATATTGCCCGCTTCCATCCGCCGCAACGGTAATGACCGGTCCCGGCACTTCCTGAACGGTGGCGGAGCCTTGCCCTTCCCCAGCTTCATTCAACGCCGTCACGCGATACACATACGGTTTGCCGTTGATCAGCCCCGTGTCCGTAAAGCGCGCTGCAGTCAAGCCTTGCGCGATGGTGGCAAAAGCCCCATCCGGCGAATCGCTTCGTTTCACGGCATAGGAAGCAGCACTAGGGACTGATGTCCAGCTGAGTGTGATACTGCCGTTCCCTGGTTCTGCAGCTAGGCCCGCCGGACCAGCCAATGTACCGTCTTCGGCCGATGGACGTACACCAATCGCATCCGAAGCTAGGCTGTTCGCATGGCTATTCGCCGCTATCACCTTGTAATAGACAGGTGAACCATTCACTAATGCGCTACCTACATAAGAAGTTCCTCTTACATGATCGGCTATGACCGTAAATGGCCCATTCACCTGCTGAGTGCGCTGCACAATATAGAACTCAGCGCCAGCTACCGTTCCCCACTGCAGGTTAACTGCTTGTGACATCGGTTGTGCCGTTACAACTGGCGTGGCAAGGTGGTCGTACGGTGTGGCGGCGATGGCAGCGGAATCTGCCCCTTCACCTCCGATACTAGTTGCCGAAACGGCATAGTAGTAAGTCGTTTCGTTATCAAGACCACCGTCACGATAGGACATTGTTGTGATGCCGCTGCCCACAACGGTCCACGGACCTGTCGGGCTTGTGCTTCTTTTAACCGTATGGCTCGTCGCATACGTTACGCCTTCCCAGGCCAGATCCACCTGCGCATTGCGCCCTGCCGACGTTAACCCTGCAGGCGCAGCTGGTTTCACGGCCGATACCGAAGGCGTCACCGTTGCTTGATTGGACACGGCACTTTCCCCTGTCACGCCTGTCGCTGTTACAACATAGTAGTAGGTCGTACCGTTGACAACTGTTTCGTCGACGTACGCAACGTCAGTGAGTCCAGCAGCGACTGTCGTAAATGGTCCACCGTCCGTTGTGCTCCGCTTGACGTTATAGGCGGACGCTCCGTCGGCTGCCGACCAAGCCAGTTGCACTTTGCCGTTGCCTGCAGTCGCTGTCAAACCTTTTGGCGTCTCAACCGGCTCCACGTACACTTTTAAATTGTCGTAATACATCGTTCCTTTGCCTGTTCCCGGCGTTTTCGCCGAAATGCGGGCAATGCCTGATGTTCGGAGATCCGCTTGCAGCGGCGCTTGTTCAACTAAGTTGTTATTGATGTAAATGTCCGCCATTTGCGCTCCGACATTGGCAACCACCTTTAGGTTGAGCCATTGATTGTTCGCAGGCGGGTCGATCAGCTTATAATCAGCGTTATTTTTCTTATACACAAGGGTATAATTCGCTTCTGCAACAGGTGCTGTCGGCTTGCGGAGCTGGAAGGACAGCGCCGTCTTGCTGCCGGACTCATCCTGCAGATTCAGCACGCTCGAAGTGCCCGGCCATCCTGACGAAGCGATATCGACCTCTAAGACGAATTTTCCCGTTTGCGGAGCAAATTTACGGATGAGCTCTGTACTGCCGACGCCATTGTCATACAGGATTAATGCCTGCTTAGACGCATTGCCTGTCATGCTTGTAAGTACATCGCTCACGACAACCTTGTGATCGACATCCTGAGGTATCGGCGTGAACGTATAACCCGCAGGTGTCGTACCCAGCGTCTCCGTCTCGAAATCCTCGTCGACATAATAGATCGTCTCCGGCTCCCCATCTGGAACTGCGCTTACCTCCGCAGAGTTAAAGCTGGTACCGATAGCATTCTGGGCAGTAACGACATAGTAATAAGTCTTGCCTGGAATTAAATTCAAATCCGTATAAGTCGGTGCTGCAATCCCCTCTGCGATCTTCGTATAAGGGCCGCCCGGCATTTCGCTGCGATAAATGTGATACGCTGCAGCGCTTGGAATCTCGGTCCAAGCTAAGCTGACAGACTTGGTCCCTGCTGTCGCTGTCAAACCGCTAGGCGCTGTCGGGAAATCCTTATCCAGCGGATGTACGGCTGCTTGTGAGAAATCCGAGGCATTGTATTTATTCACATCGTCGTCCACTTTGGCAGCATCTGCTGCCAAACCGACATAGACAGTCTCCGCCATCGGAAGCATAGTCATGTCAATCACGGACCAGTCCGTTCCGTTTTCCGAGATTAACGAGGTGAACTGATCGCCTAATCGAACGAGCTTCACCCAATACGGCGTATTGATAAAATCCTCCGGCTCAACTCGGTTCACCGTACCACCTTCTGACGTGCGGTTGAATACGATGCTTTGCTTGCCGTATTTCACATAGGAAACCATCAACGCCGCAAATTTGGAAGAAGCGCTCAGGTTCTCGCGAATCATTACACCAGCTTCCGCTTCGTCGTCAGTTGCCGTAACTTTGTCAACGCGGGCCACAATCTCACCATTTCCTGTCAATGGCTGGTAAGCAAAATGAAAGTTGTCCGCAGCGCCCCAGATATCCCCGGCCGATTTCACCGTAACCTCTGTCGCCGATGCCCCTAATTGCGTGTGACCGGCGATCCCCGGTGCTCCGATGTCCTGGGACTGCCATGGCGCAGTGCTGCCTGGTTTATTCACATGAACCGCAACGTTGCTAGACTGCGTGGACGTTCCGGTGTTATCAATGGCGCGGATCGTAAGGAAATACGTGCCGTCCTGGACATTTTTCCACGTATACGCGTACGGAGCGGTTGCATCCTCGCCCAACTTGACATCGTTCAAGTAAAATTCCACTTTCGCCACGGAACCGTCGGCATCCGCAGCATTTGCTGTAATTTCAACGTCAGTACCAGCTGTCACCAGTGTATTGTCCGAAGGAGACACGATAGCCGCCGTCGGATTCGCCGATCCGTTACCGGTGATGCCGTTCAGATAGACTTCCAGGTTACGATAGCCTGATGCATGCATCGCATTGCGGTCAGCTGGATCGTTCGGGTTCAGCTTCTGAGCTAACTCCCATTCATTCGGCATGCCGTCATGATCACTGTCCGCTTGCGTCGAGATGGCTTGCGTAAACTCAGGATATCCGCCAACCTCACGCTGCGAGTTAATGTGACGCCCTGTTCCATTCCGAACGTCCTGAACAATACGAGCATCCGTCGCATCCCGCATAGGCATAATCGCACCCGCTTGTGCCAGCACATGCGCATAGGCAGCATCCGCCGACTCAAGTGCAACCGGCTGCGGCATCACAGCCGGCGAACTCAGCTTGGAAGCCGGATTCGCTAGAGCCCCGACACCCTTCCAATTGTCCGCTGTTACCGCTGGGGAACCATGCATGATGTTGCCATCAACGAAGAGGCGGGTATCTGCGCTCACATCTAGGAAAACCATCTCGCGAGCGTTACGATAAGTGCTCGGCCCATATTTGTAGTAATTATTGCGCAAGTTATAGCGTCCCTGCTCCCCACCATAGGAAGAGAAGAAGCCCCAATCATAAATCACGTTGTTATACATATCCGTGGGGAAGTTCGGAGACCCGGCAAACCGTGGATTCCGACTGACGTTATGCGCAATCAGATTGTGATGGAACGAGGCGTTGTTGCCGCCCCAAATTCCTGCATAGCCGTGACGGCCTTTTTGATGGGACGTCATCAACATACATTCCGAAACAATCGACCACTGTACTGTTGTATTCTCATTCACGTACATGCTGAGGACTTCATCTACCGACCAGCTAAATGAGCTGTGATCAATGACGATGTTCTTATGGTATCGACCGCCGAAAGCATCGTCCTCGCTTGGATAACGATCTCCAAGCCTGAATCGCATATAGCGCATGATAAGGTTATCTGCTTCAAAATAAGTAGCATAATCGGACACCGTGATCCCTTCGCCCGGCGCCGTTTGTCCGGCAATAGTCAAGTTCGCGCCAGTGATCTTCAGCGGCGATTGCAGATGGATCGTGCCGCCGACCCGGAATACAATCGTAGTATTGCTTAGCGCAACCGCTTCCCGCAGCGAGCCTGGACCGGAATCAGCCAACGTCGTCACCTCATAGACATTGCCGCCTCTGCCCCCAGTGGTGTACATACCGCCGCCTTCAGCTCCGGGGAATGCGGGCGTACCCTCATTCACTAAACGCCACTTTTGCGTTTCTAAACCTTGATAAGCTTCAAGACGTACTCGCTGTGCGTCAGCATCAAGCGTCAAAACTTTAGAAATATCCGTTTTGCTCGCAATTTTGTACCGGACATAGCCCTGTTCGTTCAGAGGCTCCACAGGTATGAATTGCCAGAGCTGCTCCTCTTTGGCTGCCTCCTCATAGAGCACGGTTTCTCCTGCGAGTGTCCACACCTTCGGTGATAGCAGCTTCTGGGTCGTCATATTGACGAGCTTATAATTGATGCCGTCCGCTGTGTCCAGACGCCAGCGTTCGTTCGCTTGATTTTGTGTAGGCCAGACGTTAATCGGATCATTGTTGTTGTAGCCTGTAATATTGATGTTATCGCCATTCGAGCCCACAATCCTGAACTCCTGAAAAGGAACGGCGACCGATACGGCCGTCTCCTCCGCTGAAACCTTTGACTCTGGCAAGGCAAAAGTACTCACCATGGATACTAGTAAGGATGCTATGAGCATCAGAATGAAACTTTTTCGAGTTGCAACTTTGCGACGTTTGCCCACAATCTAAACTCCTTTCTCTGCATGCACAAAAGGTTGATGAAAACAATACAATTGCCTTCAGCTGTAGATCTGGTTGTCGCTATGCTTACTTTTTATTTTTTAAGTACGCGGCCTTATACTCTTCCAACAGCTTGTCGCCGCCGGCTTTCTTCCATTTGTCGACTTCGGCTTTCCAACCCGCTTCGTCGATTTTGCCCATAATGTATTTCGTCTCGGCATCCGTAATCGTTTGCTCCAGCTCTTTCCCGCGTTCCGTGTAAGTAGCGGAAATCAACGTAAGCGCCGGATTTCCAACAACGTATTTATCATTGTCACTGACGATCTTGTTGTTTTTGAGGAACAGATCTGTTTGCTTCGCCGGCTTGTCCATGTTGTAAGCTTCACCGCGTTGGAGCAGCGAATCGCGATACGGCTTCACTTCTTTGAGATCGGCATCCGCGTCGAGAGTAACGGTGAAGTTGCCATCTACCTTGTAGTGCTTGCCTTCAATCCCTTTATTGATGAGATTAACCATCTCTTTGTCCAGTAGCTTATCGAGGAAGGTCAGTACGCGTTTCAATTCCGCTTCGGTTTTCACGGAAGATTTCGGAATTGCCAGAATGCCTGCATTCCCGCTCTCCGCCGGTACGCGGACACCCGATGGGCCTTCCAATCCGGTAGCGTCAACAAGCGCAGTCGGTACAACCTTCACAAGATTCGTCTGCATACTCTGCGCATTCCCGCCGGAAATACGCAGCGCTACACGGCCGGACTCATAGGTTTTATCTAAGATTGTCGCATCGGTTACCGCGAAGTCCGTGTTAATCAGCTTTTCGTCATACAACCGTTTGAACAGTTTCATTGTTGCAAAGAATTCGTCCGTCATGAACTCCGGAGTGAAATTGCCTTGCGCATCCACTTTCCATTTATTCGGTCCGCCTTGTGAAACACTGAGACGGGTCAATGTGGAAGCCGTACCTTGGTTGTAGTTTTTATCCAGCATAAAACCATAAGTATCATTCTTCCCGTTCTTATCCGGATCGGACTCTGCCGAGAACTTCAGCACGTTGTACCAATCATCCAAAGTCTTCGGTGCCTTCAGACCCGCTGCATCCAGCCAATCCTTGCGGTAGTGAACCACGGCGCGGCCCACGCCACGAAAAATCGGGAGGCCGTACAGCTTGCCGTCCACTTTGATATTGTCATAATACGTTTGCGACTGAGCGGCCAGGTTCTTGTAATCCTTCAGATAAGGACCAAGCTCCCAGAACGTTCCTGCTTGCATTGCACTAATAATCGTAGGTATATAACCTACCTTCATCAGCTTGGGAAGTTCGCCGGAAGCGATCATCACGTTGATCTTATCATCGTAAGCGGAAGCCGGAATCCATTGAAAAGACAGATTCGTATTCGTATATTTGGCCAACGCTTCTTCCATCGTATTGCCTTTCGGTGGAATCTCTCCAACCTGTGTGACGACAATCGACAAGTCAAGCGGCTTCGTATCCTCTTTCGCAGCCACACTTGCTGCTGGACTGCTGCTGCCAGACGCTGGCTCATTGCTTGTGCTGCACGCAGTGAGCGCGACGGATGTAAGTAGGGTGACGCCCATTAGTAAAGATGCTTTTTTCCTCATTCTTGTACCCCTCCGGTATCGGATTATAGTTCTATGTGATCTCACGCACATCGTTTGGATGTTCGGGAGGTTCATAGCAGTTCAGGCGGCAGGCAGTATAAGGCTAACCTTTGACAGAGCCCAGCATGACGCCTTTGGCAAAGTGTTTTTGAAGAAACGGATATACAAGCAAGATTGGAATGGTAGCGAATACGATAACGGCCATCCGGATCGTCAGCGGTTGAATTTCTGTCGTATCAATCGTGTTGTCACCGATACTGCTCGAAGCCAGAATGACGATTTCCCTGAGCAGCACTTGGATCGGCCACTTGGTGTTGTCGTTAATATACAAAATGGCGTTAAAGAACTGATTCCAATGACCGACCGCGTAGAAGAGCCCGAAAGTGGCCATCGCCGGTAGCGACAACGGCAGTACAATTCGGAACAATACACCCACATCGTTGCAGCCATCGATCCTTGCAGAATCTTCAAGTCCATCCGGAATCTGTTGGAAAAAGTTTTTCAGCACAATCAGATTGAACGCTGAGATTGCGCTCGGGATCATCAAGGACCATAAGGTGTTGGTCAAATGCAGCGACTTGACGACAAAATAGGTCGGAATCATCCCCCCGCCGAACAGCATCGTAAACAGCACGGCCAGTAGAATGAACTGGCGTCCACGAAGGTTCGCCTTCGCTAGTGGATACGCCATGAGCGCTGTGAATAGCAAATTGATAAGCGTTCCAACAACCGTTATGTAGATCGAGACCAACATGCTGCGAAACAACGTATTAGTGGAGAAAATGTACCGATAGGAAGCCAGCGACCATTCCTTGGGCCATAGAATCATGCCTCCCTTCGCAACCTCAGCGGGACTTGTGAAGGATACGGCTAATACATATACAAAAGGCAGCACGCAGAGAAGTGAGATGAGAAGCAGCAGCGCATAGTTAATGATATCGAAGATGCGGTTGCCGATCGTTTTATCTTGAATCATGAAGGAGTCTCCTTTCATAGTAGGTCGGGATTAGATTAATAGATGCCTTCTTCCCCGAACTTTTTGGCGAGCCAGTTAGAGCCCAGGACCAGCACCAAGCCTACCAAGGACTTGAATAAACCTACCGCTGCGCTGTAGCTGTATTGGGCTTGGGTCATCCCTTTGGTATAGACATACGTGTCGAACACTTCGCCGACTTCCCGGTTCGTCGGTGTAAGCATGAGGAAGATATGCTCGAAACCAGAATCCAGAAAGCTGCCCAATCGCAAAATGAACAAAATAATGATCGTACTTCGAATCGCTGGAAGCGTGATATGCCAGAGCTGACGCCAACGTCCAGCCCCGTCAATTCTCGCCGCTTCATATTGCTGCAGATCCACGCCAGCAAGCGCCGCTAAGAAAATGACGGTTCCCCAGCCTACCTCTTTCCAAATGGATTGGGTAATGATCATGGTTCGGAACCACTCCGCTTCGAGCAGAAACGCGATTTTGTGCCCCGTTAGTTGATAGAGAAGCTCATTCAAAACGCCGTTCTCGGTTGTGAGGAGAATATAGAAGATCCCAACAACTACGACCCAGGAGACAAAATGCGGAATGTACACCAGCGTCTGTACGAAGTTTTTGAAAGCAGCCCGTCTCACTTCATTCATCATAAGGGCGAGGATAATGGGCATCGGAAAGAAAAAGAACAAATTATATACGGCCAGAATGACCGTATTGCGAAACAGCATGCCGAATTGCGGCTCATTAAAAAATCGCTCAAAGTGTTTGAAGCCTACCCAAGGGCTCTCTAAAAACCCCAGATGCGGCCGATAATCTTGAAACGCCATCGTCACCCCATACATGGGCACATATTTGAAAATAAAAAAGTAAAGCACGCCAGGGAGCAGCATAAGGTACATCCACTTGTCCCTTATGAGATCCTGCAGCAGGGAATTCCGCTTGTACTTGCGTTCCTTAATGGCAGCCGCATTTCCCGGGGCGACTAAGTCTTGCTTCATCTCGTAACCTCCTGATCCGTGTGTCAATGTTACCTTACGTGCCCATTATCCGTACTAATCGTCGTAACAGGCTATAGGCAGCACACAACCAAGTGCCATTCGGAGCGCTATCCAGCGTTAATCTACACGAGTTAACTTGGCTATGTACTTCAGGCAACCACTGGCAATAAAATAAACGGCTACGCCGTCCTTTTATGGACAGGAGGGTTTACTAATGCATAGAGCCCCTTTTAAGATGCACTTGCTGATATGCAAAAAAAAAAGCGCGATGCTAGATCCAAAGGATCTTCATCGCACTTGTTCTTATTTTACGGCTACTTTGTAAGACTGTTCGTATTCCTGTATCATCCGATCGCCGCCGGCTTTCTTCCATTTCTCCAGCTCTGCCTTCCAGCCTGCTTCATCAATCATGCCCATAATAAACTTCGTTTCAGCATCCGTAATCATGAGCTCGAGCTCGTCTCCACGTTCCGTAAAGGTCACAGAATCCAGCAAAAGAGCTGGGTTCGTCACAATATACGAAGCGTTGGACTTGCCGATCTGTTGATTCTTCCGAAACAGATCCGGCTGCAGATTTGGCTTAATGGGAAGTTCCTCCTCGCCGAAATGGGGCATCATATCGCGATACGGCTTGACTTCCTTCAAATCCAGCGTACGATCCAGTACTTCCGTATAGGCGCCCTGATCTTTCCAATGTCGGTTCTCGATCCCTTTAGCAATCAAGGTTTGCATCGGCACCTCGAGGAGCTTATCTAGAAATTCAAGAATCTTTCTAACTTCTCCCTCGGTCTTGGCAGCGTCCTTGGGAATCGCAAGAAATCCGGCATTACCTGGCTCCCCTGGAAGTCGCGTCCCTGCAGGACCCGACAGCGGAGCTACATCGACGACAGCCTCGGGTACAGACTTCACCAGCTTATCCTGCCACGTCTGGGCATTGCCGCCGGTAATCTGCAGACCGGCACGGCCCGAATCGTAAATCTTCGCCGTTTCTATCGTATCCACCACCGTGAAATCCGAATTGATCAACTTTTCTTGATACAGCTTCCGGAACAGCTTCATCGTGTCTAAGAAAGGCTGTGTCATGAACTCCGGGGTAAAACGTCTGTTGTCGACCTGCCATTTGTTCGGTCCGCCCTGGGAAACAGAAATACGGGTCAGCATGGAGCTGACATCCTGATTGTATCGCTTCTCCAGCACGAAACCGTATGTATCGTTCTTTCCGTTACTGTCCGGGTCGTCCAAAGCCAGCGCCCGAATCACTTGGTACCAATCCTCCAGGGTCACCGGCAATCTCAGACCCAAGTGCTCAAACCAGTCCTTCCGGTATTGAATAACAGCCCGGCCGAGGTTGCGGAACAAGGGGATGCCGTAGATTTTGCCGTCGACCGAGATGTTCTCATAATACCGTTTGTCTACGGCAGACAAGTTAGGATAATCCTTCAGCAGTGGCCCCAATTCCCAGAACTGCCCAGCTTTCAATGTGGCGATGTAAGTCGGTGAATAACCTAATTTGATTAGCTTGGGCAACTCGCCGGACGCGATCATCAGCCGCACCTTCTCATCATAAGCCGAGAGCGGAATCCATTGAATTTGCAAATTCGTATGGGTGTAGGCTTCGATCGCTTGTTCCACCGCATTGTTTTTGGGAGGCAGTTCACCGATCAGTGTCGCTCCGATAGATAAATAAAAGGGCTCTGCGGCGGCTTGCTGCTTTTCCAAGCTCCTTTCGTAGCGATTACAGGCCGTGAGGGTCCCTGAAGCAAGTACAATACTGAGCAAGAACGCCAACTGCTTTTTCATTCTTTGCCTCCCTTCATGATCTTCTCCCGGTACTGCCCCGGCGTAATCTGGTATGTCTTCTTATAGTTGCGAATAAATGAACTGATATTCTTGTACTGCAGACGTTCGCTGATTTCCTGTAATCTCAAATCAGTCGTTTCCAGCATGACCTTGGACATCTTCATCCGGAAATCCGACAAATAATCGCTGAACGTCATCCCGATCTCCCGCTTAAAGATACGGCTGACATAAACGGGATGGTAATTTAGCACCTGAGCGCACGATTCGAGCGTAATTTCCCGATCGTACTGTTCTTGAATGATGCGAACCAATTTATCTGCAATATTCACATATTGAGCTTCAGACTTTTCCGAGAGCGTTTGAATCAGCGGAGCGAAAAGTTTGCTTTCGAACCAATGAATAATGGCTTCGCGCGTCTGGAGATGCAGTAGTTTGGCGAGTGTTCCCTCATCTTCAAATACTTTGTTAAGTGAAATGCCTTGGTCCTGCACAATATGCAGGAGTTTGGACACAAGCTGTAACAGCAGCGTCTGATGCTCATACAAGCTTCCGTCTTTATAGAGCAGAGCATTCAAGTATTGCTGAAATATTTCTGAAGCACTGTTTGGCTGCATTTCCCGGATCGCGTAAACCAGCCTCTCTTCCAGCACCTTCAGATGGGAATATTCAAAACGGTCTGTTCCCGGATGATTCTCAATATCCCCATAATGCACGATAATTTCTGGACCGAGACTTATTCTCGCCTTCAGCGCAGTTAAGCACTCTCCGTAAGCCTTGACGGTATCAATAAGATGTACGAACGGATTGCTGATGCCAATGCTCACTTTCAGCTGCAGCACTTTTTCGGCATTTCGTTTGATACATTCTGCCGCTTCATAGAATCTCCGTCTTGCTTCTTCCGTCTCTTCCTCATCCGTCGCCACCAGGGTCACTTGGGATTGATTAAACGTAATCGCCGGAAAACGGGAGGCGGCAGGAAGTACCTCCTGTGCAATATTGCTGACCGCATAGAGCAACAGCTCCCGGTCTTCTTCGCTATAGCGCGTTTCCTGCAAATTGTCGATCTGCAGCGCAAGGACGCCGAGCTTCTTCCAATCGGATGGGAAGCCCTGTGACATGGAACGGAATAAATAATCGTTCTCCGTCATCTGCCCAGTAAACAGCTTCAGGACGAAAAACTCCTTTAAATGGCTGGCTTGGCCCAACATCTGTTGCTCCACACGGTCTCTGGACACCGCCAGGGATTGCATGCTTATCTTAATAAATTCAAGCTCATCCCGCTTAGCGGAGAAAAGCTGATCTTGCCCCGAAGAGCCAATTCGCCTAGAAAATTCCAATAAATTCCCGATCGGCCTGTACATCCGGGAGCTGCCATAGAGCGCTGCAGCGAGCACGATAATTAGTATTGTCGCGCAAACAATCAGCGTCAGATCGGCAATTTTTTGCGTCTCCTTCTTCATTTCCCCAATCGAGACGACCGATACATAAATCCAACTATTATAGCTGGAAGCACGGTACAGCACCGCAACTTCCTCACCGCCGAGCTCCGTATTGAACAACCCTGGCTTTCGCTCTGGATCAGACTCCACTCGGCTGGCGACAGCCTGATTCACCTCCACATAGCGGGCGTTATTGGAATCACCACCTAGGATGCTCACACCAGAACGATCCAAAATATAGCTCCGTTTCGAGGTATCGGAAGAAGCCAGCGCTTCCTGAATTTCGGAAGCGATAATGCGCACCGCAAGCAGCCCTTGCGGTTTATCTGTCTGCGGCAAAATCGGAATCTTATGCACGAGAGTGATCGATTCTACCTGCTCCTCCGTATCATCATTCGTTCCGGCCAGAACCTTTCCAGTGTACCACAAGATACTCTTCGGATTTTTGGCGTAATCTATGAACTCACTGCGATTCTCAAATTGATTGAGCGGCTTCATGACATTCAGATTCAAGCCCCAACTCCGCTCAAGGTTTACCAGGTAAGCCTGCGTAATAATTGCATCGCTGGACTGCAGATTATAAAGTTCCTTGGAGAGCTCCCGGACCGACTCAAAATCGGTGGGACTATAGACGACGTGCATAGATGATTTGACAATCGTCGAATTGGCAAATTGCGTCGCCGACTTTTCAATGGATTTCAGCATTTGTTCAACCCGCATCTGTGTTTGGGTTAACCACTGCTTATTCATCTCTTTCACTTTATTCTCCACATCTCCTGATGCAATCGTATAGGAGACAATGCCAATCAGGACGGCAGGAAGAATACCGAGGATCAAACTGTAGGATAGCAATCGTAGTAAATATCGGCTCACCTTTTCTCCTCCTGCATCTCGTTAATCTTCGTCTTGTATACGCTTTCGATAACCGATTCTTTAAAGGCATACACTTTAAACAACCAATCATAGACCGTGGGCAACCATACTACTTATTATACATAAATTTATGAGTCAGAAAGTACACTTACTAGCATCATGGATGTTGAACGCGTTGCAGGCAATATGCACGAGTTAACTTTTTAGGTAAAACACGAAAAAATCGCTCCCCTCGGACTGGCTGAAAGAAGATTTACAGGACAGAGGAAAGTTCCATTTGGATGTTACTGTTAACAGTCCAACATGTCAGGTCATGTGCGGAGTTCTCTACAGAGGTATCCAATGGTGTATATGAACCAGCGACGGCTCTAAGGGATTCCCTTTTTATGATATTCGTTCTATAGACTCAATAAGTAGGGAAAAGTTGCACCATTTAATTATCTTACTAAGTTTACTTAATTGAGGTGGGGAGAAAAAACTGGTTTTCACTTCC
Organism: Paenibacillus sp. J22P165; assembly: GCF_059692015.1. NCBI lineage: Bacteria > Bacillati > Bacillota > Bacilli > Caryophanales > Paenibacillaceae > Paenibacillus > Paenibacillus sp. J22P165. The sequence continues at coordinate 281,201 of NZ_JCAUAP010000006.1, read as the reverse complement.
AATTTTTCATATAAACAAAAGAGCATCGTTTTACTCATCATTATTGAATGATTAAAGCCCTACGATTTTTATCGTAAGGCCGATATTATTCATATTAATGAACCAACCGCCCATCCCGAAACCGCACAACCCGCTTCGCCTGCTCCGCAACCTGCCGATCATGCGTAATCACAATAATCGTCCGCCCCTGATCGTTCAGCCGTCTGAAAATATCCATGATCTCAGCACCAGTCTTCGAATCCAGCGCCCCCGTCGGCTCATCCGCCAAAATAATCGGCGGATCACCTGCCAACGTTCGCGCAATCGCAACACGTTGCTGCTGTCCACCGGACAACTCAGAAGGAAAGTGTTTCCTCCGGTCCAGCAAATCCACTGCTTCCAACGCTTCTATAACCAGCGGCTCCCGTTGTTTTCTCGATAATCCCCGATAGATCAACGGCAACTCCACATTTTCATACGCGCTTAGTCTTGGCAGCAAGTTGAAGCTCTGAAAAACAAACCCAATCTTCCGATTCCGAATCTCAGCCAGTTGCGAATCCTTCAGGGAGTGAATCTGCTTCCCATCTAGGACATACAAACCTTCATCTGAAATATCCAAACACCCGATGATATTCATTAATGTGGACTTTCCTGAACCTGACGGCCCCATAATAGCTACAAACTCACCCTGTGCGATATCCAGCGATATGTCATCCAACGCCCGTATCGTTTCTCCACCCATATTGTAAAATTTACTAACATGTTCCATTTGGATTAAGGCTGTCATTGTCTTCGCCTCCATTATTTGATGCCAAATGAATGAAGTCTGCGATTCAATTTTTACCGCTTCGCCTTATAAAATTCATGATACAGCTTCATTAGCGCCCGCTTCTCAATCCGCGACACATAGGAACGCGAAATACCCAGCTCCTTCGCAATCTCCCGCTGTGTCCGCTCTTCGCCACCGAGCTCCAACCCGAACCTTCCAACCACGACTTCTTTCTCACGGTCGTCCAATATCTCCAGATTCCGATAGATTTTGCTCTTCTCGATTTTCAACTGAACCGCATCTACCACGTCATCTGCCTCACTGCCGAGGATGTCAATTAGCGTAATTTCATTCCCCTCTTTATCCGTTCCGATCGGGTCATGCAAGGATACGTCTTTACGTGTTTTCTTTAAGGAGCGCAAATGCATCAGAATCTCATTCTCAATACATCGTGCCGCAAAAGTCGCCAGCTTCGTGCCCTTATTCGGCGAGAAAGACTCGATTGCTTTGATTAGTCCGATCGTCCCAATAGAAATCAAATCCTCCAAATCTTCTCCGGTATTGTCGAATTTTTTAACTATATGGGCAACTAACCTTAAATTGTGCTCAATCAGTTTGTTCCTAGAATGATCATTGCCTTCTGCCATAAGCCTCAGATGTAATTCTTCTTCTGCCTCGGTAAGTGGTTGAGGAAACGCATTGTTCTTGACGTAGGACACAAGTAATGTAAGCTGTTTTATCAACATGGCAATCGTACCAAACAATCCTGGCATTCCAGCTACCCCCTTGCGCGTATTGCGGAGCATGTTGCCTTCGGTAGCCTCCGCTATTTAGAGTAGTATTAGTCTATGTAGGTGTAAGCCTAGATGTGCCTGTACGATTTTCTCTAGGCAAATTAACTAAAAACCTCCTCTTCACGAGGAGGTTAGCTGTAGTCGGTACACTCTTTATTTTTGTTCTAACTCTTTTCCCATTACGATCGAAAAATAAGGTGGACGTATGTCTTTCAATCTATGCCCCTTACTCATCTTAATGTTAATACCCTCTAACTTCCTTATTATCTCATCTCGTTGCATGTCTTCTTTCGTCTGAGAACACTCCTTATTACATGGTGTTCTCATCTTTGACAGTTAAGCTTTGCCCTATACAAATAGAAAAGAGGGGCCACTTGGCCCCCCTTCTATACCTATAACTTATACGATAACTTCGTCTCGTCTGTTACCAACAACAGAGAAGTACTCCGTTTCAGCATTTGGCGCTTTACGACCGATTTCAGCTTTAATCCCCAATTTGCTGAGGCGTTCAATGATACTTTTTTGCTGCTGTTGGAATTGTGATTGCTGCTTCTGCTTATTCATCTTAGGCATCAGCACTACCTCCTTAAAATCTGTCGGTCTAACCATTATATAGTAATCCACGTAATCTTTCCATAAACAATTCGTCTATTCTTCGAATATCAGGGTAATAGTCCCCATCGACTAATATGTCTGGGTGTAGGGTAATCAGATACACGATATTATCTCCCCATAGATTGAGATGCCTAGCCGAATACACCCGCCCTTGTTTAAAGCCAATTGCAAGATGTTTGAAAATGAAAAAGTCATCTTTTAATAGTATAGTTCTTAAGACCCCAGTGCGTTTATGTTCTTCCAAAGCAACTGTTTGTTCCGCGGTTAAGTAATTTTCATGAAGTCTTAAATCGTATCGTGTTTCAATCAGACCAAGGGCCAGTTCTACAAAGGCAAAAGTAAGGACATCATCATCTGTAGGATTGGTTACTAAACGTAAACGCTCACCATGCTCTTGAATAAAATCCACAATGGGATTAAAGTCCCCTTCATTCAATCGATCATACGCGCTCTGGAAGTGTGTAAACATCCTTTTATCCAGCAAATAATAGGCTTGGTCCATCGCATTTAAATCTATGCCTTCTTCAATAAATCCATTCTGATACTTAATTTTCACTCTTGTTTTACTACCAATATGATTAATTTCGTAATTATAAACCTGAATGGCTTGAATATAGGGTTGATCATTAACAAATGATTGTATGGTATGTAACAACAATTCACTTCGTCTATAAGCAGAATATTTTTTGTTAAGCTTAATGGCGATACTCAATTCATCTTTCATCTCTTCATCTTTCTGAGCTAACTCCGCATCTTTCCTGTTCACGATCCCTTTGCTGTAGTCATAAAATGCGACACAAAGATAATACAAAATTAAAAATGAGAAGATAATGGGTACTTTGAAGTCTAATAGAGGTGCGATGAACTTTTCCCCAGCAGTCTTTGCCTGTTCGGAGTAATTACTCCAAAGCCCAATAGCAAAAAGTAACAAGGCCAAAGATGCAGGTGGAACAATGTATTTGAGAAGTATCCACCAAAATTTCAATGCAAAGTACCTCCCTAATGTGAAAAGAGTACGAAATTAAAAGGATAACTACGTAATTATATTTTGAAACCGCGCACGAGTCAAAGAAAATTTTGGAAACAAATCCCAATCTAATTAACGAACATTATCCCATTGACACCTAATATTGTTCGTATTATGATAGTCAAGGCGATACCAATCAGCCACATAACTATGAAACGTTCGTATATCCTCAAGAATTGGCTTGGGGGTCTCTAGAGGAAGCCATAACTTCCTAGCTACGACGGGTGCTCTTTTTTGCATACCCGTGTGGCTAGGTTTTTTTGCGTCCAAATATGACTGTTCCGAGGAGAGTACTGATATGAAAGCTTATGATTTTATCGTTGTTGGTGCAGGACCTGCCGGTATTTTTGCTTGTTATGAAATGACCTTACTTCATCCGAATGCGAACATTTTACTCGTTGACAAAGGCCACGATATTTATAAACGCAGTTGTCCGATTCTTGAAAATAAAATCAAACTTTGCCCTCCTCCAGCTGGTAAGAAGGACTTCTCCGGTTGTCTTCCTGCGTGTTCCATTACCTCTGGTTTTGGCGGAGCAGGCGCTTATAGCGATGGCAAATTTAACATTACAACTGAATTCGGTGGCTGGATGACGGATTATTTGGCACCGAGTAAAGTCATGGAACTGATCCGCTATGTCGATCACATTAATTTGCAGCATGGCGCAACGGAGAATATTACCGATCCTACTACCGAAGCTGTGAAAGACATTGAACAACGTTCTTATGCAGCTGGTCTGAAGCTGCTGCGCGCTCAAGTCCGTCATTTGGGCACGGAGCAAAACCTCATGATCCTCAAGTCCATCTATGAATATTTGAAAACACGCATCGATATGCAGTTCAAAACGGAAGTCGATGATATCCTCACAACGAAGAAAGAAGATAAGAATGTCGTTCAAGGTATTAGATTGAAGGATGGCACCGAGCTCCACAGCAATTATGTGATGCTGGCGCCTGGCCGAGACGGTTCTGCCTGGTTAACCCAGGTTCTCAAGAAACGTCGGCTCAAGATGTCCAACAATCAAGTCGATGTGGGTGTTCGTGTTGAAACTTCAGATGTCGTCATGCGTGAAATCAATCATCATTTGTATGAAGGTAAATTCGTGTATAACACGTCAGTTGGAACACGCGTAAGGACGTTCTGCAGCAACCCATCTGGACACGTTGTTGTTGAGAATCACAGCGGCATTATGGCAGCTAATGGTCATTCTTACAAGGATCCTGCACTTGGATCCAGTAATACCAATTTTGCATTACTTGTTTCACACAAATTTACAGAGCCATTCGATAAGCCGAACGAGTACGCAAGAGAAATTTGTAAGCACGCGAATGACTTATCTAGTGGTGGAGTCATCGTTCAAAAGTTCGGAGATATTATGCGAGGACGCCGCTCTACAGCTGAACGGATTCGCGAAGGCTTCTTGGAACCTACGTTATCTGAAGCAGTTCCTGGGGATCTGGGACTCGTACTTCCCTACAATACAATGAAAAGCTTAATTGAAATGATTCACGCTCTTGAAAAGGTAACCCCAGGTATCGCATCCGAGCACACACTATTCTATGGTGTTGAAGCGAAGTTTTACTCCGCTCGACCTAAGCTGAGTGAGAGCTTTGAGACGGAAATCAAAGGCCTCTACTGTGGCGGCGATGGCGCAGGCATAACGCGGGGATTAGCACAAGCAGGTGCAGCAGGCGTATGGGTTGCTCGTAACATTCCGCTGTAAATTATTTCAGAGGAAATAGTCTTTCGTTCGTCAAAAACAGCATAAAACCAACATGTTTCACCTTTCGTGGACGAAACATGTTGGTTTTTTTCAAATTAAAAAGCCTTCACATACCTCACAAATTATGGTAAGATAAAACCGTCTCAAGTAATGTAAGCGTTATCATTTTAAAAAGGGGGCAGATAAAATGAATGTGGCGCTCGAAGTGAAGAATACGTATGAGGATTTTATTTTAGAAAAGGATATCATGTATTTCCGTGTTGGAGAACATGGCCTGGTCTCCTTTCATGGGAAGAACTACCATATCAAGAAACGTTTGAATACAGAGCAAATCCAAGAGATGACCTCAGACAGCAGCTTTTTCAAAGTAAACACGGATTGTTATGTGAATACACGCAAAATCCAACATATTCAAGACGGCAAAGTTTTTTTTGAAGTTCGAGGATCCGAATCCAAATTCACGTCGGTTACTAAGCTTCGCCAATATCGTCTGAAAGAACTTGTCCTTCAACAAAAAGCTGAAGCCTAAGTTCAGACATACGTAAGAACAACAAAAAGGAGCTAAGCGATGATGTTCGCTGGCCCCTTTTTTGCATGTATCTTATTATGAAATTTTGGCAAGTGTCTCTTGTTGATGCTCGCGGATCAGAAAGCGTATGTAATCGACGGTTGTATCTTTCACTTTCTTGGCTTCTTCCAACGTAGCGAAGCCGTATTCAGCATAATCAGTGCTTTCATACTTGTTCAACTCTTCATTGTTCATGCCAAGTGTGGAAAAGTTATGAACGAGCTCATGAGATGTTCTAGAATCCACATTTTTCACAAAAATATCTTTCGAAAAGAATGATCCCTGTTTCTCCACTTTAAAAATAACGCGAAACGGTTTCTCCTTATCCGAAACAAAACATTTAATGACAACGTCGATTTCCATCGTTTTGTAATCCACAGTGTGCTTCGGTTCCTGCATAGGTTTCTGCATCCATTTTTTCAATATCCCCAGCACAAGATCCCTCCTCACACATGAACTTATGCTCATATTGTACTGAATCCCTAGTAAATTGACAACCCAAATGATAGAATCTTTATAATATAAAATATCGATTACACTCGTATTTCAAGCTACTTCCTGCTCGTTAAGCGATTTCGTAGTGAGCGACGACTTATATTTCCACGTAATGAACAAACAGAGAAGCCCCGTCAGGACCCCACAGGCCACGAATGCCCCATTTGCCCCAAATCGATCTGCAATAAATCCAGAGAACAAGCTGCCAATCGGCGTAGATCCAGCAAATACAAGCGCATATACGCTCATAACACGGGCGCGATACTCATCCTTCGCATACATTTGCAGCGCAGAGTTACTATTCGTTGCGAATAAAATATTAAAGAATCCCGTACATGCCAATAGTGCTCCACACACCCAGACTGAGCCGCTGAGCCCATTCAGAATCAAGCAAATAGCGACCATACAGCTCGCAAACATGCTCACCTTCAGCTTCGGTCCCCGCTTACTGCGGAATGACATTGTAAGTGCCCCAGCAAGTGAACCCACACCCAAACAGGACATTAGCGTCCCATAAGTCGTCTCTCCCATGTGCAGCACATTTTTCGTGAACACCGGAATGAGAATATTAAAATTAAAAGCAAGCGTCCCAATAACCGTCACAAGCAGGACAGTTGGCGACAATATGGGATCTTTGGCAATATAAACGATACCATCCTTAATTTCCTTCAAAATGCCTTCCTTCGCTCTAATCTTACGAACATAAGGCGCTGCCTCAATATGAATTAATCCATAGAGAACTGCCAGAAAGCTGAACCCATTCAGCAAAAAGCACCAGCCAGCCCCCAACCACGCCATCATCACGGCGCCAATGGAAGGTCCCACAATTCTTGCCATGTTAAACGTCGTCGAGTTGAGCGCAATCGCGTTCATCAGATCATCTTTACCTACGATTTCCACATTAAACGACTGTCTTGTTGGCATATCCAAGGTATTATTTAAGCCCAGAAGTAGTGCCAGAACAAGGATATATTCATATTTCACCGTATCCGTAAGCACCAAAGTAGCCAACGCGAAGGCGAGTGTCATTGAAACTGTTTGTGTCACGATAAGAATCTTCTTTTTTGGAAATTTATCAACAATAATACCGGCAAACAACGAGAATAATAGAATGGGTAGAAATTGGCATGCCGCTACAATCCCAAGTTTGAGAGACGATCCCGTTAGCGTTAGCACCAGCCAAGATTGACCGATATTTTGCATCCAAGTACCGATGAGCGATACACACTGCCCTAACCACATATACCGATAATTTTTGTGTGTCAGTGCATGGAAATGACGATTAATGAATACAGATCCCGCAGCCCTCACATTCATAGGTCTCCCTCTTCCTCAGCAAAGTGTGCCGCATTATGACCCATTTTTTCTAAAACGATAAGGGCCATCTGCTTCTCTTCATCCGACATGCCGAACGTCAAACGTTCCCGCCAATCGGTCAGTACCTTCCGCACATCCTCTTTAATGCCACGAGCTTTTTCCGTCAAAAAAACTTCATTGCATCGCTTATCCTTCTCACTTACATTACGCGTTATGTAGCCTTGCTCTTCTAGCTTTTTAAGCGCTTTCGCTGTCGTTCCTTTATCGATTTTCAAATAGTCGGACAGCTCCTCTTGCGTCAAACCATCCTCTTTATAGAGCGCATTGAGGAAAATATGCTGACCTCTGCCGATCTCGAACTCCTTTAAGTGGTCACCGATGTACATCTGCCCGTACCGGTAAATCAGCGAGACCCACCTCGGTATCGAATTTCGCGTTTCTATCATCGCAACCCCTCCTGAAATCAAACTAACCTGCCGAATCGTTGCACTTGCCACTAATTTAGTTTACGCCGAATACGTTGCATCTGCAACTAATTTTTAGCGGAAATTTGAGTAGATTCCAGCCTGACCAGCCTAACAGCGCGTGAACATAAAAAAAGAAGGTGCAGGAACTACCTGCACCTTCTTTTAACTACAAAAACCTCACGCACACCGGCCGCGATACCGCTACCGTGTGCCCTGTTTCTTCCAGCATCCCTGTCTCCGCATCCCTGCGGAAGACAACAACGCTGTTCGAATCCTGATTCGCCGTAAGCAGGAACTCGTCCTGCGGCGAAAGGGCGAAGTTCCGCGGCGTCCGCCCCCGCGTCGAGTGCCAACCCACGACCGTCAGCGTGCCGCTGTCTCGGTCAACCCCATAAACCGCGATACTATCGTGTCCGCGGTTCGAGGCATACAAGAAACGGCCATCCTCGGAGAGGTGGATGTCCGCACAATAGCTGACGCCTCCGAAGTCCTCCGGCAGCGTCGACAAGGTCTGGACCGCGGCCAAACGGCCCGCGGCCGCATCATAAGACAGCAACGTGACGGTGCTGTCCAGCTCATTGATTGCGTACACGTAAGTACTGTTCGCGTTAAACACCAAATGCCGCGGGCCCGCGCCCGGCTTCAAAGCCGCTGTGCCGTGCGGCAGCAGATCGCCGCTCTCCGCGTCAATGCGGCTCACAATCAGCCGATCCAGGCCGAGATCGGCTGCAACCGCAAACCGATTGTCCGGAGACGGAACAATCGAGTGTGCGTGCGGCGCTTCTTGGCGATCCGCTTGCGGTCCAAGTTCACCTTCATGCTTCATCAGTTGTGAATGTTCACCCAAACCGCCGCCCGCTTCTACAGGGAACACAGTCACATCACCGCTTAAATAATTCGCCACATACACTTTGCGGTTCGTGGCATCCAAGCTGATATAGCAGGGTGCAGAACCATCTGCCGGTTGTTGATTGATTCGGCTCAATCTCCCTGTGCCTGCTTCAATCGCGTACGCTGCAGCAGAGCCGCCAAAACGACCCTCGTACGTTTCAGTTTCACTCACAGCGTATAGAACCGTTCCTTCTTTGTTCACCTCTAAGAACGAAGCATTAGGTAAATCGCTATACCTTTCAACCAGCGTCATCTCTCCATTTTGACCATTAAAGCTATATAAAGAAATGCCCTCCGGATGCTCTTCATTTGTGTAGGAACCGATATAAACCAACTTTGCCATCTTACAATTTTGCCTCCCCAACATCACTAGGATTAGTTTTAGCTTTCCATCGCTTGCTGCATGCAGTCACCAACATCGCGATGATCGCCCCGTATAAGGCAAGCTCCATATCATGCTGCGCATCCCAAGGATCCCCTTGTGCACCGACAAATAACGTACCGATTTCTGGAGCTACAATCTTCGCTACCCACATTTCGATAAGCTCATAGAACGCACCCATAGCCAACACGATAACACACGTCATCACATAAATCCATCTTCTCCCAAGCTTCGTCCACGCTTCCATGCCTTCATAAATAGGATAGGCGCATAGTAACCCAAAACACCAATGAACAAGGCGATCGAAATGATCGCGTTCAGAACCGAATATGTTGCGCAACCAAGGATCGAACCAAGTTCCATTGTACGAAAAATGGGCTCCAATGCTGTGCAGTAACAAGAAGCTAGCAAGTAATCCATAAGTAAGATTTGAAAAAGTAAACAACCTATACGTAGCCACAATGCCAAGTAATGCTGCCCAAATCAATAGATTTTCCAATACCCAATCCCCTCGGCTATGAGGACTAATGGCTAACCATCCCCAAGCACCAAACCAGATCACCATCATCCCATGCAAAATCCAATTGGTTCTAAAAACCTTTTTACTCGCTTTACTTTGCATGTGCACAGCCCCCTTTTCGTCTCTACAGACTAAGGGTACCGTGCATCCCTGCCTTTCAAAAGTACTAACTTTTTCTAGTACCGCGCGATGCGGCTCGCTCTTTTAACTAAACATACCTTTCATATAGAGGCTGCGAAACTCACTCGGTGTCATCCCTTCATGCTCATGAAATCGCTGATTGAAATAGCTCGCAGAGGTATAGCCCGCTTCCATCGCGATATCCTTTATAGGCCAATTTTCTTTCTCAATTAACCGCTGCTTCGCGAATTGAATTCGACAGAGCGTAATGAACGAGAGGGGTGTCATCGAGGTCGCTTTGCGGAATATTTTGCAAAAATAGTACGTACTCACTCCTGTTAGCTCCGCCCACTCCTCCAGATTAAAAGGCTCACATGCTCTGCTCTGCATCTCTGGAAGTAAAGCTAGGATCCGATCCACGGATTCCGTTCCGCGATTGACCGTTAACGGGGTGGCATAGCTCATGAATTCACATAAAATCATATAATTCAATGTACTCAATTGTGTAGGACGAAGAATTTGGTAATGTTCGGCTTCTAAAAGCAGTTCGTTGAACGCTTTCTCCAGCTCAGCACTTCGTTTTAACGTCCACAGATTGCGCAAGAAACCTTTCTCCAACAGAAATTCCTTAATCTGATCCCCATAAAAATGCACCCAGCGAATATCCCACGGATCATCTTTCGAACTGTAATAACGCTGCTCTTGATAGGGCGGAAATAAGAAGGCATCTCCCTTCTGCAAGGTGTACAGCTGCCCTTCAAGTTCCACGTACCCCTTCCCTGCGATGACAAAATGCAAACTATACGTCGACCACAAGCCCTCTGGGCGCTCCACTTCATGATTGGATTCTTCGCGATACCAACCTACGGATTCTGGGAATAGGAAGTAAGAAGATTGCTGTAAGGTAGGTAACATGACATGACGACGCATCTAATCAGGCCTCTTTTCTAATGACAATATTACGATAGTCTATTCAATATATTGTTATATTCATTTTAAATAACTCATTTTATAATAGCAATATAACGTCACACATTCCGCTTAAAAAAAGGAGAAATACGATCATGACTAAACTACGTTGGGGAATATTGGGATGTGCGGGCATTGCCATCCGTGCCTGTATTCCAGGGATTCAGCAATCGCAAACAGGTGTTGTAAGCGCAATCGCAAGCCGCAACTTGGAAAAATCACAAGAGGTTGCAACTCGTCTTGATATCCCGAAAGCTTATGGAAGCTACGAAGAATTAATCGCCGATCCCGAGATCGACGCTATCTATATTCCACTCCCGAACCATTTACATAAAGAGTGGACAATCCGAGCAGCTCAAGCTGGTAAGCATGTGCTCTGCGAAAAGCCTGCCGCTTTGACGACAGCCGAAGTTCAAGAAATGGTAACAGCCAGTGAAGAAGCCGACGTGCTGTTTGCCGAAGCTTTCATGTATCGCCACCACCCTCGCTACGAGCGTGTGAAAGCCATCATACAATCCGGAGAAATCGGAGATATTCGTGGTATTCACGGCGCGTTTACGTTCAGCAATCCCAATGATAGCAAAAACGTTCGTTATGTCCGCGAGTGGGGCGGCGGCTCGGTTTATGATGTTGGCTGCTACCCGTTAAGTGCGGCTAGATTTCTGCTAGAGCGTGAGCCTGAAGCTGTTACCACGCATGCCTTCTTCTCCCCCGAACATGATAACGTCGACATGATGATGTCCGGACTTGTGGAGTTCAGCGGCAATGTTGCTCTTACATTTGACTGTGGGATGTGGGCTTCGTTCCGTAACACGCTAGAGATTCTCGGTTCAAAAGGTCGCATCGTTATTCCTTCGGCTTTTGTAACACCAACGGAAGAATCCGGTCATTTCCAAGTTTTTGTTGGCAATGAGCAGCGCGAGGAAAAAGTGCCATTCCTTAACCAATACTCCCTGCAAGCTGACGACATGGCTTATGCAGCATGGGGTGAGAAAGCTCTGCGTTTCCCTGCTCAAGACGCTATTTTAAATATGCGAGTAATCGACGCCTGCTTGCAATCTGCAACAGAACGTTCACGCGTGAAACTTTCATACTAATTTAATCGAGAGGCTGGGGAACTCATGAAACATATTCAAATTAAAGGATTAGATAAACCGGTATCTTCGTTAGTGATGGGCTCTGATTTTTTTAGATTGGACAACAAGCAAGAGGTAAGTGATATCCTTCAACATTATCTCGCAATTGGCGGGAACACCATTGATACTGCACACGTTTATTGCGGTGGGCAAAGCGAGCAAGCAATCGGCATTTGGTTGGAAGAAACGGGTAAAAGAGAAGAAATGGTGATCTTCACGAAAGGCGCTCACCATGATCAAAATGGTCCACGTGTGAATGCGGAAGCTATTCGCCACGACCTCCTGACAAGTCTAGATCGGATGCGCACGGACTATATCGATTTGTACGGTTTACATCGGGATGACCCTGCAACTCCTGTCGGTGTCATTGTTGAAGCGCTGAATGAGCATCTAGAAGCTGGCCGTATTCGTGCCTTCGGCGGTTCGAACTGGACGCATCAGCGTTTGCAAGAAGCGAATGACTATGCCGCGAAGCATGGCCTTGTCGGCTTTAGCTTCAGCTCGCCTAACCTCAGTCTCGCTAAGCCAAATGAGCCATTCTGGGCGGGCTGTGTATCCGCAGACGAGGAAACGTTGCGCTGGCACGAAGCGCAGCAGTTTCCACTGCTGTCCTGGTCTTCACAAGCGCGCGGTTTCTTCACGGGCCGCTTCTCGCCGGAAGTCCGCGATAACGCTGATCTTGTTCGCGTATTCTACAGCGACGCGAACTGGACACGACTGCAGCGCGCAAAGGAGCTCGCGCAGGAGAAAGGCGTCAGCGCGATTCAAATCGCGCTCGCTTACGTGCTAAGCCAGCCGTTCCCGGCGTGCGCGCTGATCGGAGCGCGCACAGAGGCCGAGATGGTCTCTTGCCGCGATGGCGCAGAGCTTGTGCTTTCGGCACAGGAGCTGGCCTGGCTTGATCTGACCGGAGCTACAGTGTAGCTCGCGGTTGCCCTTCCAGCGCAACGAGTACAGCCCAGCAAGCCCGTGGTACCTAGGGCTTTGCTGGGCTTTTCCCACTCATTTTTGTGACATATTCTATAAGGAGAAAACCAAAAGCCATTTTCCAACGTTACCTAAAGTAGAATCTACGATAAGGAGTTGGATTGCTTTGAACAAATGGATACATATCAGCATTTGTGGAATAATCCTACTCGCTGCCACAGGGTGCAGCGAGAAAGTTGCCGAACCAGCGGCCAGCTCCCCAGCCGCTGTCATCACCTCGCCGTCACCTGTAACGACGGCGGTTGCATCTGCTACGCCGACTCCACAAGTGTCGGCTCTAGCTGCGGCGACGGCAACCCCGCCGCCTGCTGCCAGCACTTCGCCGCAACCGCAAGCGGCGGCAACACCTTCACCATCGCCTACGCCAACTCCGGTGAAGTCAACAACAACGCCGGCCCCTGCAAGCGCGACGCCATCGCCTTCCCCTGTGCCTACCGTCAAGCCGGAGGCGACGGCAAGCACCACGCCTAGCACCAGCGCGAAGGCCGAGCTGCTGTACAAAGACAACTGCTTAGCCTGCCATGGCGCTGGCCTTACGGGTGACTACGGTCCGAACCTGACGAAAGTCGGTTCGCGCAGATCGAAAGATCAAATCGCCGCGCAGATCATGAACGGCAAAGTCGAAATGCCGCCTTTCAAAGACAAGTTGAAAGCAGAAGATATCGAAGCATTAGCGAATTGGCTCGCAGCCAAAAAATGAGCATACGCACTAAGAACGAAAGCAGGCATTCCCTTTCATACGGATGCCTGCTTTTCTCTGTTTTTCTCTGCTTTGCTAGAAATGCTCACTTCAAGCAAAAACACCGCTATAAACGGCTGTTACACGCAGGATCAGATGGACGACCATTCGTTCCCATGATAAGATGTAAGAAGTATTATTTTTGGCAGAATAAGCATGTTTACATAGAATTGTTACTTAGCTTTCCAGACAGAAAGCTGTTAGGGGGTACCATGGGAAAGACCGATGTTCGCCGAGATGCCATCATGCACGCTATCAAAGATAAAGGCTCCATTGCCTTGACGGATATTGTGAAACAATTCAATGTCTCTGAAGCAACAGCACGTCGAGATTTAGAAATTCTTGAGCAAGAGAAGCGCTGTATCCGCACCTTTGGCGGGGCTGTACTGGAGAGTTTGAAAGTGGAAGTCCCTTTCTTTAATAAAATGGACCTCTACACCGACGAGAAGAAAGAAATCGCTGACAAAGCTCTTCGATACATCGAAGATGGCGATATTATCGGCTTAACCGGCGGAACGACAACAACCTTTATCGCCAAAAAGCTGAACCAATTCAAAAACTTAACCGTCATTACCAATGCCGTGAACATTGCTTACGAGCTCATCGGCACTCCAGGGTTGCAGCTGATTTTGACAGGTGGTGTGATTCGCACACAAACCTTTGAACTATCCGGCCCTTTGGCCAATGCCACACTTGAGAACCTCAGCATCCGCAAAACGTTCATGGGCTGTGACGGCATCTCCCTTTCTCGCGGCATGATGATCTACAATGAACTAGAAGCCGAGACGAATCGCCGGATGATGAAACAATCCATGGAAACGTATCTCGTAGCAGATCACTCCAAGTTTAGCCGAAGCTCCCTATTTGTGATTGGTGAAGTTCAAGAAGCCGTCGGCATCATTAGCGACTCCTCCATCACGCCTGAAATGAAGCTGGCCTTCAAAGAATCGGGAGCGCCATTTCTTTAATGCAAAAAGCGATATCCTTAGCCATCTGGCCAAGAGATATCGCTTTTTTATTGTTCATCCTTATTTCAGTTCACTGCTCGTCTGTGGAATTGGAGCCGACTTCATTTTTAGAGAAGGCACCATAATAAGCACACCGATTACAAATAGTAACGCTGACGTCAGGTAGATCGATTCTAGTGAGAATGCTGCCTTGATCGTCCCGGCCAAACTCATGGTAATGACCATGGACCCCATAAAGAGCGGTGTTAGAATACCATTTACACGTCCGACGAAAGACTCCTCGGTATTCCCAAGGATCAACGTACTAATCCCGATCTGGATGGCTGGCATCACAAGACCCGAGACGAACTGCATGAGAAGAGCTAACCACACCAAGTGAGTCATCCCTATCATGGCAAAAGTCAGTGCGCTAACTGCCATACCGACTGTGAGCATCGCTTGCGGGGTTATTTTTTTGGCAAAAGCCATTGTAATGCCACCGCCGACGATCATAGCGGCCCCATTGGCTACCATGAACCACTGTAGGCTCGCTTTCTCTAAGCCCAGATGCTCTGTTACAAGGAAGATCCCTAACGGACTTATTAATCCAACCGCCAAACCTGCTGCAGCAAAACATCCACCAAGAATGACAAGCATTCTGTTCTTCATCACATAACGGAAGCCTTGACCCATTTCTGTGAAGATATGCGTTGTCCGCGGCTCGGATGACGCATCATCTTTGCGATCCTTAGGAAGGAAGGTAAGTACAAAGGCTGAGAGTAAGAAGCAAGCTCCCATGATCGCCACCGCCACTTCGATCCCAAAGCGATAATAGATGAATGAGCCCAGCATAGGTCCGAGAATCATGAATATCGCCATCATGGACTGAAACATGGACATTCCCATTTGCATTTGTGAAGCAGGAACATGTACTTTAAATAGCTTCATATTAGAAGGTTGTGAGAATTGCGAAAGTATAGAAGATACTAAAGTAGCAAAGAAAATTGCCTTCCAAGATCCCATATACAAGGTAATCAAAATAACAAACACCGAAGCTGCGCTAAGTAAATCGCACCAGACCATGGTCAGCTTAGGCCGCCACCGATCAGCGAACGCCCCGCCAATAAAAGAGAAGATAAAGATCGGCGCAAACTCAGCAACAGAAATGAGAGATAAAGAGTAAGGATCATTATTCGTCATATCTGTTACATAGAGCAGAATTGCGAAATTACGTATCCATATTCCAATTTGTAGGAGAACACCTGAAAGCATAATCGTTTGAACGAATCGATTGCTAAAAAACGATCGCATTGTTGGCTCTGATTGAGCATTTGCAAGACTCATGAGTAAGAAAACACCCCTTTGTAAAATAGGTCGCTTGTGAACCGTGAAATGCGCGCATAGTTCCTACGTGAAAGTAGCGTAAAAGTTTCACAAGCCTTACTGATTTTACAAGCAGATGAAGAAAGTTACTAGATATAAATTCTGTATATTTATTTTCCCCTACTCTTGTCTCCAACCAATCGGATATTGCTCAGATAAAGTCACAGGTAACCGTCCAACTGCCACTTCACGTCCCAGCAACACATTAGCTAGAGAAACCATTGCTAGTGGGCGATTCTCATAACAAGCATAGTACGTTTTCACTTCTGGGAATTCAAGCAAATCATATGGATTACGCCCTGCTGCTACAATCAGATGCAGCCCTTCCAATTTGGCCAAGGCTCTGACCAGCGCGGTTTGACCTAAGGAGAATGTTGCATTGTAGGTGACAATAACGACTTGCTCTACGTTTTCACAAAGCTTGATCATCTCTGCAATATCCTCATAACTCGGTTGGAGCCCTAAATAAACTTCACGAACCGGCTCCCCAGTCAACTCGGACAACACGCTGCCCAGAGTTCCCTCGCGATCAACAACCTCATCGATTTCCGTCCCCGATTGGACTTCTGTCCAAATCACACACGTTTTATCGTTAATTTGCAGGTTCTTGCCAACTTCATCCTTGACTTTGGTGATGCTTTTACGACTCAGTTCTTTCGCTAACTCCTGATGCTCAGGTGTCGAGATCGGCCCCTCCGGAATCGGTGTTAGTGTATCAAAACGAATGTCACGCTTATATTTATACGTCATAATACGCAGTACCGACTCATCAATGCGTGCTTCAGAAACACGCCCACTTTCCACAGCGGCAATGACCGCTTCCATTGCAGCAATCTGACGCTCTAACTCATGACTAACGAGCAAAATATCCGCTCCCGCTTCTAACGCACGTACAGCCCCTTCTGCTACGCCAACGCCTTCGGAAATGGCTTTCATCTCCAAGCAATCCGTCACGATAAGCCCTTTGAATCCAAGCTCGCCGCGCAGTAACTCTGTTAGGATCTTATATGACAATGTGGAAGGCACACTGCTATTTTCCAAAGCTTCAAACACGACATGCGCAGACATGATCGCATCTACGCCGCCCTCTATCGCCTTGATGAATGGCGCTAATTCCAGCTCCATCAGTCGCTCCATGCTATGTGGTACAACGGGCAAATCATGATGAGAATCCGCAGTTGTATCCCCATGTCCAGGGAAATGTTTCACTGTTGCGATAACGCCCATGTCTTGCAAGCCTTTGACCGCATGGGTACCCATATCCCCCACAATTGCCGCCGTTTCACCATACGAGCGAACCCCAATGACCGGATTAAGTGGATTATTGTTAATATCTAAGCAAGGAGCCAAGTTCATGTTCACGCCCATTTGACGAAGCTCTTTCCCCATCACTTTCGCGCTGGCATACACGCCAGATGGTGCAAAGGCAGCGCCCAATGCCATATTCCCTGGCAGTAACGTTGCTCCTTTTTCTACCCGTGACACCATTCCGCCTTCTTGATCCACAGAAATAAATAACGGTTGGCCGCCGCTTTTCAAACTGATTTCTTGCAAATCTGCTGACAGCTGAGCAAGCTGATGCGCATCCGTCACATTCCGACGGAAATAAATAACGCCACCAATCCCATATTGCTCGATCAATTGCTTAATGTGCGAATTAGGTGTTAGGGCATCAAAACCACATGCAAAGAGTTGTCCTACCTTTTGACGTAAAGTAAGTGGTTTATTGTTCGTAGTTCGTTCTGATGACATGTGTATTCACGCTCCATGAGTGATTAAATTAAGCTTTCATATTTTCCATAATGCCTTTTTGTAAAAGGAGATACATCACAACTACAGGAATCATGCTGATCATGATCGCCGCGCATAGAGAGCCATAGTTCATATTCAATTGATCATAGAAGGCGACCATACTGACTGGCAGCGTCCGGAGTTTCTCTTTGGTCAAGAACAAATTAGCCATGATGAATTCATTCCAACTCGTCAGAAAGTTCAGCATAAATACGGTAAACAGGGACGGCATGGAGATCGGGACGATCAGTCGCCACAAAAGCCCGTAAATGGAAAGCCCATCTATGATGCCCGCTTCTTCCAATTCATTCGGGATCGAGGTAAGGAAGCTGCTCACCATGAACACGGTCCAAGGCAATCCTAGGGTGACATACGGCAAAATGAGCGCAAGTGGGGTATTGTATAAGTGTAAATTCCGCATCAGCATGTAGAGGGGAACTAATAACGAAGCCGCGGGTACAAGCAGGGCCAGGATCAAAATCCTTTTCAGAACGAGACTAAGCCTTGGAAATGACATCCGCGTTAGTGCATAGGCCGTTGCCGTCCCTAAAGCAAGGGAGATAACAGCTGAAACCGTTGAATTGATCACACTATTCATAAAATATTGCCCCACATGCGCACCTGTCCAGGCGTTCCAATAATTCGATACTAAGAAATCCGTCGGAAAGGACCATGGGGCCGATATGATTTCTTTATTCGTTTTAAAAGACGAATTCAGCGTCCATCCGAGTGGAAATAAAATTAACCCTATGTAAATTAATAGAATCGCATGTGGAAACACACGACGAAGGAGGCTTCCTCTCATAATCGCACCTCCTCCTGTTTTCTTGTAAGCCAGCCAAAAAGGGATGTTAACAAGGCTGTAAAGAGTAGGATCAGCACAGCAATGCTGTTCGCATAGCCATACTCGCCAATTCGATACGCTTTTTTTATCATATAGGATGCCATAACTTCCGTGATGCCATATGGATTTCCACCCGTCATGACCACCACAATATCCATCGCTTTCATGCCACCCGTAATAGATAGGAGCATCATCACGAGAATAACTGGTCTTAGCAGCGGTAGAATCACATACCATGCTTGTCTGAAGCTTCCAGCTCCATCCAGTTGGGCGGCTTCTACCAAATGTTTCGGAATGGCGTAGATTGCCGATACCACAAGTACCACGTAAAAGCCCATCCATTGCCAAGCATTTGTGACTAAAATAGCGAGCATCGCCGTCGCCCCATCAGCCAGCCAGGCATGCTGCCACTCTTTTAAACCGATCGCCTCCAAAGCTTGGTTTAAGAGTCCAGCCTGAGGATGATAAATAAATTCCCAGAGCACGCCTATCACTGCAGTCGACAGAATCGTAGGCAGGAAAATCATCGTTTTATAAAACCCGATCCAACGCTTTATGCGACTCACCAGCAGCGCAATGACAAGTATGATGGGAATTTGAATCCCGATGGAGAAACCGATGAAAGACAGATTATTACGCACAGCAATCCAAAAATAAGGATCTCGAAAAGCATCAATGAAATTGTCCAGCCCATTAAACTTTGCATGGGATATGCCGTTCCACGATGTGAAACCGTAACGAAGCGACATGATCATGGGATAGATGAAAAATATCGCGAACATGAACAGTGTCGGTAAAGTAAAGAGTGTGTAGGCCCATGCATTTCTTCCCATTTTGTTCATATGTCATCCTACTACTATTTGGAATGGGTTTCTTCTTTATTCGAAGCCTCCTGCTGTTTCTGTAAGTCCGCCATCAACGAGGCCGGATCTGTTCTTCCCCCAAGCAACTCCTGCATCCCGCGCTCAAGCTTTTCACGAACCTTTGTCTGAATACGGGAATCGAAGGCAGGGAAGGTTCCTTTACTTTTCGCAAATACATTCAAAATTTCAGTAATCAAGGGATTCACTTGATTCGTATCTTGCAGCTTCATAGCAGGCGGCATTCCCTCTTCAACGAGCTGCCTTTTCTGCATGGATTCGGTGTACATTTGCTTAATAAATTCTTTGATCGCAATCAGTTGCTCTGGCGTGACCTTATGAGAGAAGCCATAGGCATTTGACCAACCACCATTGATAAATCCATCACCAGGTCCCCCCATGGAAGGGAAGTTCATGAAGCCAACATGCTGAGCAATCACAGATTTCTCAGGATCCAAGAGCGGCGTATTCGCCCAGCTGCCATCAAACATGAAAGCCGCGCCTCCGCTGCTGAATGTATTCTGCTGTTCCGCATAGGCAAGCGCTAGACTGCCATCTTGGAAGTAGTCCTTCTGAATGAGCGACTGATACTGTTCAAAAGCTTTCAATACATCGGGGTCCGTCCAATGCTTGCTTCCATTCAGGAAGCCCTCTATCGAATCCGCTCCTGCTGTACGCACCCACATGGTATTTATCATCATATTAATAACCCATGAATCCTTGGCTGCCATGGCAAAAGGAGTGATTTTGGCAGCTTTCAGCTTCGCCGCTGCTGCGACAAGTTCATCCCACGTTTGAGGCACTTGGATCCCCTGATCGGCCAAAATCTTTTTGTTATAATACAAGCCTTCCACATAACCAGCCATGGGAATCCCATAGATTTTGCCATTCACCGTGAATTCATCAAAACTATAAAACTTATCCGTTAAGCCTAGCTCTTGCAGAATAGGAGTGAGGTCGAGCAACCGATTCGCCTTCACATAATCCTTCGTATCCGTGCCACCGAACAGATCAAAGACTTCTGGCGGATTGCCCGCAGCCATTTCTGCTCGCAGCTTTTCGAAACGATTCACCTTATCCTCAACGCCATCCAGCGTAATCGTCAAGCCAGGCACCTTCGCTTCGGTCGCTTTCACAACCTCCTGCAGCATGGCCAGACGCTTCTTCTGTGTATCTTTCACCTGTGTATGCCGGATAGTTAGCAGAATGGGTGCGTTCTGTCCCGCTTTACCGCCCGCCGTATCACTCTGTGCATCCGAATTGTCATTAAACATACTGCAAGCTGACAATGTGAGCGTGAGAGCTACGGCACCAGCGCTAAACATCAGTGTTCGTTTTCTCATCAACTAGGTTCTCCTTTACGCTTACCTTTTAAGTATAATTGAACCCTTATATGTACTAAAGATAGATAAATTCCTAATCTAGGGGCAAATTCCTCTAGTTCCCTTCCTTACGTTTATCACGATACTCAGAAGGAATTTCACCTGTGAACTTTTGAAATACTTTCGTAAAATAACGTCTTTCAATATAGCCTACGCATTTCCCAATATCCGTAATGCTTTTGTCACTATGCAACAACAAGGATTTCGCCTGCTCCATCCGATGCTTCGTAACATGTTCCACAAAGGTTTCCCCAAAATGTTGTTTAAATAACAAACTGAAATAGCTAGAGCTAATCCCTAGACTGCCTGCAATATCCTCAATGCCAAAATCCGTCGAATAATTCGTACGTACATACTCTTTGGCCGCAGCCATCAGCAGCTCACTATTCTTTTTCTTATTCGTACCCTCCAGCCCGATTGATACAAGCTGTACCATAACCTGCAGGAGATGCGAAATGCTTTCGCTTTTATCCAGTTCACGCCAAATCTGCTCTTCCTCTCCACTATCGAGGGCATTCATTTCACGCAGCTCACGCAGGACATGCAAGATAAGATAGTGCAGCATCTGATAAGCTCTGGCGATTGAGCCTTCTGACAGACCTTCCAGCAGTAATTTGAGGCGATCCAACGCATCTTCCGTTTTGGGACGGTTCAACTGCTTCAGTCCGGTTACAATTTCCTCCACCAAAAACCAAAGTGAGCTGTTCGCATCAGCAGATTCTCTCACCTCTTTGTAAGGAAGCACAGATTGCTGCTTATCTAAATTCAGTTGCATGAAACGTTGCAGCTTTCGATAAGTGTCCGCGAGTTGTTGCAATCCAACAGGTCCAGGAAAATAGCCTACGCTGATCCCTAGCTTCACAGACTGAAGAACATTGTGTTGCAGTTTGGCTGCGACTTCGCTCAGCTTCAACGCTACAGAATCATGCTCAGCACCCTCCCACGCCATCAGCAGCGACCATTCCCCTTCACGCATTTGCAAAACAGTAAACTGTGATTCTTCCTCTGCCAAGGAATCTTGCAAGACATTGCGCACGGCAAAGTTCCACAACTTCCGTTCTTGCTCTGTCCAAAGCAGTGACTTCTGAGAGTAATGATCGACGTCAATCATAGCGAACACATATCTCAGTGTATCCAAATCTCCTTGATCAATGGGAAGCCTTGTGCTCGCCGTAATATCGGTATAGTCTAACAGAATATCTTGCAGAATCTTCTCATAGGCCAAGCTTCTCAGCTTCCCCAATTTGAGCAGTTCTTCTTGCTCGTTCTGTTTTTTAGCTCGGATTTCAACAGCCAATCTACGGATCGAGTTCTCAAGCTCTTCGTAATTGATCGGCTTCAGAATATAATCACTGACACCCACTCTTAGAAGTGAACGCACATATTCAAAATCCTGATACCCCGTCACCATCAGAACGGTGCAGTCTTCATTAATTTCTCTGAGCTTATGGATAAAAGTAATCCCGTCCATTTGCGGCATCCGTATATCACTCATCACGATGTCAGGGATATGCTGCACGCAAAGTTCTAGAGCCTCCAGACCGTTTTTGGCTGTGCCTACAATATCAATTTCGAGTTCTTCCCAGGAGATGACCGCCTGCAAATTGCGTAAAATGTTCGGCTCATCATCTGCCAATATGGCTTTCAGTCTCATGTGATATTCCCCTTCCTTTTCGGAATGACAACCTTCATCGTCGTGCCATGACCTTCGAGCGAACAAATAAACATGCCATAATGCTCCCCATATTGAATTCGAACACGATCCGCTACATTGCTTACCCCAAGCCCTCTACGCTCTTCATTCGATTCGAGAATTTCATGAAAAGGCGTCTCCAGCTCTGTTTTATAATGGAATTTCGTTAATTTCTCATTACTTATGCCGATGCCGTTATCCGTCACATACAACCCAATACGCTCTCCTTCGTCCACGACCTTTATCGTAATCAAGCCCATATAATCAATAGGTTCAAAACCATGCTGCAAACTATTCTCGACAAGCGGCTGAAGCGTCAGCTTCAAAACCTCCTCATGGAGCAGCTCTGGCGGCGCTTCAATCGTATATTGGAACTGATCCTCAAAGCGGAACTCTTGGATTTCCAAATAACTGCGCAAATGCTCAAGCTCTTGTTTCAGCGTAATTTCTTCCCGGTTTTCCATCCCGATCCGCAGCAAATTCCCAAGACGAATGACCATTTGACTAACTTTCTTCCCTTGGTTTTGGATAGCCAGCACATTGATCGACTCGAGTGTGTTAAATAAAAAATGAGGTTTAATCTGCGCTTGCAGCAGCATGAGTTCCGCCTTATTCTTCCGGTCCTGCTGTCGCTTCACCTCGTCGAGTAGATCCTCGACACGTACGACTAGACTGTTAAAACCTCTTGCCAGCGCAGTTGTCTCGTCCTTGCCGCTCACTTCCATCCGTGTAGTCAAATCCCCTCGCTCTACTTTCTTCATAGAAGAGAGCATGCGAAGAATCAATTGAATAATCCGTCTTACGAAGACAAGGTTATAGACGAGCGCAAAGAATAAACAAATAAACGTAATTCCTGCTACCAGTTTCATAATCGTCTCAATTTCCCCAGCGACATATTTCCACGAGGTGACGGACACAACACTCCAGTCCTGAACACCCATCTGATTAATATTCAAATGATACAAGGAAATGAGGCTTTTTTCATTTTGAAAAGGAGCCTGAAAGCTGTAATTGTTGAGTCCAAGATCTAATTTACCTTGGGTTAATTGCAGGATATTGGCTCCTTCTAAACTTTGCTTATTATCGTAAAAAATGAGTCCATTTTTATTTATCAACAGATAACGCTTGGAGCTTTGTTCATTCGTATTGAAGGATTTGAAAATTTGATCGAGCTCATTAAATTTAAATTTCAACAGCATATAGCCGAGATTATCCATCGTCCAAAAGTCTTTCACCATCCGCGCTTGATAAAACTCCCCACGTCCTGAACCGAACTCTTTGAATTCGGATGGTCCCATCCAAAGCGGACTGCCGTTCAGCTCTTGAATATGCTTGAAGGCCACACTTTGCTGAATCGTCGCCCATGGAATCGCATTCCCACTCGTTCTCCCTGCACTGAAAGATTTGCCTGCATTGTTGTAGATAACAACTGACTGTACTGGGGAGTACGTAAGGATCGAGCCGCGAAGCAGCGTATCAAACGTATTCAAATCATAGGAGGAAAGAGGGTCGGCGTTCGGTTTTGCTGAATCTATCGTGCGATAAATCCCTTGAATGCTATCTTTCACCATCCAGAAATCAGAGAAATAGTTCGCTTCCTTGAACATGTAATAAATATTTCGTGAGATCGCTTGCAGCGTTACTTCTGTTAAATCACCATACTTCTTCTCAATTAGTTGTTGAGAGACCGTGTATACCGCGGACCCGAGGACGAATAAAGGGATGATAATAAAAAGCAAAAAACCGATAAATACTTTTTTGTTCAAATTCATCGCTGCACCGCTCTCTTTCTGGATAGAGTTGGACAATTAAACAAAACGAATCTCAGGCTCCACGCTTATCGCGACATTGCCGCGCAGTGCTTTGCTAATCATACAGGTCTGTTCAGCACGGGATGCAGCTTTGTTTATTTTATCCAATTGCACTTCTGTCGTATCCGACGGGACAGTGATGAGTGGACGATGAACGATCGCATTTACTTTCATCGTAGGCCGATTATGGACGTAGATCAGGGAGTTGAGCTCTAGGGATAGGATCCCTTCTCGTTGGAGCATCGTGCCAAGAGTAATGATATAACAGGTCGCCGCGGCACCGAGCAGCAATTCTTCGGGGTTCGTCCCCACACCGGGACCGTCAAATGGACTAGGTACGGAAATTGGCGCTTGGAGGCCCTCCGCTTGTATGTGACCTATGCCATCAAGACCGCCTGTCCAGGTTGCCTTTAGCATAAAGCTTTGTTCGGACATCGCTAACTACGCCTCTTTCTCTATGTAATTGTTCATCATTCAATACTTACAATTCAAAACTTACAAAATTCAATCCTCGCAAAATTCAATACTCCCAAACCTCTGGTTGATTTGATTTTATTGTAAAGGATGAGAGCACGCTTCACCAGCAGTTTGATGATTTCTGTCAAAAAACTGCAAAATGGCTGTTCACCCTGTGCGCATCAACAGCAAAAAAATCGTTCCCGCACCAAATCAGCACGAAAACGATTATCTAAAATCAATTGATCTCTATGAAATTGCGTAATTCATGTGTTGGAATCAAAACAATGAAAGCCCTACCTCTCTTCCATCCTTGCGGCTCCAATGACCGCGCCAGTGCGAATTGCGTTACAAACACTTACTGCCGAAACACTTACGTTGCCTCGGGTTTACCATAAATGAGCTGATGGACTGCGCATTGGGAGAAAAACAAACAAGGAGAGGGGGTTACTTTCTTCTCGCTAATCGTTCGTGTGGGGTAAATTGAGGCTAAATATGAAGTGTTTATATGGTTTCATTTCAATCAACTTTAATAGTATATACCAGTCGTACAAGTATGTCAATACGCAGGTGATATACGGTGTGTGTAATAGCTCTTTCGTCACTCAGCTTCACTTGCACCTTCACCTCCGAGACGTCATATTCGGACGTCTCGATCTACCAACTAGCTACTCCAACTCACTTCCGCCTACCGAGACGACGATTATCTACCGCTCAGCTTCAATCTACTTCGCATTCACCTCCGAGACGTCGTATTCTGACGTCTCAGACTACCAACTAGCTACTCCAACTCACTTTCGCCTACCGAGACGTCGATTATTAACCTCTCAGCGTCACACCACCGCTCCATCACCTCCGAGACGTCATATTCCAACGTCTCAGACTACCAATTAGCTACTCCAACTCACTTCCGCCTACTCAGACGACGATTATCGACTGCTCAGCGTAACTCCACCTCATCTTCATCTCCGAGACGTCGTATTCCGACTTCTCAGACTATCAACTAGCTACTCCAACTCACTTCCACCTACCGAGACGACGATTATCTACCGCTCAGCGTCACTCTACCGCATCTTCATCTCCGAGACGTCGAATTCCGACGTCTCGTACTACCAACTAGCTACTCCAACTCACTTCCACCTACCGAGACGACGATTATCTACCGCTCAGCGTCACTCCACCGCACATTCACCTCCGAGACGTCGTATTCTGACGTCTCATCACGACAACCCAAAAACCCGCAAGCACAATGCCCGCGGGTTCCCCAATTACACCTTAAATTTCTGCAGCGAAATTTGCAATTCCTCCGCTAGTCCTGCCAGGGACTTCGCGGAATTTTCAATCTCCTCCGTGGTCGACATTTGCTGCTGACTCGCGGCAGACGTCTCTTGGCTAACGGAGATTCCAGTTTCCGAAACCGAGCTCACAATACGCATCACCTGCTCAATCCGCAGGTTCGCATCTACGAGTTGGTGAATATTTCGATTCACATCTTCCACTTTGGAATTTACTTTCTCGACCGAAGTCTCGATATGTACAAACGATTCTTGCGCTTCCTCCGAAATCGTCAATCCCTCTTGCACTTTCCCAGCACCTGTATGCATGGAGCTCACAGCTTGATTGATCTGCCGCTGGATCGAGGATACCAGCTCCGTAATATTACGCGCCGAAGTCGATGACTGCTCAGCAAGCTTACGAACTTCCCCAGCAACGACTGCGAACCCCCGTCCAGCTTCCCCCGCGCGTGCCGCTTCAATCGCTGCATTCAAGGAAAGCAGATTCGTCTGTGTCGAAATCTCATTAATAACATTGACGATTTCACCGATTTTGTGTGCGTTTTTCCCCAAAGCTTCAATCACCACATTAACGTCACGAACCGCGTCTGAAATCTCCGACATCTGCCCCGCGATCGAAACGACCGATTGCTTACCGTTCTTCGCGGCTCTAGTAGCCTGATTCACGAGTGTGGCAACCACTTGCGCAGACTCATCAATCTGCTTCGTACTAGTTAGCATCAGACCAACAGCCTCATTCGCTTGCGTCACACCAGCAAATTGTTTATCAAAATCCTCCGACAACTGCTGACTCGACGTTGCAACCTGCTTAGCTGCCAATGAGCTTTGTTCCGAGCTTGCCAGAAGCTCTTCTGAGCTCGCGGAAAGGGTTAGCGCATTATCTGAGATTTGCATAACTAAGCTGCGCAAGCTCCCCGTCATTACATTAAAGGAATTCGTTAATTTACCAACCTCATCCCCATAAGGGTAGTCCATGTTAACCGATAAATCACCACTGGCTGCCTTTTCCATACTTTCTTGCAGCTTACGAATAGGTGTCGAAATGAGCATGTTCAACGTTAACGCACCCAAAGTCATCACAACAATCGCAACGATAATCGTTAAAATAATAACCCAATGCGAAGTCGCAGAATCGGAGCTGCTCGATTTTTGGAATTGTTCCGCAGCAGATTCCTTGAGCCCAACGAGTTTATCTAGTGCTTCAACGGTCTTATCCCCTTGAGGAGATACTTCATTGTTGTATACTTGATATGCCACTTGATTGTTTAGCGTAGCTTGATCTATGGTCTTGGTCACGACTTCACGATATTTCAGATTAAGCTCCTCAAAGCTTTTGAAAGCCTCAGCCTCTTCCGCATTCAGGGCGATGCCCGCGATTTTCGTAACTAAATCTTTATTTGTACCGGAGTTCTCATCAAGCTTCGCTTTAAGCTTAGCCTTATACTTCACATCCGTTGACAGCATCATTTCTAGTAAATTAGACTCGGTTTCATTGAAATTTGTTTTTAATTGATTAATCCATTTGACAGATAGCAGACTTTCCTCGTACATTCTAGTAGAATTACTAGACATCTTGTCCATATAATGATAACCAGTAATCCCAACAATTAATAAGAATAAGATAGCAATTGCGTTCATAAATAACAATTTAAAACGTAGTTTCAGATTACGAAGGATGGACAAGTTGACGTTGAGCTTTCCTGTACTATGCATGCTGTTCAATTTCGATTTGAATTTCAAGTTTACCCATTCTCCCCCCGAGTGTAAATCAACAACATTCTTGCTCATGGCATTAAACCTAACATAAGTAAAAATTAATTTACCTATGGTTTATTTTACAAAACAGTCTCTCTTATGTAAAGGAAAATTCGTATAAAGCTTACTAGAATACGCCTTCCATCTACCAAACTCTACCACTTTAATCAAAAGATAAGGGGCAAATGCACATGTCATCCATCGGAATCATTGTGAACCCGCTTTCAGGCAATGGCAGAGGAGCTAACATCTGGGGAGAAGTCCAATCCTACCTGCAAGCGCATCAAATCTCATTTGTAGCAAAATTGACGACCAAAGCTGGCGAAGCGACCCGGCATGCTATATCTTTGATCCAAGAACATCATGTAGAACGGATTATCATTATTGGCGGAGATGGCACCGTTCATGAAGCAGCAGGCGGCGTGTGGCAGCTTCAGAATAAGTCCCACCCACCAATCTGCTCTATCGCCGTGATTCCAGCAGGGACTGGGAATGATTTCGCGAAGGCCTACGGTATACCGAATCATACGCTCGAAGCTCTTCAGATTGCATTAAACACACCTTCCACGGTGCAAATTGATCTTCTTCACGCCATTCCTAATCAAGTGGCTGTCAATAGCATTGGTGCAGGCTTTGACGGCATGGTTGCCAAAATTACGAACGAGGCTAGCTACAAAAAACTCCTTAATCGCTTCGGATTAGGTAAGCTCTCTTATTTCATCTCTATCCTGCGTGTGTTTGCAACCTATCAACCTTCCACAGCATGGCTAAAAGTCGACGGCAGCCTAACAGAGCTGCCTGACATGTGGCTGGCAGCGGTAGCGAATATTCCTTTTTACGGAGGTGCCATTCAAATTTGTCCAACAGCAAGTCCAACGGACGGTATGGCCGATGTTGTTGTGATTCAAAGCAAAGGTCGCTTCCGCCTCCTGCCTGTTCTTTTCACTGTATATCAAGGGAAGCATACTAAGCATCCCGCCGTATCTTTTTATAAAGGAAAATCCATCTCCATTCAGACTGAGAAGCCATTGCTTGTCCAAGCCGACGGGGAATTCGCGGGCTCCACTCCGCTTCAAATCGAACTCATTCCTGCAGCCATTACCGTCATCCGTGCAAAACCCACAGCTTAAACTGTGGGTTTATCTTCATCTATATTGGCAACTCCGCTCTTCAGAGCCCATTGCTTTAACGTCACATAATCAATCTTCCCACTCCCCAATAAGGGCAGCTTCTCGATATAACGAAACTCAGAAGGCATATACATGGCGGGTTGCCCCTCTTGTCTCATCGACTCACGAAGCGCTTCATGAGGACTCACTTTACTGGTATGAAACACAATAATTCGCTCACCTTTTCGCCGATCAGGCACATGCACCGCAGCACAAACTGCAGATGACATCAAAACCTTCGACACCAGCTCTTCCACCATAAGAAGCGAAACTTTTTCGCCACCAATTTTAGCAAAAGACTGCAAACGCGCTTGAATGAACAAGTACCCTTGATCATCCAAGGAAACAATATCCCCGGTGCTATACCACTCCGAAGCAGGAACGAAGCCCTTACTATGAATCAAATACCCTTTCATCACATTTGGACCTCTAACGAGCAAATGGCCACCTGTCGCAATTCCTTCCACTTCTTCCACCACAGCGTCCATACCTGGCAGTAATTTTCCGACTGAGCCTTTCTTTGTGTACATCGGTGTGTTCAAAGAGATAACAGGGGTAGTCTCCGTTGTACCATAGCCCTCCAAAATGCGAATCCCGAATTTATCCTGCCAAATTTGACGCACTTCCTCTTTCAGCTTCTCAGCACCTGCTACCACATAACGTAACGAATGGGCAAAATCATAAGGATGCGCCGTTCTCGCATACGCACCTAGAAACGTTGACGTGCCGAATAGTATTGTAATATTCCGATCATACACGAGCTCTGGAATCACTTTGTAGTGCAACGGATTAGGGTATAAAACCAGCTTAACCCCCGAAAGTATCGGGAGCATCGTCCCTGCTGTTAACCCAAATGAGTGAAACATCGGCATGCTGCCGAGCACGCTATCTGAGCTATTAAATGCGATAACAAGCCTCGCCTGCTGTAAATTTGCGTATATATTACGATGTGTCAGAACGACACCCTTCGGTTTACTTTCACTGCCTGAAGTGAAGAGAACAACTTCATTCTGACCAGCACCCACAGGCCCTTTTTTCCGCTGCAAAAAGTCAAACAAACCATGCACTTTCTCTGGTAAAGTTAGCGCTTCCTTGACATCTTCAAGATATATAAGCCGATATGAACTACTTGCTGTATGGATAAAATCCGAAAGACCCGCTTTCTCTATGAACGCCTTCGATGTCAGCACAATGCTCACTTCAGCCGTTTCACAAGCATCCAGCATCGCCTGCCTACCGGCAGAGTAATTCAATATCGCAGGTGTGATGCCTAATCGATATAAAGCAAATAACGTCACTACATGCCCCGCGGCATTAGGCAGCAGTACGGCTACACGCTTCTGTCCTTGCAGAAGCTTCCCTAACGGAACCGCAAGTGTATAGCTAGTTAACAGCAGCTTCCGATAAGTTAACGCAGAATGGCTTAAGACGTCTTCACAAATGACGGTGGATTGACCATTTTTATGCGCAGCCGACAGCAGTTCATTAAATAAGTTAACCTCTGGCTGAAGTCGGCTTTCCAGCAAATGACTCAATAACTTGTTGCGGACCGCCTCCGTCGCTTGCTCCTTTTGAACTTTGCGTGTGAACCGGTCATCCCCCATCGGAACTTGAAAAGCTTCACCAAACGTTATGCTCACCTGTGGAAACCAGTGTTGTTTTATTTTTCCGCGCAGATAAGAAAACTTCGAATACTCCAAGCCTTCGATCGCAATTGGCACGATACGCGCTTGAGAGCGGAGAGCAAGATACCCGATACCTCCATATATTTTCATCATGCCACCTGTAGTAGAAATACGTCCCTCTGGAAAAATAACAAGCGGCGTTTCACTTTGGATTGTTTTCAACATTGTACGAACGGAATAGGGATTCAAAGGATCCACCGTGATATGAGCCCTGAAATGGAGCACCCAGGCAAATCGCTTCGCAATAGTCGTATTCACAACAAAGGCCACATCTTTAGGCAAAATCAAGGCGAGCAGCACCGCATCCAACAACGACACATGATTCGGAATAAGCACAGTTTTTCCCGTCAGCACGAGACTGTCCATCCCTGTTACTTTCACCTTAAAAGCAAGCAGCACAAACAGACGCAAGCACGGAAGTAAAAGCCTTACTAACGCAACGAACATCCATTTGATCATGGGAATTCCCCCTATTGGTATCTCTCGCGAGTCTGTCAATAGTTCATTGTATGCGGGAAAAAGAAATAAGACCTCGGCATGTGTATGCTTCGGTCCCATTTATTCTTGCTATGTCGTAAGAAATACCTTTTTATGTATTCAAATATGCTTTCAATCGGCCAGGATAATCGGTAATAATGCCCGTGACGCCGGCTCTAATCATCGTTTGATAGTCTGAAAGTTCATTCACCGTATAGGGATAGACCGCCAACCCCGCTGTCGTTGCCTTAGCAATATCCGCTTCATCAAACGAATGATAATGGGGATGCAGGGAGTAGACATCGACCTCAAGCAATTTGGCATAGCCCGCATGGTCAATGAGATTTGCTGCATACAGCAGGCCCACCTTCAACGCTGGTTCTGCCCGCTTTAAGCGCTGAATCACTTTATGATCAAAAGAAGAAACTACGACATCTTCGTACCGGTCATCAGTCTCTCGCAAGAACGCCAGAAGTGCACTCTCCATGCGTCCTTCGTAAGCATCCTTCACTTCCACATTAATCAGCGTACCCTTCGGCACTAAATCAAATACTTCACTCAACAGCGGTATGCGTTCCCCTATGAACTTCTCCGAAAACCAAGCTCCTGCGTCTAGTTTCTGAATGTCTTCCCATGGTTGATGAGCAATTAACCCTGAACCATTCGTAGTTCGATTCAAAGTCCCATCATGACAAACGACGATCTTTCCATCACTCGTGAGATGAACATCCAGTTCAATGGCTTGAGCCCCTTGCTCCAAAGCTAATGCAAAAGAAGCTAGTGTATTCTCTGGGGCTTCCCCAGCCGCGCCGCGGTGACCGATGACAATTGGTTTCGATGTAGGCATGTTCAACGCTCCCAACGTTTTAACTTCCATGACTTGCTCTACAAATTATATAAGCAGTCGATTCGGGGCGTCAATCCACGTATCCATATTTCCTAACGTATAAAAATAGTCCCGTAGAGTGGCTTTGCAGCCAAACTCTCGGGACTTTTATCTAAAGGCATAAATACCGTAAGAAACTACAACTTATTTGCCAAGTTGGTGAATCGGGTGTCCAAGTGCACCTTCTGCAGCATCCATGATCATTTCAGTCAATGTTGGATGTGCATGAATGGTAAGCGCGATGTCCTCCAGATTAGCACCCATCTCAACTGCAAGAGCAAGCTCACCAATTAAGTTTGATGCTTCTGGACCAACGATTTGACCACCAAGCAATTGACCTGTTTCTTTATCGCCAACAAGCTTCACAAAGCCTTGAGCAGCGTTCAAAGAGTTCGCACGTCCGTTAGCCGCGTAAGGGAATTTACCAATGGTAACATTGATACCTTGCGCTTTTGCTTCGGTCTCGCTTAGACCTACACCAGCAATCTCCGGATCGGAGAAAACAACAGCAGGCATTGCTTTGTAATCAACGATACTTGTCTGACCCGCAATCGCTTCAGCCGCCACTTTTGCTTCATAGGAAGCTTTGTGTGCCAAGGATAGACCAGGAACCACATCACCAATTGCGAAAATGTGAGGAATGCTTGTTCTGCCTTGGTTATCGACTTCGATCAAACCGCGATCCGTCATTTTCAAGTTAATCAGGTCTAGTCCAAGCTCGCCATCTGTATTCGGACGACGACCTACAGTTACGAGAACGTAATCCGCAGTGACTTGTTTTTCTTCCCCTTTAACCGTGAACGTGACCGTAACATCGTTGTCCGTTTTCGTGCAGGATTGTGCTAACGCTTCGGTGTGAACCTCTACGCCAACTTTCTCTAAGTTCTTAGCAACCAGCTTCGTCAATTCTTTTTCGAAACCTGGAAGCACGTGATCAGAACCTTCCAACACCGTTACTTTCGTACCGAATTTCGCGTACGTTTGACCAAGCTCGATTCCGATATAGCCACCGCCGATAACGACCATGCTTTTCGGAATTTCTGGCAAGTTCAAAGCTTCTGTCGAGGAGATGATTCTTCCGCCGTAAGGGAAAGCTTTCAACTCAATCGGACGGGAGCCCGTTGCGATAATACAGTTCTTAAAGCGGTAACGAGGTGCCTCAGCATCATTGAACACACGTGCTTCATGCTCATTGATGAACATGGCTTCACCTTGGAAAGTTTGAATCTTGTTGCCTTTCAACAATGCGCTAACGCCGCCAGTTTGTTTGGCAACAATGCTGTTTTTCCAAGCTTGTACCTTCGCAAAGTCCACTTTCACGTTCTCTACGGAGATCCCGATGCTGTCCGCATGCTGAGCGTGCTCATACGTATGCGCTGCTGAGATCAAAGCCTTGGATGGGATACAGCCGCGGTTCAAACACACGCCGCCCCAAGCGTCTTTATCAACAATAAGAACGCTTTGGCCAAGTTGTGCAGCCCGGATGGCGGCAACGTAACCGCCAGGGCCTGCACCGATAACTAACAAATCTATATCTAGAGAAGCATCTCCCACTACCATGTTCTTACACCTCCAAGACGAGAAGCTCTGGATCAGCCAGAAGCTGTTTGATGTAGTTCAAGAAGCTTTGTGCTGTCGCTCCGTCTACGATACGGTGATCGAAACTCAAGGAAAGCGCCATAACGTGTCCAACAGCGATTTCTCCGTTTTTCACAACTGGCTTCTGCGTAATACGGCCTGCACCCAAGATCGCAACTTCTGGGAAGTTGATGACTGGTGTGAAGAACATACCGCCAACAGAACCGATGTTCGTGATGGAAATAGTGCCGCCTTTCATTTCGTTCGGAGACAATTTGCCTTCGCGACCACGAACAGCCAAATCTTTAATCGCTGCTGCGACGGACCATACATTTTTACGGTCAGCATCATGGATAACAGGAACGAGCAAGCCGTTGTCTGTATCTGTTGCGATCCCGATGTTGTAGTACTTTTTGTAGACGATTTCTTGCTTCTCTTCGTCGATCATTGCGTTCATAACCGGGAATTGACGGCAAGCTGCAACCAATGCTTTCACGATGAAAGGAAGGTAAGTCAGTTTCACGCCTTTTTTCTCTGCGAGAGGCTTCGTACGCTCACGAAGAGCGACAAGTGCCGACACGTCGATCTCATCCATCAATGTCACGTGCGGAGCCGTGTACACGGATTTAACCATCGCGTTCGCGATGATTTTACGGATGCCTTTGAACGGAATCCGTTCTTCGACGCGATCGCCTACGACTACCTGCTGCGCTGCAGCAGCAGGTGCTGTTTCACCAGCTGCAGCTGCTGCTGGAGCTGCTTCGCTTGCTGCCGGAGCTGCGGCTGTGCCAGCTCCGCCAAAGCCTTCCACGTCCTCGCGTGTTACGCGGCCGTGCTTACCTGTAGGCGTCACCTCTGCGAGTGTGATG
Source organism: Paenibacillus sp. J22P165 (assembly GCF_059692015.1). Classification (NCBI taxonomy): domain Bacteria; kingdom Bacillati; phylum Bacillota; class Bacilli; order Caryophanales; family Paenibacillaceae; genus Paenibacillus; species Paenibacillus sp. J22P165. Next base: position 246,822 of record NZ_JCAUAP010000006.1, on the reverse strand, counting down.
CCTTTTTCTCTTGCAAGCTTGCGAACGCTAGGCGTCGCAAGCACTTCACGGCCAGCGCCAACTGATGACGGCGCTGGTGCTGGAGCAGCTGCCGCAGGTGCAGGCGCTGCTACCGCTGCTGCCGGAGCTGGTGCTGCAGCAGGTGGTGTTGCTACCGCCACGGCTGGAGCCGCGTGGCTGGAACCGTGATGCATCGAAGCTGCAGGCATCTCGCCAGTCACTTCAATCGTCATAACGAGTTCACCGATTGTGCAGACTTGTCCATCTTTGACAGCAACGCTGACAACCTTACCTTCGACAGGACAAGGAACTTCAACGACTGCTTTATCATTCTGTACTTCCATAAGAATCGTTTCGTCAGTTACGGTATCACCCGCTTTAACTAACATTTTCACGATCTCGCCTTCATGTATGCCTTCACCAAGCTCTGGGAACTTGTATTCAAACAATGCCACGTGTACGACCTCCTGTACCTTCGACTGGGTGAATTAAAATTCGAGTACTTTCTTAATTCCAGCGATTACGCTAGCTGGACTTGGCAACCAAGCATCTTCGATTTGTGCGAATGGATATACCGTATCTGGTGGTGAAATACGCAGAACTGGCGCTTCCAAATGAAGAATTGCTTTTTCATTAATTTGAGCAATTACCTCTGCAGCTACTCCAGAAGTTTTTTGCGCTTCTTGAACGATGATTGCACGATTTGTTTTCTTAATAGATGCCACAATCGTATCAATATCCAAAGGAAGAAGTGTACGAAGATCGATAACTTCGACTTTTACACCTTCTGTTTTTTCGATTTCTTCAGCAGCTTTCATGGATGTGTGAACCATAGCGCCGTAAGTAATGATCGTAACATCAGAACCTTCTTTAACAACGTTGGCTTTACCTAGTTCTACTGTGTATTCACCTTCTGGTACTTCGCCGCGGAATGCACGGTATAAGTTCAAATGCTCCATGAAGAATACAGGGTCATTATCACGAATTGCTGCGATTAGAAGTCCTTTTGCATCGTAAGGGTTGGAAGGAACAACGACTTTAATCCCTGGCGTTTGAACCAAAAGACCTTCAAGTGCATCAGTATGAAGCTCAGCTGCTTTTACACCGCCGCCAAATGGCGTACGGAATACGATTGGTGAGTTGTAACGACCACCGGAACGGTAACGCATACGAGCCGCTTGTACGCAGATTTGGTCAAGTGCTTCGTAAATGAAACCTACGAATTGGATCTCAGCGATAGGACGGAAACCTTGAACGCCTAAACCAACCGCAAGTCCGCCGATTGCGGACTCAGCAAGAGGCGTATCGAATACGCGCTCTTCGCCGAATTCTTTTTGTAAACCTTCTGTTGCACGGAACACGCCACCAACGTTACCAACGTCTTCACCGAACAAAATAACATTAGGATCTCTTTCTAATTCTACGCGCATCGCGTCTTTTATCGCTTGAATCATTGTCATTTGTGCCATGACTACTCTGTGCCTCCTAAATGTTTTCGTAAGAAAACTTGTTTCGAACGTTCACTCTATTTGTATAATTCTTTTTGTTCTTCCAAATGAGAAGGCGTTACTTCGAACATGGAGTCGATCAAACCAGCGACTGTCATTTTCTCTGTCTCTTCTGCTTTTTTGATATGCTCAGCAACAGTAGCTTTCGCTTCTTCTTTTACTTGAGCTTCTTCTTCTTCGCTCCAAAGGCCTTTTTTCGTCAAGAACAAACGCATACGTGTAAGCGGATCTCTTGGCTCCCAATCGGACTCTTCGTCTTTGGTACGGTATTTCGTTGTATCATCGGCCAAGGAATGTGGACGGAAACGGTATGTCAACGCTTCGATCAACGTAGCGCCTTCGCCTCTGCGTCCTCTTTCAGCAGCTTCCGTAACAGCTTGAACAACAGCTAGAACGTCCATGCCGTCTACTTGCACGCCTTTGATACCCGCAGCAACGGATTTATGTGCAACAGAAAGCGCTCCTGTTTGTTTCGAGTAAGGTGTTGTAATCGCGTAACCATTGTTTTGTACAAAATAAATGACAGGCAGCTTGAATGCTCCAGCAAAGTTCATGCCTTCGTAGAAGTCACCTTCTGAGCTTCCGCCGTCACCTGTGTAAGTAATCGCTACACGCGGTTGGTTGCGTTTCTTAAATGCCATAGCAACACCAGTTGCGTGAAGAATTTGTGCGCCGATAATAATCTGCGGCATAAGTACATGAACATCTTCCGGAATTTGTCCGCCGTGTTGATGACCGCGGGAATACAAGAATGCTTGATATAGCGGAAGACCGTGCCATACAAGCTGCGGCATGTCGCGGTATCCTGGGCAGATGAAATCATCTTTATTCAATGCAAATTCGCTACCAATCATGGATGCTTCTTGACCGGAAACAGGAGCATAGAAACCAAGGCGTCCTTGACGACCTAGATTTACTGCTCTTTCATCCCACACGCGTGTAAAGACCATTCTTCTCATTAATTCTTTTAGTTGTTCATCGCTAAGTTTAGGCATTTTATCGGGATTTACGATTGTGCCGTCTGGAGCAAGAACCTGCAATGGCTCAACCTTTTCTGTGGTCACTTCATAATTTGCTTGGCTGACAAGTGGCTTACTCATACCATTTCACCTCTTATATGATTTTGGTGCCTACTATCTGGACTTCTGTTATAGTATTATTATAATCCTGTTTTGGTGAATTGTACACCAGCAACGACGGGGTATCTCACCTTTTTTCGCGATCATGAATAGTACAGTTCACGAAAATATATAATACAGTTTACAAAGAATTAACAACTGCTATAATACACCTTCCCTAAGACAAGGAGATCCACAATGTCAGATGACTCCCGTTTGTATAAGCGTACTATTGTAAAAGATGAAGTAACCTCGAGCTTGCTCGGAGAAAATCGTCCCCTGCGGATCTACCTTCCTCCTGGCTATAACGAGCTGCTCTCCTATCCGGTGATTTACTGTCAAGATGGTGAACAGTTCTTCAATTTCGGTCGGATTGCTACCACGATGACCCGTTTGATCCTTGATGAGGATTTGGAACCTGCCATTGTAGTAGGTGTCGATGTGAATAATACGAATCGAACATCCGAATATGCGCCTGAAGGCGAACGTCACGATGCTTATTGTCAATTCTTCGCAGAAGAGCTCCTCCCTTATGTAGAAAGTCGTTATCCCGTCCGAACCGAGCGATCCGAACGCATCCTTGCAGGGGATTCACTTGGAGGAACAGTTTCCTTGCATCTCGCCTTAGATTATCCTAGCCTTTTTTGCCGAGTTATATCCTTGTCCGGCGCATTTTTCGACATTACGCGTGAACGAATCAAGCAAGAGGACGACTTATCTTGGTTGGAAATATATATGCTCATTGGAACCGATGAAACGGATGTGACGACAGAGCGCGGCACATTCGATTTTGTTCGAGAAAACAGACTGACACACACCTTTCTCCAAGACAAAAAAGCCACGCTTCACTATATAGAGAAGCCTGGCAAGCATATATGGGGGTTTTGGCAAGTTGAATTGCCAGAAACACTGCATTATTTCTTAGGATGAGATGGCATAGCGATCCTTCATCAGCGTAATCATCGCTTCAATCTGGGATTCGTCGGGATAACCGGCGATTTCCTCAGCTTGACTAAGCTGTATTCCTCGGCTATTCATCACTTGACGCAGCTGCTCAATAAACTGTTCTGCTGTTAATGGCAGTTCTAAACACTCTGTAAGGCTCGACATGCTCTCCTGCACGACAATTGGATAGTCTTGTTTGGTAGCTGCTTCTGCAGCCCTCTCATAAAAACCACGAGCTAAGGCAGCCTTCTGCTCGCCGCGGCCCTCTACGATTAGGAATGCTTGTACAGAAATGGCGAGCTGCTGTCTGCGCTGTGCGATTCCGCAGAATTTCCGCCCTCCAATGCTCAAATCAAATTCCCCTGGGCAGAAAGAACCTATAATCTCCCCTTGGTCAATACGATCCGTAACAGATGCCATGACCTCTCGAATCAATCCGACCATAAGATCAAAATCTTTGCGATGCTCCATATCTCCAGCTTCTTTCGGAAGCAGTAACGAAATATTCACGACTCCCGCATCTAGCGGCACAGCTGCTCCACCGGAGTTGCGTACAGCTGTCTCATAGCCTTGGCTTCGCAGCCATTCATCAGCTAGCGTTGCATTAGGCAGCCTACTGTCTCTCAGCCCCATAACGAAGGCGCGCGGGTGCCGCCATATATGTAAGATGGGCGGTGCTGCTTGCCCAATTGCACGGCACAAGAGTTCTTCTAAAGCAAAAGCATATAGGATAGGTCTAGGTTCTTGGTCATTGGAACGATCAAGAATTCGTAAGGATGAAGGCAGTTGGATCGCCATAAGGTTAAGTCTCCTGAGTTTAGTATAAGTGTCTCCAGCGTAGGCAGCCAAATAGGCTTATCCTCCATCATACCTGTTATTTGCTGTTTGACAACCCTTGGCTTGCCAAAATGTCCATGATCCCTTTGAATAAAGGAATCGCCTTATTACTTTCCGTCGGGTCCGTATTTTTGATTACTACAGAAACTGCATACTTAGGGCTTTCCACAGGGCCATAGCCGATAAACCATTGGTTCACCTTCTCTTGGGTGCCATTTTGAATTTGCGCTGTGCCTGACTTGCCTGCCAGCTTCCACTTGGCATTTTGCAAACCTTGACCAGTTCCTTCCGTAACGACCTCCCGCATCCATTTGAGGAGTGTACGACTCGTTGCGGCTGAAATTTTGCCTTCCTTAGCTGCTAAAGACTTCACAGGAAATGCTTCCATCTCACGCCCCGTTTGATAGCGAATTTCTTGCACAACACGAGGCATAAAGCCCTTCCCGTCATTCAATAAAGTCACGACCATATTCGACGCTTGCAGTGGCGTCATTCGGACATCCCGTTGTCCAATAGCAGTTTGCATCAGAACACCTTCATCATTCTCAGGGGTATGCGCAGCAAATAATTGCCCTGTCTCCTCGGCATCGAATTGTTCGAACACGGCTCTTGTGTCGGTTTTCCCTGTCCAACCCACTTCATTCAGAACACCAAGCTTATTCGCATACGCCTCTAATTGTGAAGCCGTTAGTCGCTGCATAACGTTGGCAAATACAATATTGCACGATTGCGCAAAGCCCTCTTCTAAGGTTAAAGGCCCGTGCCCCTCTTTCCGCCAGCAAGTGAACCCATACTTCCCAAGCGCCCCTTCACAATCAAACGTTTCTGTGGGCGTAACCACTTTCTCATCCAATGCTGCCGCTGCCACAATAGTCTTGAAAATAGAACCAGGTGCCGTCGCTTTAAGCGTATAATTACTCCAATTCTTACTAGCAAGATCGACTTGCAAGGGATTATAGTTGGGCCTGCTTGCCATCGCAATCACATCGCCATCCGATGCTTCTTGAACGACCGCAGCACCTTCCCGAATCCCGAGCTTATCCATCAGTGCTTCTATTTGCTGCTGCACACCGCTGTCTAAGGTCGTAATTAACTTCACAGGGTAAAATGAGTTGTCCGGAGCAATCATCCGTGCGTCTAATCCTGCCAGAGGCCTCTTCCCCGCATCTGTGAAGTAGGAGATAGATGTTTCACCAACACCACGAAGCCAAGTGTCGAATGACTTCTCCAGTCCAGCCCCGCCAATTTTCGTTGTCAGCGAAACCTTCCCTTTGTCCAGGTCCGAGCCGTAGATTTGCATCACACGATCGGGATTTTGCCCAATAAAGCCAACTAGCTGTCGCGCGGTCATTCCAGCAGGATAGCGATTCTCCATTTCAACAACCTTCACATTCGCTAACCCCAACCCATCGATCTCTGTTACTTGCTGTGCGCTGAGAGAGAGCGCTTCCCCTCCATCTTGCGTTCCCCATACTTGAGGCTCTTTCAAATTACGTGCAAAAGTAACCCATCTATCTTTACTTGTCTGTAAAATATGAGCTAGCTTACTCACATCCTGCTGATTCATCGCATAGTCGCTGTTTATAGGGAACGCTACCAATGCTTTCACAATTTGTCCGGTCAAAGGTTGGAGATTCCGGTCCAGAATTTCACCTCGCCCACTTTCTAGAACAAGGGCACGTTGTCGCTGTATCACAGAATTTTTCACCAGATTGATTCCCCGAGATGAGTAGCTCTCTGATGCGACGATTTGTATCCAAAATAACTTACCTAAAATACCAAGAAATAAGAGTAGGATCAAAAAGAGCAGCAAAAACATACGTCTTTTTTCCATCGCAGATAATTGATTATCCTTCATAGCATGAACCCCTTTAAACTTCCAAAATAACCGTCACTGCTTCCAGTATCGGCATTCTGGCAACACATCAAACTGCCCCTACACGGCGAAAAGACAAAAAATCCACCCTCCTAAGGGAGAGTGGACTCAGCTTTGCTATTACACTTCGAATTTGGATAGTGTATCAGTCAATGATTGGGACAGTTGATCCAGCTTGTCCGACAATTTCACCAAACCATCACTAATACTCAACTGTTCGGAACTTAGGGAAGCAACTTCCTCGGAAGTAGCCAACGATTCCTCGGCAACTGCACTGACATTCGTCATCGCATCAGACAGCACCACTTGTGATTGTTCTAGTGTAGAAATCGAATCACTAACGGTACTTAATTGAACAATAAAGCCGCCCATATGATTCGTTACTTGTTTGAAAATCGTATCCGCTTCTTTAACAGCCATAATCTGCTCTTGGAAGATTGGGGTTGCTGTTGAAAGAACTTTAACGGTTTCATCGATTTCGCCTTGAATCGTTTCTGTAATTTGACCAACAACATCAATGGATTGTTTGGACTGATCAGCAAGTTTACGAATTTCATCCGCAACAACCATGAAGCCTTTGCCCGCTGTACCTGCACGTGCCGCTTCAATTGTGGCATTCAAAGACAAGATATTGGTTTGCTTCGAAATGTTATTCAAAAGATCCAAAATTTTACGGATCGAACGCGTACTTTCTTTCAAGCGATCCACTTTATCCACCATAGATCGAATCATTTCTTCCGTCAAATTCGTCTTGGCAATAAGCTCTGACATATACTTCGTTCCAAGCTCACTGGACGTTTGTACATCAGCTGCCGCAGTTCCCATCTCTAGGTTAGCCTCGATTACTTGCTTCATCTGAATACCAATATGGTGAGTCAGCTCATTACCTTTTTCTGACTCTGTCGCCAAACCGCCTGCGCCATTGGAAATCTCATCTGTCGCTACCGCAATTTCTCTAGCTGCTGTAGCAGTAACCTTTGAGGAATTTGTTAACTCTTGCGCTGTCTCAAATACCGCTTGAGCAGACGTACTCGTTTGCTGAACAAGTGACGTAATCTGCTGCATCATCATATCAAAGCTTGCACCCAACTGCCCAATCTCATCTTGCGTCTTATAATTGGCACGAACGGTTAACTTCCCTTTGGCACCTTGCTGCATCAGATTACGCAGATTAATAAGTGGCGTTCCGATCATTCTAGCAACGATAATACCGATAATAACCGCAGCAATAGCCGCAAACAATGCGATTAGGAGGGTGTAGTTATAAATTTTCTTCGCATCTTTTACAAGTGCGCTAACTGGAATATCACCAACCAAGTTCCATCCCGAAATTGCTGATTTGTAGAAAGCTACTAAGTGATCATCCTTCGTAATAAATGATCCATGCTCTTCTTCACGTTGCTCTTTCGTGAGTTGTACGGATGATTCTTTCCCAATGTCAGCCAAATCTTTAACAGCAATATTCTTATTCGCCGCATTCGTAATGATGACATTACTGTCATCGCCTAACGACATGCCACTTAACTCTTTCGTCAAAATATCCGTGCTAAGCTCAATGACTAGTACAGCAGTTGACGAGTTCGTTAGCGTGTTGCGCATCAGACGGCTGATTGCAAACGTATTCGTAGAGCTGCTGGAGTAACCTTTGGTTTGGCTATCCAACCATGTCACTTTACCAGCGTTCTCAACCGTTTGTTTAAACCAATCCGTTGAAGCTGAATTGTCAATCGCAGGAGCGCCGCCAGCGCCTGTAATCACGATCAATTTACCATCCGGACGGTACAAATGAAGTGTTTTGATGGATTTGTTAGAGAACGTAACTACGTTTAACTTTTCCGTTAATTGACGTGTAACATCCAGTGCTTCATAGGAGGATGCCTCTAATTTTGGAACCTTATCTAAAAGTTCCTGTAGCTCTTTGTTAAGCATAATTTGCAGTGAGACATCATCAAAAGTTTGATAAAGGAAATCTAACTTCTGTCCTGCTTGTGTCACTGTTTGTAAACTGGATTCTGCTACCTTGTTCTTAATTACACTTTTGGAGACTGAATAGGAAATCATCCCTACCGTAAGTACGAAAAACAGGATACTTACGAAAAACATCAGAAATAATTTCATCCCAACTGATTTCACTGGATTTTCGAGCTTAATGTTGCTCGGACCTTTGAATGCATATGTACCATTCGGTGATGCTGAGCCACCATTCGTAGTCTCAACAGTTCGACCCCTTCGAACTTGTCCAGTTGCTTGAACTACTTTGTTTAAAATAGCGCGGATACCTTGAAGTCTTTTTGTCATTTCGTTCACCACCATTAGTTTCTAATTAACCTTTTTACTTCTTACGCTCTTCATGAAAAGGTTTACATGCTTTGTCATAAACTGATTTCGACATGTATTTCCAATATCCTCTATAAAACGATCTAGAAGCACGAGAAAACTTTCATCGCGTCTACTCAGGGGTGAGTGAAAGCATATTGAGGCATTTTTACCATCAATACGACAATTTTCGACACGAAACAACAAGTATCTCGTCATGTTAGGCATAAAAAAGGAAGCTTTCTCCAATATAACCTACACTGGAGAAAGCTTCCATGGTACTATTTGCCTGTTTTCTTCCGCATCATATCCCATTTTCTTACAGGTTTCACGGTTTCTAGTTGAATTAATTGCAAGGGATGTCTTGCAGCTGCTAATTCTTGGCCCGCTTCATCTTGAATGACGCCAACGGTTTGCTTGAAATGCGTGCCATCTGGGCCAAAGAACTCAATCTCTTGGCCTGGTTTGAAATGATTTCGTTGCTGAATAAGAGCAACTCCGGTTTCTGCGTTATAGTCCATAACCAAACCTACGAAATCGAAGCCGATAACCTTATCTTCCGGTTCAAAAATATGATCCTCATGACCTGGTGCTTCATAAAAGAATCCATCATTTAAAGGGCGATTCGCTGCTTTATGGATTTCATCCTGCCAGAGCGGATTCAGCTGGAAATGCGCTGGGTCCTCGAAATAGGCATCAATCGCTTGGCGATAGGCGTTCACGACTGTAGCCACATAATGAATACTCTTCATTCTGCCTTCGATTTTAAAACTGTCCACACCCGATTCAATCATATCCGCAATGTGGTCAATCATACTCAAATCCTTGGAACCCATGGTAAAGGCATCGTCATCTTCGGCAAACATAGGGAAATCCGTCGCCAAAGGTGCATCCAGCGGCTGATCCTTTGTGAATAAATCATATTTCCAACGGCACGATTGCGAGCAACCGCCGCGGTTCGAATCGCGATCTGTAAAGTGATTGGACAAGACACAACGGCCTGAGTAAGAACTGCACATAGCCCCATGAATAAAGGCTTCAATTTCGACTTCTACATGCGCCTTAATTTCATCAATTTCCTGCATGCTGACCTCACGCGCCAATACGACACGTTCGATACCTTGATCTTTCCAGAACTGCACAGTTTGCCAGTTCATGACTGACTGCTGTGTGCTCACATGCACTTCTAAATCAGGGGCAACACGTCGGCACGTTTCCATGATGATAGGGTCTGCGGCAATAATCGCCGAGATACCAACTTCCTGTAGTCCACGCAAATACTCATCTAATCCTTCAATATCCTCATTATGTGCGTAGATGTTCGTTGCTACGAATACCTTAGCTCCGTATTGCTTGGCAAATTCGACGCCTTCACGCATTTCCTCTTTGGAGAAATTATCCGCGTTGGAGCGCAAACCATATTTCTGTCCGCCAATATATACCGCATCTGCGCCATAATGGATCGCAAATTTCAGCTTCTCTAAATTACCCGCTGGAGCTAACAGCTCCGGCTTATCAAGTCTTACACGCTTACCCCTGGCTCGTGCTTCTACGGCTGTCGTCATCTGGGAGAGCACCTTCTTTCTTTTTCAATCAATATACCTGTTCTTTATAGAAAAATCCGAAACTCAACTCACGCTCAGGATCTTGTAGTTCAACAATCGCATCCAGCCATTCTTGCTGAAATTCATAGCCTTCCGGATTCGCAAGATACGCATCAATCGCGGCACGATAGCTTCTTACAACCGTTTCATTGTAGTGTGAGGATTTGAGTAATCCTTCAATTTTCAAGCTGTCGATATGCCCATCGATGAACTCCGGCAAATTTTCTAACATACAGTAATCTTCCGAGCTCATGATGTGTGTACCATTGCGATCCTCATAGACGGGATATCGTTGGTCGCGGCGTTCATGCTCAATAAGGAATAGCCCCCGCTCCTTCGAGCGATTTTCTTCTGCTTCTTTCCCTTGATGAGCCATATAGTTTTTGACAAGCTCGCGCTTGGAATGATAAATATTCGTAATCCCATGAACTTGTACTTCTACAGTAATCTCAGCCTTTTCTTTAAAAGCTAATACTTGCTCCATATTCAACTCTCTCGCTAACACGACGCGTACTGCGCCTTGTTTCCCCCAATAATTAGCAGTGGCATAGTTGGTAGAGGTCATCTCGGCATTCCAATGCAACGGCAATGGTACAGCCAGCTGACGTACCGTCATAACAACCGCTGGATCACCGAAAATGATGGCATCTACGCCATGTGACTGGAGGGCAGTTAAGTAATCTTTTAAGCCTTCAAGCGTTTGATTATCTAAAATATTGTTAACCGCCACATAGACTTTGGCATTCCGTTCGTGTGCGAAAGCAACTGCTTCTCCAATTTCGTTCAGCTTCACTTCGCCAGGCAACCGAAGCCCGTAGCGATCTTCTCCTATAATAACAGCATCTGCACCTGCAAGGATCATTTGTTTCAACTCAGCAATTGAACCGCAGCTGATGACTAATTCTGGTCTTTTCACGTCATGCTTACCTACCTTCTGTCAACTTAATTCGCTCGTCTTGCTTAATTCGCCGCCTTCTTACTATTGGCAATATTCTTCTTGTGCTCCTCAAAGGTTTCCGCAAATAAATGCCCCATGGTTCCATCCTTTTTCGTTACATAGAAAACATATTTCGTTTCTTCTGGATAAATCGCTGCTTTAATAGAGGCTAGACTAGGACTTGCAATAGGCCCAGGAGGCAATCCTGTATTCAAATACGTATTATATGGACTTTGAATTTGCAAATCCTTTTCCAGTAAACGATCCTTCGACTTATCGAATAAATATTGGACTGTCGCATCAATTTGAAGCGGCATGTTCATTTTCATTCTGTTCACGATGACACCTGATACAAGTGCTCGTTCCGTATCGACAACAACCTCTCGTTCGATTAAGGAAGCAATCGTCAGCATTTGATGTATGGAAAGATTACGAGCCTTAAGCTTGTCCTTCCAATCAGAAGGAAGCGTCGCAAGCATCTTGTCTAATTGTTCTAAGGAGCGCTCGACGAATTCCTTTTCCGTAGAGCCTTTCTTGAACTCATAGGTTTCAGGGAAGATATAGCCTTCTAAACGATGTCTTAAATTCTTACTGTCTGGAATCGACGCTGTCGTATCAACTTTGAAACCTGCTGGATCATCAACTAATTGCAAAAACGTCTCTTTCTTCCAAGTACTCAGCTCACTCATTTTGGCCGCAATTTGATCGATGGTGTAACCTTCAGGAATCGTGATGCGAATCATTTCTTCCTTTACAACTTCACCTTTGTTAAGTTTATCAATCATTTCTACAAATGTCATGCCAGGCTTCATCGCGTACTCACCAGCCTGAAATTTGGAGCCCTGCTTTTTGTATTTTAGATAGTACGTGAAAATGGAAGAATTCTTAATAAGTCCTTTGGTTTCTAATTCATTGGCAATCTGTATGGAGCTGGAGCCTTGTGGGATCGATACCCGAACCTCCTGGTCAGTTGCATCGACTGGCTGCAGCGCATTCGCGATAAACAATCCTACGCCTGCTGCCGTGCCCAGAGCTAGTAGCACAACGATACTTATGCTCAGCAATACCCACTTTAGTTTACTGCGCTTAGGCCTCTGTGATTCTTCTCGTTCATCATCCATATTCACAACGCTTCGATTCCTCCTAAGAATATCGCTCGTTAAGTCTTTGGCTGTAGGTTACCTTACTCGCATTAACCATATGCACAACAAAACCGAGCGGATAATCTCCGCTCGGTTATCTTCTTCTCACAAGTCATCTTGCTCAGGAAAAACCATTTCGTCATAAAGCTCCGAAACTGTTTCCCACTCATCGTCATCGTCAATGGTCACAAGTTCGTATTCTCCGTCATCGTTCGAGATGACACGAAAAAGGGCAACTTCCTCATCCTTCTTCAGTGCATCGGACTGCATAACTGCATACGTTTGGTTCTCATAGACGAATTCTTTTAGAAGATGATATACCGTCGACTCACTTTGGTCGTCAGACAACAGGATATCATCCCCGTAAGTTTTGCGCAATACATCAGAAGGCGTTGTCAAACTCATGCTTCTTCTTCCTCATCGAACTCCGCCATTAAGGTGTTGAACGTTTCTTCAACAATGTTCCACTCTTCTTCATCATCGATGGTGAAAAGCTTCAAGTCCTCGCCGTCGTCGTCTTCTTCATAACGGAAGGCATACACTTCATCGGATTCTTCATCTCCGCCATCTGTAGGCACAACCATCATATATTTCTTATCTGAACCGTCCACTTCGAATTTCATGATAACCTCGAACTCTTCTTCGTTGCCTTCATCGTCCGGGATGTAAATGATTTCTGGTTCTTCTTCACGCAATTCTTCTTTGGACATGTTCATTCACCTCTTCATATTGGCATCCATATACCCTTGTAGAATAAGCTGTGCCGCCATTTTATCAATGACTAACTTCCGTTTCTTCCGACTTACATCTGCTTCTAGAAGCGTCCGTGTAGCGGCTACCGTAGTTAAACGCTCATCCCATAGGTGTACTGGTACACTAATCTTTTGTTTTAATTCTTCTGAAAAAGCAATTGCAATCTCGCCGCGGGGCCCAATGGTATTATTCATATTCTTCGGCAACCCGACAACAACCTGCGATACGCCATATTCATTCACAATCTGTATAAGCCGTTCAATGTCTTCTCCCGGCTTATTACGGCGAATGACTTCAAGTCCTTGAGCCGTCCACCCGAGCTCATCGCTTAATGCGACACCGATGGTTTTATCCCCATAATCCAAGCCCATCCATCTCATGCTGGTTCTCTTTTCTTCTATTTGTGTTGGCCCAGATAAGCACGAACTAATTCTTCAATTAGTTCATCCCGTTCCCGTTTACGAATGAGGCTTCTGGCATTATTATGACGCGGAATGTAGGCAGGATCCCCGGAAAGCAAGTAACCAACAATCTGGTTAATCGGATTATACCCTTTTTCCTGAAGAGCATCATACACCGCCAGCAACACATCCTTCGGCGAAGTTTCGATCTCTTCCGCCTTCACATTGAACTTCATTGTTTTGTCCATGGAACTCATCAGGAGCACCCCACTTCCTTGTGACCTTGTAAAATATTTGGTAAAAAACTTGCGTTATACATGTGATATATTCTCTATGGTTTTAAAAATTCCTGTCCATTAGAAAAATAATTATACAAATTGGGATAGAAGCCCCTCGACACTAGCTAAAGCAGCCTGCAATTTCGTTGCATCCTTACCGCCAGCTTGTGCCATATCTGGACGACCGCCGCCGCTTCCGCCGACTGCCTGTGCAACCTCTTTAATAATTTTACCCGCATGGAAGCCTTTAGAAACGAGATCAGGTGTAACAGCAGCTACCAGATTCACTTTATCTTCTGTAGCAGCGCCTAGAACGATGACTGCCGACCCCAGTTTCCCTTTCATCTCATCAACGATGTTACGAAGAGAATCCATATCCGCAGCATTGACTTGTGCAGCCAGAACGGAAACACCAGCAACTTGCTTCACTTGATCCGTAAGCGAACCAGCCTCAATACGACCAAGCTTACCACGAAGTGACTCATTCTCACGTGCCAGTTCTTTCATTTGCTGCAAAGAAGCATCCACACGTTTGGGAACATCCGTGATGTTCGATTTCAGTAAGCCAGCTGCTTCTTTTAACAATTGCAGTTGACCATCCAAATACTCATACGCGCTGCGCCCAGAAACAGCTTCAATCCGACGTACGCCGGAACCAATTCCCGACTCACTTACAATTTTGAACAAGCCGATTTGGCCTGTATTTTGAACGTGACAGCCACCACAAAGCTCTAATGAGTAGTCGCCAACTTGTACAACACGAACGATATCGCCGTACTTCTCACCGAATAGCGCCATTGCGCCCATTGCTTTCGCATCTGCGATTGCTTTGAGGGAAATATCTACGTTCGTACTATTCCAAATTTGTTGATTCACACGGTGTTCTACGTCTTGCAGCTCTTCACTAGTGATGGAGCCGAAATGGGAGAAGTCAAAACGCAAGCGATCTGGCTCTACAAGGGAACCTGCTTGATTGACATGCGTCCCTAGCACTTCCTTAAGTGCTTTGTGCAGTAAGTGTGTTGCCGTATGGTTCTTAATAATATCTGTACGTGGTGCAGAAGCAACTGTAGCGACTACAGCCTCACCTTGGCGCAGTACACCGGACTCAACGATGACTTTGTGTACATGCTGACCATGTGGAGCTTTCATCACATCAACAACCTGCAAAGTTACCTGATCGTTGCGAATTGTACCATGGTCGCTAACTTGACCACCGCTCTCTGCATAGAAAGGCGTACGGTCTAGAACGACTTGGCAAGTTTCACCAACACCAACAAGCTCTACGAGCTCATTCTCATGTACGATGGCTACGATATTAGCAGTAACTACCAATTCATTATATCCAACAAATTCGCTTTTAATCGTTAATTCCGACAGCGGCCCGCCTTGAACCTTCATACCGCCCTCTTTGTTACTTGCTGCACGTGCGCGATCACGCTGCTCTTGCATGGAAGCATCGAAACCAGCACGATCCACAGTCAGCCCTTTCTCTGACGCGAAATCCTCCGTCAAATCAAATGGGAAGCCGTACGTATCATAAAGCTTGAATGCGTCAGGTCCGCTGATTTGATTCGTGCCAGCTTGCTGCGTTTTCTGTACCATTTCGGCAAGAATGATCAAGCCATCGCTCAACGTCTCATGGAAACGCTCTTCTTCGGTACGAATAACCTTCTCAATGAACTCACGCTTATCGACAACCTCAGGATAATATACCCCCATGATGTCCCCAACCGTTGGCACTAGCTTGAACAAGAACGGTTTATCCAACCCAAGCACTTTCCCATAACGTACTGCGCGACGAAGCAAACGACGAATGATATAACCGCGACCTTCATTGGAAGGAAGTACACCATCACCTACTGAAAATGCAACCGTACGAATATGGTCAGCAATCACTTTTAGCGCAACATCATGCTCTTCATTTACATGGTAAGCAACACCAGTTAGCTCACATGTCTTCTCAATAATCGGTAAGAACAAGTCGGTGTCGAAGTTAGAGTCCACATCTTGCAGAATGGAAGCAAAACGCTCTAAGCCTGCACCTGTATCAATGTTCTTATTTGGAAGCGGTGTGTAGCTGCCATCTGAATTGTGGTTGAATTGCGTGAATACCAAGTTCCACACTTCAAGGAAACGCTCATTCTCGCCGCCTGGCCAGCATTCCGGATCAGACAAATCACCGTATTTATCGCCGCGATCGTAGAAAATTTCCGTACATGGACCGCATGGCCCTTCACCAATATCCCAGAAATTATCTTCTTTCAGCTTATAGATACGTTCCTCTGGAATCCCAATTTGCTTGTTCCAAATTTCGAATGCTTCCTCGTCATCTTCATGAACCGTAACCGAGATCCGATTTGGATCAAAACCGATCCATTGCGGATCCGTAAGGAACTCCCATGCCCAAGGAATGACTTCTTTTTTGAAATAATCCCCGATGGAGAAATTTCCTAGCATTTCAAAGAATGTATGGTGACGGCGTGTTTTACCTACGTTTTCAATATCATTCGTACGGATACACTTCTGAGCATTCGTAATCCGCGGATTCTCAGGAATTTCACGCCCGTCTAGATACGGCTTCAACGGAGCAATACCCGCATTGATCCACAAAAGGGACGGATCATTGTGAGGGACTAAAGAGGAGCTAGGCTCAACCTTATGCCCTTTACTTGCGAAAAACTGTAACCATTTTGAACGAATCTCACTTGCTTTCATCGAAGTCAAGCCTCCATATTTAGGATATGTTTACAAACAAACAAAAAACGCCCCTGCAGCTAACAGGGACGAATCATCGCGGTACCACCCTGGTTATTGTATCCGTGCTCCCACTGCCTCAGAGGCAAGGGCGAATCCAATCTCCTTGTGCGGACTTGTAACGGGTCCAACCGGTGGAGTTCATCCACACTCCGAAACGAGCTTTGGGCCATCCTAACACCGAAAGGTTCTTACAGCCGACTTCGCAGCGCTAACTGCCAAGCGGAACCTTCTCTCTGATCGATGGGCTATGACTTACTTAGTTTCATCAACGTTTTAATTCACATATAGATAAGGCAAATTATAACTTTATGGATGTTGCCTGTCAATATGACAGCCATCTATATTACAATAGAAACAACGGAGGTGCTTTAAATGGATATGTCTACCCTAACACTGCTCGGTCTGATTTTCCCCATTTTCGTATTAATCATTTATATCATGGTGAAAACACTCATTAAAAAACAAATACCAGACAGTCGCTACAACCCCTTTGACTACATTACAGGTCAATCACATGTAGAGTTTCAAGAACAAAAAGAACAAAAAGAGGAAGATGACAGCCAGGGCGATGATAAAGACAAGCATCTGAAATAAGGACTTGCCTCCAATCTATCGTATAAAAATTCACCATTGACAATGATTCTCAATAGAAGTATACTAAGTTTATTGATAATGATTTTCATTATCGAACAAACAACTAACAGCTTGATTATTACTCACTTATTCCGTAGTCCATTTCATGGTTTACGTATGGGCCACAACCTTTCAAAACTCCTCAACCCTCGTGCAAAACCCCTTGGACCATGATCCCGCAAGTCATGGCTCAGGGGGTTTTGTGCGTCTTTTGCCTGTAACGGCAATATCCCGCTAAGTAGTTGGCTTATGTACAAAATGGATGAACACATGCTGGATAATCACTTTCATCACAGCAAAAAACGGTACAGCCAAGATTAAACCAACTACGCCTGCTACTTCCCCCCCAACAAGCAAGGCGAAGATGATAAACAACGGATGCATGTGCAAGGTTTTGCCAACGACCTGGGGAGAAATCACATTCCCCTCTAGAATCTGCACGGTCAAATTGACCAAGGCTACGAACAGTACCATTTTCAAAGAGACGGTTGAAGCCATAATGATGGCAGGTGCCGCACCAAAGAAAGGCCCCATGTAAGGGATGATATTGAAGATCGCGACCACGCTAGCTAGCAATAACGGATACGGCATGCCGATCAGCCAGTAACCTACATATGCGAGAATGCCAATAATGATGCATACGAGGAGCTGTCCGCGAATATAATTGCCCAGTGCCGTATCTATGTCCATCAGGAGAGAGACGGTTTTTTTACGATGCTTCACTGGCACGATAGCTAGCGCTGTTTTCTCAATAATCTGGAAATCCTTCAAGATGTAGAAAGCGAGGAATGGCACGATAAAAGCAATAAACAGCATATTGATCGTCGTCCCAATCTGATTCATGTAATCGGCGACAGCCATAGAAATCTTCGATTCCAGCTTACCGATCGAGTGATTAAACCCATTTCGCACACTGTCCGGCAGTAGTTGATTTTGATTAAAACCGTCAACAAGCGACTGTGCGCGCATCGCCATTTGTGGCATATGCTCATTTAATTCCGCAGCCTGCTCGATAAACATCGGGGTCATATTCATGATAATGACCGTCACAGAAGTGATAAACACACTATAAATCAACAGAACAGCAATTGTTCTTGGCACTTTCCGTTTATTCAGTATCGTGACCACTGGATTAAGAATGTACGATATGATGACCGCAATGAAAAACGGCATTACGATGGCTTTGATGAAAGTAAAAAGATGAAATAGTATAGGCTTAATCAAGATAAGCAAGTATAATCCGACCAGGATGAGCAAGGCATAAACCATACCTATAAACCATTTATTACTCAAAAATCGTTCCATACAACCTCCACCTCTGTCATTAGAAATTCAACTTAGCGTTCATACAGTATGTGTACAACTCACCCAAATTAACCCTTCAATGTCACGGAATGACAAAAAAACGTTAGAGCCCAAGCGATTTCTCGCTCGAACGCTAACGTTTCAACATGTTAACTTTAGTTCACGTGTTCATGGATATGAGAAACTTCTTCCTCAAAAAACAAATCATCCAGAGAACTTAACGTACCATCTTCCTCAACTTGATAAACGGACATTTTATCTCCGTTTACGCTAAGTTCGATAAAACAACCCCAACAGTAAAATTGGTGGGAACCGATCTTTCCAATATCTTTGGAATTACAGTTTGGACAACGCATCATGCTCACCCTATTCTTCTTTGGATACGAAGAGTTCTTCTACTTCCTGAGCGCAATGTCCAGGCACGATGATCGCATCTTCCCCCATTGTTGCCAATTCTGGCATGGGAAGCCACTTTCGCCCTTCTTTTAAATCAGAAATAAACCCTTCGGACAATTCATAACCTACTATTTGTTTACCCCAATTCTGGTTTAAATAAACATCTTCTACCACGCCTAATTCGTGCCCTCCCACTGTGATGACCGGAAGTCCTTTAATCTTGTCGCTTCCCTCAAGAAAAGCATGGCACTCATTCTTCTGCCCAAATTCGCAAATGACACTTTCGTTCGGTATGGTTATAGCATCTTCTCCGGCTGCGACGATTCCCTCCCATGATATGTATCGTAAGGACGAGAACCACGTCTTCGCTTCGAGCACAATGCCGCTTATGTTCCAAGTTGGGTCGATCAATAAATCCTTTACTTCGCCTACTTGCTTACCCGACTCAACGGTTAACACGGGAAGTCCTATTAATTCATGCGCTCTGCGCAAACGCAACGCCTCCTAGAACCGCCCAGTACTACTTATTACGCAACCGATGAATAATGGTTGCAACTTTATGGGCAGCCGTTTCGATTTGTTCTTTAGAATTCCCCATTCCAAAGCTAAATCGCACCGCGGAGTGTGTCACATTTTCTGGAAGTTTCATGGCTTGTAAGACATGCGAGACTTCAAGAGAGCCAGACGTACATGCGGAGCCGCTTGCAGCAGCTACTTCACTTAAATCAAGGTTCATTAAAAGTGTTTCAGTTGAGATACCTGGAAAAGAAATGTTTAGAATATGCGGGACATGCTGTTCCTTGTGCCCGTTAATTGTAAACGCATCACAGCCCAATTGCTGTTCTAGGATAGAAATCATGTGTTCGCGAAGCTCACTTGCCTGTGTGTAGTTGCGTTCTTGGAGCGGAAGAATGGTTTCAACTGCTTTCGAGAAGCCGGCGATGGCGGGGACATTTTCAGTACCTGCACGGCGCTTACGTTCTTGCGAGCCGCCGAATACGTGAGGAAGCAACTTCGTATGCTTGGAGACGTACAGGGCTCCAGCACCTTTGGGGCCATAAATTTTGTGAGCGGACAGACTCATAAGATCGATCGGCAGCTCAGCAAGATTCAAGGGAATCTTTCCTAGTGCTTGCACCGCATCGACATGAAAAGGAATGCCATGCGTTCTAGCGAGCAAGCCAACTTGCTCAATTGGCTGAATCGTACCTACTTCATTATTCACATACATCATAGAGATAAGAGCTGTATCGGGACGAATTGATGCTTCCACATCTTCTAGTTGAATAAGCCCATCTGAACCTACGGGTACGTATGTGACTTCAAATCCAAGACGTTCTAAGTGTTCGCAGGGATGCAGCACGGCATGATGCTCAATCGCAGTTGTCACGATATGCTTCTTACCAGCTTGCTCCCCCTGCATAACCCCAAAGATCGCCATGTTATTACTTTCGGTTCCACCACTTGTGAAGATCAGCTCACTAGGCAAGCAGCCTAGTGATTTCGCCATACCATCGCGGAAGCGATTCAGCGCTGTTCTTGCTGTACGACCAAAGCTATGCGTACTGGAAGGATTACCAAAATTTGCTGTAAAGAAAGGCAACATCGCCTCCCATACATCAGGATGTACGGGCGTTGTAGCAGCGTGATCTAGATAAATAGGTTCCATGAGTCACCTTAAATGTAAAACATGTAATTATCGTTTTTGCCTTTATCCTCAAAAGAGATCAGGTTCGACAATGTTGTGGAGTCCAGCACTTCCGCAATGCTATCGCGAATGCGAATCCACAAATCCCTTTTGGCAGGATCATCCTCTTCCGTAAAATCTACGGGGCTGATCGGCCCTTCAAGTACACGAATGACTTCACCAGCAGTTACCTGCTCGGCAGATTTAGAGAGAATATAGCCACCGTATGCTCCGCGAATACTTTTGACTAAACCCGCATTACGCAAAGGAGCTACAAGTTGTTCAAGATAATGTTCCGAAAGCTGATGTCTCTCAGCAATACTCTTTAGTGAAGTTGGTCCTTCACCCACTCGGTTAGCTAGTTCCATCATGATCGTTAGACCATAACGACCTTTTGTGGAAATTTTCAAAATTAACACCTCATTCAACATGATATGCCATCAAGGAGTCTGTATATATCGCTAAAACTTGAGATGCTTACCAATCTCGCTCCCTACGTTTTAACAACCAGGGTCGTCCCTATCTAGGTAAACAGCGTTTCCATTTTTCGCAAAAACATTCCAAAACATCCGTATATCGTATCTATGTTATCACAAAACCCTAGTATTGTGGGGGAAAAACAATGACATTCTCATGAAATATTTTAATTTTGAGCAATTGGCATGTATAATAGTAGTGTTCAAAATGAACAGCTCCACCCAAGTCAAGCAAGATGGAAAAGAGGTTCACGCTATGGAAACAAAAAAACGTGTCATTCTAGGGATGTCTGGAGGTGTCGATTCTTCGGTTGCCGCGCTGCTGCTTAAGGAGCAAGGGTATGAAGTTATTGGCATTTTCATGAAAAACTGGGATGATACTGACGAATTTGGTCATTGTACCGCAGAAGAAGACGCAGAGGATGTCAGACGGGTTTGTGACCAACTCGACATCCCTTTCTATACAGTAAATTTCGAGAAGCAGTATTACGACAAAGTTTTTGCCTACTTCTTGGACGAGTACACCAAGGGTCGCACGCCGAACCCAGATGTCATGTGTAACCGTGAAATCAAATTCGGAGAATTGTTGCAAAAAGTTCTCGATCTAGGCGGCGACTACATCGCAACGGGACATTACGCGCAAGTGAAGGAACAAGACGGTGAATTCGTATTGATGCGTGGCAATGATTCCAATAAGGATCAAACCTATTTCCTTAACGTCCTTAATCAAGGGCAGCTTGCCAAAGCGATGTTCCCGATCGGTCACTTGCCAAAGTCCAAGGTACGTGAGATCGCTGAAGCAGCTGGTCTTGCAACAGCGAAGAAGAAAGATAGTACGGGGATTTGTTTCATTGGCGAACGTGACTTCAAAACGTTCCTAAGCCAATATCTCCCTGCACGGCCAGGGAATATGGTCGATATTCGCAATGGTGAGATCAAAGGGCGTCATGACGGGTTAATGTATTACACATTAGGCCAAAGACAAGGTCTTGGGATTGGTGGATCAGGTTCCGGTGAACCCTGGTTCGTTGTAGATAAAAACTTGGAGAAGAATGAATTGCTCGTCGTGCAAGGCGAGGGCCATCCAGGTCTTTATTCCAAAGGTTTAACAGCTACTGACGTAAACTGGATTTCCACTAAGAAGCCTGAGGGTGCATTTACGTGTACAGCCAAATTCCGTTATCGTCAAGCGGATCAAGGGGTTGTCATCACCTTGCAGCCAGATGGTAGCTGTGAAGTTGTCTTCGATAAGCCGCAAAAAGCAGTTACGCCTGGCCAATCCGTTGTATTTTACGATGGAGAGATTTGTCTAGGCGGCGGTGTGATTGATAAGGTCCATAAGTAAGAGATCAGCAAGCATAAGGGCAAGAAATGAGTACACAGATTAGTGTAGAGGAGAATGTGTATGACTATGAATGAGTTAACGATCAAAGCTGATACGTATGAAGATGTAACGAGGCTCGTTAAAGAGATTGGGATTCTTCCTCTCTCTTCGTTCATCCCTGAGCATCCTTCTCTGGACTCTTTGACGCTTCCAGAACAATGGCATACGGGACTAGAAACAGATCCGTGGTTATGGCGAGACCGCCTTCCAGGTGATGGGCTTGCAGCTTATGGACGATTTTTTGCCAAGAAACCCTTGTTGATTTCTTCCGACCTTTTTCCTTTGATCAAAAATTTACTTGAAGATCCCTATTCCGTAGATGAGCGCTACTCTGACGGTGAACTGTCCAAAGCGGCGGTTGATGTCTATCACGCTATTGCTGGCAATGAAGGGATCGATGTCAAAGCTTTGCGAGCTGCGACCGATTTGAAATCCAAAGAGTCCAAAAATGATTTTGATCGTGCACTAATCGACTTGCAGAGTAAAGCGGATATCGTGATAGCGGGAATTAGTGAGCGTTTGAACGCCAATGGCACGAAAAATGGATGGAACGGCACCTGTTACATGACCGCTTCACATTGGATGGAGCTGCATCGGATTGAGAAGAACACCCTGCCTACTCCTGAAGCCAAGGCTCAGCTGCGAACGCTGCTGAAGGACAAGTATAGCGAAGCTGCTGGGAAGTATTTAACGAAGATTTTTAAGTTGTAATGGGGGAGGAGCACTTTGGTGCTCCTTTTTTTGTTTATTGCAGTGGCTGGGAGTGCTGGGGGCTGGGAGTGCTGGAGATAAATGCAGTGGTGGAGTTGGGCTCGAACTTATAGATTACCTGTAAAATGTACAGCTATTTCAATGAAATCTACCTTGAAATTCAGTTTAGATGGATTATAGGTAGTTAATTCTGCCCCATATGGCAATATTGGCGATAATGCTCTGGATTAACTGTAGGAAATCCATCTATTCGGATTTTAAAGGGAAATCCCTAAGAAATAGATGTACAAAATACAGTTAATCGCTGCAAGTAGTTGAGAGTAGCAGATAAATGCAAAGAAATTTCGTGTTGGCGAGCCTCGCACATGTTCGGAAATCGATTTTTTGCTGTTATTTACCGTTCACTATGACGCATGCCTGCTCCTACTGCCGCACACGCTACACTTGAAAGGTGTGAGCAATCCTGAGCAAAATCATAGTTATTTTACTCATGTTTGGCTTGAACTGGATTGGATCTTCTCCTGCACTTGCAGTAGACACCATCCAACATGACAACAGCGGCAATACCGTTTGGGCGCCAATACAAGACCCCTCTTATGCCAAGTGGAGCCGCCTGGCCTTTCACGAAGCCGGTAAGGTGTATACGTTGTTGGATTACAAATACATTGGAAAGTCCAACGTAGCACCAGGTGTCGTACAACAGCAGTTCCGTTTCTGGGTCAAAAAGAATGGCGCTGAATTTCCACTCATCGTCTCCATCCGTTATGATTCCGTTACAGAAAAGGTATTCACGATTCTTATGGAGCAAGAAAATAGAGGGACTCTACGGATTCTATGAATCTGTAGGCGTCCCTCTTCTTTTGTGCTGATTGAGCTTCATCTTCTCTTCTGTACCTTGATTAGTAGCCGCAAAAATCACTTCATGCTGAATCTCATCCGGCAAGTACTGCTGACGCACATAATGACCTGGGTAATTATGCGGGTACATATAGCCTTTATGACCGAGTTTCTCCGCACCTTTGTAGTGGGTATCACGGAGATGCAGCGGAACTTCCGCTGATTTCACCCGCTCCATCAACTCCTGTGCACGCATAATCGCGAGTGGGATCGAGTTGGACTTCGGACTCTCCACAGCGAATAAAATTGCCTGGGAAATGATGTATTTCGATTCCGGCCAGCCGATCTTATGGTAGGCGTCCATCGCCGTGACCGATTGAACCATCGCCTGCGGGTTCGCCAGTCCGATATCTTCGCTGCAAGCGACGATCAGACGCCGCAGGAAGGTCATAGGATCCATGCCGAGCTTCTCGACGGCATAGAGGAACCAGAACAGCGCGGCGTCGCTAGAGCCGCGTACGCTCTTGTGAAAGGCGGACAAGACGTCATACTGCGTCGACTCGTCCGCTTTCACGATGGGGCGGCGGATCGACTCTTCCGCCACCTCGCGCGTGATATGAACCGTGCCATCCGGTTCAGGTGAAGTCGTCAGCGCTGCCAGCTCCAGCGCGTTCAGGGATCGGCGGATGTCGCCATTGGCCATCTGCCCGATGTGCTGCAGCGCCTCCTCGTCCACCTGGAGGCGCATGAAGCCGAGCCCCTTCACGGGATCGGCGATGGCTCTTCGCATGGCGATGAGCGCATGCTCCGCCGTGAGCGGCTCGAGCTGAAATAGCGTCGAGCGCGACAAGAGGGCCCCGTTCACATGGTGAAAGGGGTTCTCTGTGGTCGCCCCGATGAAGATGAGGATGCCCTGCTCGACCGCAGGAAGCAGCGCGTCCTGGCGCGAGGTATTAAAGCGATGGACTTCGTCCAGAAACAGGGTCGTTTTACGCCCATACATCGCTTTGGTGCTTTTGGCTAGCTCGATGATCTCGCGGACGTCCTTCACAGAAGCATCAACCGCGTTGAGCTTCATGAATTCGCCTTGGGTCCGATTCGCAATGATGTTTGCGAGCGTCGTCTTCCCTGTCCCTGGAGGCCCATAGAGAAGAATCGACGTCACTTGATCCGCCTCAATCGCCCTTCGGAGCAACTTGCCTTTGCCCACAATTTGTTCTTGGCCGATATATTCATCTAATGTCGTTGGCCGCATCCTGTCGGCTAGCAGCTTGCCCACAGGGTCTTGGGATGACGCATATGTAAACAAATCCATGTTTAGTTTCCTTTACTTGGTGATAAAAGTTGGTCTGTCCATTATACCTTGCCTAGAAAGGCATGTCATGTCTAACTAAATGAAAACTCCTCCAACGCGCGGTGACCACGCATGGGAGGAGCAACATCTAGTGAGAAATAACAGGCTCCTGCTGAGCATCCTGACGAGGTGCTGGAGCTGCGAACCGGAGAGGACCTGCAATAAAGGCAGCACCTAACCCGACAACACCAAAGGCAATACTTAAAATAAAGCCATGATTAATCGCTGTTCCTAGCGAGTCCCGCAGGAAGTTCATTGTATCAGGTTGCAGCGCCGAACCTGCACGTATCAATTGTTCCGGATTCCCCAACGTAGCAAGTTGATCAAGCGGCATTTGATGCGCAGCAGCACCTTCCTGAATGAGGCTGCTGTAGTTATTGTTCACGATGGTTGCCATAATTGATGCTCCTAGAACTCCGCCAATATTTCGCCAGAATCCAACGATCGAGGAACTGACACCGATATACTTGCGGTCTACACTTTGTGCAACAGCATTTTGAGCCACACTCATTAAAGGTCCGATCGCACCAACACCAAGCAAGACCATAAGCACAATCATATAGAACTTACTTGCATCATGACTGACTACGCTGAGCAGATAACTGACAACAATACCCGCTGTCATACTGAAAGCGAACACAGCACGGAAGCTGAAGTAGCGTTGCAGGAACCCAAAGCCAACAGCACCAACCATTAAGGAAAACATCATAGGCGTCAGCAAACTATTCGAGTTCGCATTACCCAGAACAGCTGTTGAGAAAATAGGCAAATACGCAATGGCCGAGAACATAATCGCACCTTGACATAAACAAGCTAAGACGGTGGCCAGAACCATCCGATTTTTGAATAAAGGTAACGGAAGAATGGGTTCATGCGCTCGGCGCTCCACCCCAATAAACAAGAAACCAATGACAACTGCGACGGCTAGCAAGCTAATGATTTGCCATGAACCCCATGCGTAATCCTTCCCTCCGAACTCAAGGGCCAGCATAAGTGAAACGGTTGTTATAATGAGAAACAGCGTACCCAGATAATCGATTTTCGGACGACGATCAGAGCGAGATTCTTTTAGAGCAAAAAACAAGACAAGGAACGACAATACGCCTAGCGGCAAATTCACGTAGAAACACCAGCGCCACCCCCATGACTCAGCTAAGAGCGTACCAATTTGCGGCCCAGCAACGGAAGATAGTCCAAATATCCCTGCAAAAACACCAGACAGCTTCGCCGCCTGCTTGGGGTCGGCAAATATCGTGTAAATGATCGTAAACGAAATCGGGAAGATCGCTCCAGAACCAATACCCTGAATGGCACGGAACACAATAAGTTGATTCATATCTTGTGCCATACCGCATAAAGCAGACCCAATCAGGAAGATCGAAATCCCAATCATGTAAAACAATTTTCTACCGAACATATCCGACAGCTTTCCAAATACAAGCATTGTGCTTGTGGAAGCAAGCATATAGGCGGTGAATACCCAGCTTATTTTATCAAACCCATTAATGTCGCCAATGATATGTGAAATCGCCGCAGATGTCACAGTGTTGTCCAGTGCGGACATAAGAAGGCCCAGTGCCATCGCCAAAATAATCAAACCTGTTTTCTTATTTGCCATTTTCGAAACCTACCTCACTTCTGTTCTACTTTTTTTAACCGTGTTATCCCATGTGTCAGGGTATGGATTTTACTTTCTGAATTATTGATGCCAATCTGAATACAAATTTCTTGTGTAGGCGACATCTCGGGCTGGCAGTCCACGTACAACTGACGTAGTCTCTCCAAATTTACCTTCGTGCGGTTAAGGAACTCTTCTAACACACCAACCATGATATGTGCTTCTACAAACTCGCCAAAAAACAACCGTGTCATCGCATCCGACTTGAACTCATCGTTTTCAATTGGACTATACATGTACTGTTTAAATTGGTGCTGCCCTTCCTCCGTGATGGAATAGAGGTTTTTATTCGGTTTGCCTTCTTGGATCACACTTTCCTTGGTAATCAAGCCCTCCTTCTCCATTTTGCTAAGCATAGGATAAATCGTGCCGAAGCTCGCGTTGTTAAAGTAGGAAAGAACCGTCTCCATCTTGTGCTTGATGTCATAGCCAGATAAGCTATGGTGCATTAATAAACCCAAAATCACATCTTGACTATTCATGCTGTGAAGCCTCCATTTTGGTGATAACTGTCTTGATCTACTTACAATTTATCAGTTAACATATATCGAGTCAATATATACTTTACTGATATATATATAAAAAGATAAAAAAAGGGACACCCATTTTACGGGTATCCCTCACTTCTATGATTTTTTCTTCGCACCAATCTCCAGCAAATCCTTCACAGCCGCACTCACCATGATAAGCCCCGCTACAGGAGGTACAAAAGAATTGCTCGCAGGCGGTTGTTTCGCCTTACGTCTATCTGGTGCATCCGCAGGCACGATTTGTTCTGTAACGTCTTCCCGCGGCTTCATTGGTTCTTCCATCGAGAATACGACCTTCACGCCCTTCTTGATGCCTTCCTTACGCAAACGTTGACGAATCACGCGTGCGACCGGGTCCATGCTCGTTTTGGAAATATCCGTAATTCTAAATTGTGTCGGATCCATTTTATTCGCAGCACCCATACAAGAAATCATCGGGATTTTACGTGCCAAACATTGTTTGATCAAATGGATCTTGTACTCGATCGTATCACTTGCGTCCAGGACATAATCGATTGGATACGCGAATACTTGCTCATACGTTTCCTCTGTATAGAACATCCGAAGGGAGATGACATCACACTCGGGGTTTATCAAAAGGATACGATCTCGCATCAGATCAGCCTTATGCTGACCAACTGTCGTCGTAAGGGCATGGATCTGACGGTTGACATTCGTAATATCGACGACATCCTTGTCGATAAGGATCAAACGGCCAACACCTGAGCGCGCCAAAGCTTCAGCCGCAATGCCACCGACACCGCCAATACCGAGTACAACAACTGTACTATTTTTCAAAATTTCTAGACCCTCAGGTCCAATCGCCAATTCAGTTCGCGAAAATTGGTGAAGCATGGGAACACTTCCTCTTCAAAGTTCTTAGGCTTTCGCAGCAGGCTGCTTAAGCGCTAAGCGAATCGATAGTTGTTCTAGTTGTTTATCATCAACTGTTCCCGGAGCATCCATCAACAAGTCTGTTGCACTAGCTGTTTTCGGGAATGCGATCGTTTCTCTTAGGTTCGTACGGCCTGTGATTAACATCACCAAACGGTCAAATCCAAAGGCAAAGCCACCATGCGGAGGCGTACCGTATTCAAATGCTTCCAGCAAGAAGCCGAATTGCTCATACGCTTCTTCTTTGGAGAAGCCTAGCGCTGCGAACATTTTCTCTTGCACATCACGTTGGTAGATCCGCATGGATCCGCCGCCTACTTCATAGCCGTTCAAGACTAGATCGTAGGCTTGCGCACGAATTTGACCTGGATCTGTATCGAAGAAATGAATGTCGTCTTCGTTTGGACGTGTGAACGGATGATGTTCGGCTACATAACGTTTCGCATCTTCGTCGTACCCAAGAAGTGGGAAGTCTACAACCCACGCATATTTGAATACAGAGTCATCGATTAGTCCCAGTTGACGACCAATTTTCAAACGAAGGTTACCTAGGACATCAGCAACAACTTTTTTCTTATCCGCGGAGAATAAAAGAAGATCTCCCTCTTCCGCGCCTAAACGCTCTGTCAATGATGCGATTTCAGCTTCGTTGAAGAACTTCACGATTGGCCCTTTGAACTCGCCGTCTTTCACTTGAATCCAAGCAAGACCTTTTGCCCCATAACGCGCTGCGAACGGCAGCAAGTCGTCAATTTCTTTACGGCTCCAAGTGCCACAGCCCTTAGCGTTAAGTGCTTTTACTTGGCCTCCGCCTTTTACAACGTTAGCAAATACTTGAACGCCGGAAGTTGAAACGATATCCGATACATCCTTCAGTTCAAGGTCAAAACGAAGATCAGGCTTATCTGAGCCGTATTTCGCCATTGCGTCTGCATGTGTAATCCGTTGGAACGGACGAGGAATATCAACATTCGCTGTTTCTTTCATCAGTTTCACAACAAGCTCTTCGAGAATCTCAAGAAGCTGATCCTGGGATAAGAAAGACGTCTCGATGTCGACTTGTGTGAACTCAGGTTGACGGTCTGCACGAAGATCTTCGTCGCGGAAACAACGAGCGATTTGGTAGTAACGTTCAAGACCACTAACCATCAACAATTGCTTAAAGATTTGTGGGGATTGCGGAAGTGCAAAGAACTCGCCTGGATGCACGCGGCTCGGTACTAAGTAATCACGTGCGCCTTCTGGTGTACTTTTCGTCAAAATCGGTGTTTCCACGTCAATAAAGCCTTGGGAATCCAAGAAATTACGGAAGATGTTGGACGCTTTGGACCGCAGCATCAACGTACGTTGCATCTCTGGACGACGCAGGTCAAGGTAACGATATTTCAAACGAACCGCTTCATCCACTTCTACGCCGTCTTCGATGAAGAACGGAGGTGTTTTAGCCGCATTCATGATTTCGATTTCGGTTACTTGAACTTCGATTTCACCTGTTGGGATATTCTTGTTGACGGTCTCAGCATCACGCTCAACAACTTTCCCTTTCACGGCAAGCACGTACTCATTACGTGCACGATCTGCAATAGCCAGAGCATCCCCTGAGAACTCAGGATTAAATACAGTTTGAATGATGCCACTGCGATCACGTAGGTCGATGAAAAGAAGTCCGCCAAAATCGCGTCTTACTTGCACCCACCCATTAAGTATTACTGTTTCGCCTACATGGGCTTTTGTTAGCTGCCCGCAATGATGTGTTTTGAGCATCATAATTGTTATTGCCTCCTCGAAGTTTTATGAATGATGTTGCTATCTATTCGAATAGTGTCTTTGCAGCTTGTGAGGCAAGATCCACTAAACTTACTGTGATTTGGTTCCCTGTTTCCATCTTCTTCAGCGTAATTTCGCCGCGTGCTAACTCATCATCACCAAGAATGGCAACATACGTTGCTTGGAAACGATCAGCGGACTTCATTTGAGCCTTCATCTTGCGGCCCTGATAGTCCTTCTCTGCTTTCAAACCTTGTACGCGCAGTTGGTGCAAAAGCTTCGTAACTTCTTTCTCCGCTGCTTCACCAAGCCCAATCAGGTACACATCAAGCGGCTCAGGCTTCGGAATTTCAACGCCTTGCGCTTGTAGTACGAGCAGAATGCGCTCAAGGCCAAGACCCAAGCCTACTCCTGGCTGATCAGTACCATGTCCACCAATCTGTTCGACGAGACCATTGTAGCGTCCGCCCCCGCCAATCGTGTCAATCGCACCAATACCAGCTGCTTTATATTCAAACGCCGTGTGCGTGTAGTAATCCAGACCACGTACCAAGCGAGGGTTAATACGGAAAGGAATCTCCATCGCGGTCAAGTGCTCTTGCACCTGTGCAAAGTGTGTACGACACTCTTCATCCAAGAACTCAAGGATGTCAGGTGCGCCTACGCCATGCTTTTGATCTATTTTGCAATCGAGAATACGCATTGGATTACGGTCATAGCGCGACTGACAATCCTTACACAGCTGATCTTTCACAGGAGCAAAGAAAGCCTGAAGCTGCTCGCGGTAAGCTGTTCTAACTGCTGGCGTACCCACCGAGTTAACTTCCACGGTCACTTCTTTGAGTCCAATTTCTTTATAGAAGGTATAGCCCAGCGCAATCACTTCTGCATCAATGCTTGGATCTACTGATCCGAAAGCTTCAATACCGAACTGGTGAAACTGGCGGTATCTCCCCGCTTGCGGTTGTTCGTAGCGGAACATTGGCCCCACGTAGAATAACTTCGTAAGATCAGGAATGCCGTAAAGTTTATTTTCTACATAAGCTCTAACGACGCCAGCTGTACCTTCCGGACGAAGCGTCATGCTGCGATCGCCTTTATCCAGAAATGTGTACATTTCTTTTTCGACGATATCCGTCGTTTCTCCAACCCCACGCGAAAAAAGCTCAGTACTCTCGAAAATTGGCGAGCGGATCTCTTTGTAATTAAATCGTTGGCACAAGTCTCTCGCTTTTGACTCAAGATACTGCCATTTCTCCACTTCGCCTGGAAGCAGATCCTGTGTTCCTTTTGGCTTCTGAATACTCATCTAAATAACCTCCCTTTGTCTCTATGACAAGCTAATTGAAAAAGCAAAAAATCCCCCACCCCCGACTTACGTCAGGGACGAGAGATTTGATTTATCAAATTCACCCGTGGTACCACCCACATTCAGCACCCTTGCTTCCTCGCTTGCGCAAGCAAAAACAATTCTGCTCTTTGCGGTTAACGCCCGCCACTCGCACAACTACTACTTAGCTCATGTTGCCATGGTCTGTTCCCAGTTGGTCCTCAGGGAGGTCTGTTCATTCACTCATCATGGGAAGCTTGCAGCCTAGGCTTCCTTCTCTGTACATGTGGGGGCGAATTACTGTGTCCCTTCAATGGATCACAATCATATCAAATTACATTATGGTTATTGTAAACATTGGTAAGGGCAAAGTCAAGAGACATGGGATACTTATAATATGCAACCACCTAATATTTAGTTAAAAGAGTCCGCCCATTTTTGAACTTCTTCCATAACAGGACGAAGTCCTTTACCTTTTGGCGTTAACTCATATTCGATGCGTACTGGTGTTTCTGGATAAACATGTCGAATAATAATCTCTGCTGCTTCTAATTCCTTGAATCTTTCGGAGAGCATCCGATCGCTCATACTTGGGATTAATACGGAGATATCTTTAAACCGCTTAGGCCCAGATAGCAACACATTAACAATAAGTCCTGTCCAACGTTTTCCCAGAAGTTCGAATGCATGCTCGAATTTGGGACACAGTTGATAGTTTTCCATCTTAATCATCTCCTTCGAGTTCTTGCAGATTACTGCTGCAATCACTTCTGTAAAACTATTTTAACATAGTCGCTTGACAAAAGTAAGTGCTTCGTAATAATATACTAACATAAAGTAAGTTGTTAAACAAAATATATTTACAGGGGAGATGTTAGTGATGGCTTTAGGACTTCTTATTATTCGTTTGGTGATTGGGTTAACAATGGCAGCACATGGTACACAGAAATTGTTTGGTTGGTTCGGTGGTTATGGACCGAAAGGCACAGGCGGATACTTCGATTCCATTGGTATCAAACCAGGCGTCATGATGGCGGTCGTTGCTGGTTTAATCGAATTAGGTGGTGGTCTGCTCTTCGCCGCTGGTTTATGGACAGAAGTTGGCGCGGCTCTTATTATTATTACAATGATCAT
The DNA here is from genome assembly GCF_059692015.1 of Paenibacillus sp. J22P165. Taxonomy (NCBI): domain Bacteria; kingdom Bacillati; phylum Bacillota; class Bacilli; order Caryophanales; family Paenibacillaceae; genus Paenibacillus; species Paenibacillus sp. J22P165. The sequence continues at coordinate 214,231 of NZ_JCAUAP010000006.1, read as the reverse complement.
GGCTATTATTAAAGTTCATGGCAAAAACGGTTACTGGGTAACCTCCAATGGATTTGAATATAACCTTACACTGCTCGTTATCGCCCTTGGCGTTGCATTAATTGGCGCTGGTGACTACGCAATTGATGCTCTTATGTAATTAAATTAATGAATGAATGCAAAAACCGTCCAGCTTTAAGCTGAGACGGTTTTTGTTTGTCTAGAAAGAAAATAGCCTGCAGCACGGGGCAGCAGGCTTTCAAAGTTTATATTTTAAAGGGGGTCGTCTATAAGTATATCCATCCTAGATTAAAGGAACATGAAGCTCGTATTACAATTTGATTACGCCAAAATCTCGTTTAATTTCAAGCATTTTCATTTCTTTTCATTCGTATATTCACTCCATTTTCACATATACATGTACAACAAGGCAGATGGCCTTGAATATAACATCTGGAGGCTGTAACAATGACACTACAAAACGAGTTTCAAGAGGAACGACAAGATCTCGTGGTGCTTTTCTCTGAGGAATCCGAAACCGAAGCCGAAACTGCTGACGATGAAGTAGCTAACGACGAAGCAGCCGAAGAAGAGGCCATTGAAGAATCGGATACGGATGCTTCTGAGGAATCAGAAGAAGAAGCTGCTGATGAGGAAGAAGTCGAAGCTGAGGAAGCTGAGAGTGAAGAATCCGCGGACGAGGAAGCAGAAGCTGCCGATGAGGAAGAAGCTGAGGAATCCGCAGAAGCTGAAGCGGACGAAGAAGCTGCCGACGCAGACTAAGTATTGTAACCGCCTTCAACCTATTTCTCAGCGCCAACTACAAACTAAGAGCCTTACAGCCACATCCATTGCGGCAATAAGGCTCTTTATTGGTTCATCTTTAAGGCTTACCTGTCAAACCGAGCTTAACATCACGAATCATCATATACGTGTCGCCATTGGTTAATTTTTGTTTATCAGCAATTCCATTAACCGTTGCTGCGTTTAGCAGCTTAGCCTCAATGAGCTTCGCTTGCGCTTCAGCCGCTGTAGCTTTGATGCCAAGTGCTTGTGCAAACGTATAGCTCGCTTGATCAAGGGTAAGCGGAATTTTGTCCGCATTATCCAACTTAGCAATGGCTTGATTGACATCCCCTGCAAATGCCTCCGGCTTCATCTTCCGTGCCCCGCCAACCACGTTGACCATTCGCTTCGGATTAGCCGCGTCATCTAGACGGAAGTTATTATCATAAGCACCAGATGCCAAGCCAAGCATCATGGCTGATTTCAGACCCTCGTAGGCCTTATGCTCCATGAAAGATTGGGGCTTAATGCTCATGGGCTGAACTTCCATCCCTTGCTTATTCAACTGTGCTTGCAGCTTCGCGATCATATCTTTGGACGCTGAAAGTTGACGGAATGTCATGTTCTCTGCTTTGGCTAAGCTCACTGCCGCTCCTGCTGCCTCGCCTTCTGCCATGCCTGTTGGCATAACACGTGCGCTTCCGTGCGGAAGTGTATCGTAGCTAGCTGCTCTACCAACGACGAGCAAGCCATCAATCTTCTGTGGAACGATGCTGCGGAAAGGAACTGCGTATTGCTTCGGTTTACACACCACATTACCGGAGTCCGTTGGTGAGATGCGCTGAATATCGACAGGATAAGATCCAAAGCCGATGCGATCCCACTGATCCGCATTTGTACAAACATCGACGATCGTCAAGCGGTATTCCCCTTGCATGTGACGGGTTTCTCTCACATACAGCTCGGGTGCGGAGCCATCCAGCTCAATCGAAGAAAACTCAGGGAACGTTTTTTGCATATAAGCGACGATATTAGGCAATTCCTTTTTCCCAATATCAAATGCCTCTTGAACTGATTTCGGATCAAAGGTATCTACACCAAAAATTTGCAAAGCATTAATGAGCACGGTATTGTCATTTTGACGCCCCATGTTGAGGCCTCTCATTTTGGCTCTATCCTTGTTAATTGCTGGATAATTGCTCATTTCACTGTATCCGAACACGCTGACATCCGTTACACCTGTGCCTGGATTGTCATCCCCGTTCAAACGATTAGCCATCAACTTCCATACCTCAGGTGTAACATTCTTCAACCGAAAGGCAAGTGTAACAGCCATCTTCGACTTAGGATCCCCAATATCTTCATGACCCATTGTAAAAGGAACCCCTGCTGCCGCTGCGAAATCACCATCTTGTGTCGCATCTATAACAGATGCCGCTTTAACAACTTGGGTACTTCCATTTTCAAGAGTTATGGTCGCGCCTTGCACCGCATTTTTATTCTGCGAAAGCACCGGCTCAATCTTCTTCGTTTTCATCAAAACATCGATATTCTTTTCATTCTTTACTGCGTCGTAGAAGGCATTCGCCGCTGTATGAACATCGAAGGAATCCCCTTCGGTTTTGGCATACCATTCCGAGAAATAACCTTTGTTCCACACATCATCCTTGCCCAGCAAGGTTTTGCTCGTGGAATAATTCATATCCAAGGAATTGATCCAGCCAAGCGTCATTAAACCGCCTAGAATCTCACGATTTCGACCGTCAACAAGCAACGTACTCAAACCATTCCGCGCTGAGGAAACCGCTGCCGCTACGCCTTCTGGATCCGTACCAACGACAATGACATCATAGGCGTCTTTCGCCTTTTTTACCGATTTCACTTCTTCAAGGGCTTCTTGCTGCCCACTATGTCCTTTGGCGCCCTTATGGTGATTATATTGATAATACATAGCAGCCGTTGCAGCCAGCAGCGTAAGTACAATCAATGTCACCATCAACCAGAGCCATCCTTTGGATGTGGATTTGTTGCGATTTGAATTTGCCATTACGACGTAAGCACCCACCTTATCTCCTGCTTGTCATACAATAATTCCATAGGCTAGTTTACCACATTTTGTAGTGGTAGAGAAATTATGCCCGTTTCACAAATAAAACCACGCAGGGCTGACGTACAGCACACACGTGGTTTTATGAATTACCGATAAGATTTTTTGGGTATACTCTTCATTTTTTCAAGATCAGAGGTGAATTCTGCACTTATTTCAACATCCGCGAGCGCGGATGCTTGACTCATCCGTTCTGCCATGGAGGTATGGAACAATTGCTGAACGGGGGCAGTCATCATTTTTTCTTTGACGGATTGACGCATCTGTAGGCTCCTAACCGCTAGTTTATACTTTAGTAGTATAACCACCGGTCTATCTGCCTATCCCGAAGCTTCAACCATTCCTAACTTATTTGCTATCGATGATTAGCGTAACAGGTCCCCAATTGGTTAAGGAAACGTCCATCATTTCACCGAAGGCGCCGGTTTCAACCTGTAAACCCTGCTCTTTGAGCATGGCATTGAATTGATGATACAGCGGCTCCGCCTGTTCAGGTCGTGCCGCTGACATGAAATTCGGACGCTTACCTTTACGACAATCTCCGTACAGTGTGAATTGGGACACCGATAAAATGGCCCCTCCTGTCTCGATGACAGAAAGATTCATTTTCCCCGTTTCATCTTCAAAAATTCTTAGACCCGCCACTTTATCCGCCAAATACTTGGCATCTTGTTCCGTATCTTCATGCGTAATGCCAACTAGCAGCATTAACCCCTGACCAATGCGACCGATGATTTGATCATCAACGGTTACTTCGGCACGTTTGCAACGCTGTACGACTACTCTCATCGTTCCTAAATCCCCTTATTCTTGCTAGGTCTGCATAATCCGTTGAACCGAATAAATATCTTTGACACGTTTTATTTTTTCTACAACAGACTGTAGATGATCGATATTTTTAATTAAAATAGTCATATGGATCGTAGCCATTTTGTTCTTATCCGAACGTCCAGATACAGCTGAAATCATCGTCTTACTCTCGGATACAGCTTGGAGCACTTCGTTTAAGAAGCCGCGGCGATCATGGCCGGTTATCTCAATCTCCACATTGAAATTGGATTCAACAGCCTCTGCCCAATCCACTTCAATTACCCGTTCTTCTTCGCCCATGCTCGTCGGAATGTTGGTGCAATCTGAGCGGTGCACAGATACTCCTCGTCCACGTGTAATATAACCGATAATGAAATCACCTGGAACTGGATTACAGCATCGAGCAAAACGTACGAGCAAGTTATCTACACCTTTAACGCGAACACCATTCGTAGGACGGCTTTTGCGTTCCGCAGAAGCAGGTGCTTTGACCTCTTTCACTTCGCTGCTCAGCTTAATAATTTGGGCTTCTTCTGCTTCCTTGCGTAGCTTCTCTGTGAGTTTCGTACAGATTTGAGCCGCCGTAATGCCGCCAAAGCCAACAGCTGAGAGCATGTCTTCAATATCGCTAAAATTAAACTTCTTCGCTGCTTCCAGCATTTTATCATCGCTCATTAAGGTCGGAGGATCAATCGCTAAGCGTTTAAGCTCACGTTCAATCATATCCTTACCTTTTTCAACGTTCTCTTCACGCTTCTCTTTCTTAAACCATTGCTTAATCTTACTCCGAGCATGAGAGGACTGTGCGATCTTGATCCAATCCTGACTTGGACCATAGGAATGCTTGGAAGTTAGAATTTCAATAATGTCGCCGGTTTTGAGCTTATGATCGAGCGGAACGATCCGCGAATTGACTTTGGCACCAATGGTACGGTTACCGATCTCTGTATGAATTCGATAAGCAAAATCCAACGGAACTGCGCCTGCTGGAAGCTCGATGACTTCCCCTTTTGGCGTAAAGACGAACACAAGATCCGAGAAGAAATCCATCTTCATGGATTCCATGAATTCAGACGCATCGTTCGTTTCATGTTGAAGCTCCAGAATTTCGCGGAACCAGCTCATTTTATCTTCGAAGGTACCGGATGGAACAACTGAGCCGCCTTCTTTGTATGCCCAATGTGCAGCGATCCCGAACTCGGATGTCCGATGCATTTCCCATGTCCGAATCTGAACCTCAAGCGGCTCACCTTTCGGCCCAATCACAGTCGTATGCAAGGATTGATACATATTCGGCTTCGGCATTGCAATATAATCCTTGAAGCGGCCGGGCATCGGTTTCCATAATGTATGAATGATTCCCAAAGAGGCATAGCAGTCCTTAATGCCGTCAACAATGACACGCAGGGCCATAAGATCGTAAATTTCGTTAAATTGCTTGCCGCGGGAGCTCATTTTTTTGTAAATACTGTACAGATGCTTAGGTCTTCCAGAAATATCTCCCTGAATCCCCATTTCATCCAATTTCTCTTTGATGCTATGAATGACATCTTCAATATACTGCTCACGCTCAGTTCGTTTCTTCTGCATGAGATTAACGATCCGATAGTATTGCTGCGGATTCAAATAACGGAGGGCAATGTCCTCCATCTCCCATTTGATCGTAGAAATACCAAGACGATGAGCAATCGGGCAGAAAATCTCCAACGTTTCTTCTGCAATGCGGCGTTGGCTTTCTTCTGATTGATACTTTAATGTCCGCATATTGTGCAGACGATCGGCTAGCTTAATCAAAATAACGCGAATATCCTGTGCCATAGCAACGAACATTTTGCGATAATTTTCATTCTGCTGCTCTTCTTTGGATTTGAACTTAATGCGCTCCAGCTTCGTCAAACCATCAACGAGCATTGCACATGTTTTCCCGAATTTATCTAGAACAGTTTCCAAAGAAACTGTCGTATCTTCAACCACATCATGCAGAAGTGCAGCTATCACCGAAGTGACATCCATCTGCATATTCACCAATATATCTGCCACAGCAAGTGGATGCAGAATATAGGGCTCACCTGATTTGCGCACTTGGCCATGATGGGCTTCGTCCGCGAATTCATAGGCCTCCCGAATCCTCTGCAAATCATTCTCTTTCAGATAGGTGGCGGCCTTTTCCAGCAGCTGCTCTATACCCATGCATCTACCCATTCCCTTTAGTCGATTTTTATTCATTATGCCTGCTAGTCAGGCCCCTCGTCAACTATTCGCGTACAAGCATTCGACAAAATGCATCATTGATGCTGAAAACTCCGTAAATTGCTATGAAAAAGAGAATCGAATAACGAACCTTCGATTCTCCAACCCTATCTTAATATTGAACAAGAGATACAACATCAAAACCATCAAATTTACTGCGGCCATCTAAGTAAGTAAGCTCGATTAAGAAAGCAGCTCCAACAATTTCTCCGCCAAGCTGTTTAATCAAATCAACGGAAGTTTGAATCGTGCCGCCTGTTGCAAGCAAATCATCTGCAATCAGCACTTTTTGTCCAGGCTTAATGGCATCTTTGTGCATAGCAAGCTTATCTTTGCCGTATTCAAGCGCATAGTCAGCTTCGATCGTTTCACCAGGCAATTTGCCGCTTTTACGAATAGGAATAAAGCCTACCCCTAATGCTGTAGCTAGAGGAGCTCCAATCACAAATCCACGTGCTTCCGGACCTGCAATTACGTCGATTTCTTTGTCTTGAATCAGTTGTTTCATTTGCTCGATCGCTTCTTTGTAAACAGGACCATTCTGCAACAGTGTTGTGATATCTTTGAAACGAATACCTGGCTGTGGGAAGTCCGGGATAACGCGAATATAATCTTTGAAATTCATTATAATTTCCTCCAATGTTAACTCTTTTTATAGTATGTGATCAGCGATCCATTGCTCCAGCTCTTTTGCTGAAGAGTACATGACAATGGCTTCAACTTCTTGACGATGCAAGCGATGCTGGTACAATCGTGATGTTGTTAAATCTCTTTTGGCCGGAGTGGCACTCAATGTAACCATATTATCATGTTTTACGACAAATTCTAATTCTTCAAAGACAGATATAATAAAATGAATCATGCCGAGGGAAAGACCTGAACGTTTACTAAAAGACGTCATCATTCTCGTATCTTGAAGTTGGAGCGTTTTCTCCTTCTGCAGGGTAGCATAGAGCATCTTGAACATGTCACGGGAAGGTAACGTATTCCCACTATCCTGCCCAAGTTCGGCAAAAACGGGATAGCACCGCATCATGCCTGTCGCCTGTTGGAGTACCCCTTTCAAGCTGTCAATCCGACGCGGTAACGTGTACAGAATGACATCCTGCAGCTCCTCGAACGCGATCGCAGTTGCTGCCTCATTCCCCGGCCTTACAGGGCCGTCTTCTTGCACGATCCAATAAGGCACCTGTTCTCCGACTTGAGCCGCTGTTGTCTGATACAGAACTACATCTGCCTCGTCAAAGAGCACAATTCCTGGTGAGCTCAGTGTCGCAGCTGGCCCCCCAGAAAGGTTGCCCGAAAGCGCTGCAAGCTTCAGATGCAATTGGCTGGTGCCTCGCCAATCAAATACTTGCGTATGCGGGATACGCAGATCCTGCATGATGATTTGCGGCTTTCGAACACCGTTCCACTCGTTAATCGACAGCTCACCTAAGACATCCACTTTGGCAGAGGGCGCAATAAGCGCTGCTAAATTCCCTTTCCCAAAGCCTACAGCTTCGACCGTACAGCTGACCTCATCCTTCGCTTGTGAAAGCCCTAGCTTGAGATGCTGCTTTTCCTTACCCATGGTTCGAATATCCTCAAGTCCTAATTCCGTAAACATGAACTTCGGCGAAGGATTCCCCATCCCAAATGGGGCAAGCAATTCAAGCCCTTCAATACTGGCAATAGGGACATCTACAAGACTGCACGCATTATCTACTTTTAAAACGGGAATGTAATCTTGCTCTGTCAGTGTGGCCTCTGCCAGCTCATTTAATCGAATTGCGAAGGCTTCCAAATGACCGCTCTCTAGGCTCATCCCAGCCGCTGCTTGATGCCCGCCGTAGTGGTCGAGGAGATCCTTACAAGCTGTCAGCGCCTTGTGCAGATCAAAGCCTGCTATCGAACGTGCAGAGCCTTTGGCCATGCCCTTCTGCGGATCAATGCTCAACACAAGCGTTGGTCGATAGAATTTCTCTACAATCTTGGAAGCTACAATCCCAACGACGCCAACATTCCAGTTTTCTTTCGCTACGACAATTACTTTATCCAAGCCCTTCGCGCGCTGTTCCTCAGCCATAGCGAACGCTTCTTGGACCATGTCCTCGACGATTTGTTGACGCTCCTTATTCAGCATATCCAATTCGAAGGCAATTTGCTCTGCTTCTTTTTCATCCGTCGTCGTAAGGAGCCTTACTGCAATATCAGCCGCTTCTAACCGGCCACTCGCATTAATTTTGGGAGCCAGCGAGAAACCGATATGCCCGGCCGTAATCTCTTTCCGCTCAATGCCAGACACACCGATCAGGGAACGAAATCCGACATAGTTGGAATCCTGCATGCGTGCGAGCCCCATCTTCACAAGCAGCCGATTTTCTCCTGTGAGGGGCATAAGATCGGCTACCGTTCCAAGCGCAGCGAATTCAAGAAGCTCTTCTGGAAACCTCTCAAGCAGCGCATGTGAAAGCTTAAAAGCAACACCTACACCTGCTAGCAGTTTATAGGGGTAAGGACAGCCAGGCTTCTTAGGATTGATGACCGCTAAGGCATCAGGCAATACTTCTGGCGGCTCATGATGATCCGTCACAATGACATCCAAGCCGATTTCATGGCAATAGGCGATTTCTTGAACAGCGCTAATTCCCGTATCCACGGTAATCAGCAGCTGCACACCTTGCTCCTTCGCCAAGTCCATTGCAGCACGATTCAATCCATACCCTTCGCGAATCCGATGAGGAATGTAGGTATCAAAATTTGCCCCTAATCCTTGTAACAAATGTGCCATTAAAGACGTACTGCTGACGCCATCTGCATCATAATCGCCGTAAACACGAATCAATTCGTTGTTGTGCAGCGCTTTTCGAATTCGCTCTACAGCGGGCAACATCCCGTCCAATAAATACGGATCGTGGTAATCGCCAACGCCACCTTGCATAAATTGTTTGGCCTCAGACACATTGCGGATATCTCGCAACACTAGAATACGGGCAACCAAGGGATCCAACTGCAGCTCTCGAACAAACTCTTCAACAAGCGCTTCATCCGCATTTCCAATGTTCCATCTTGCCTTCGGTGCTAGCACTTGGTGGGTCCTCCTTGCGTTTTCCTCAGAAAATCTCGTTACGTAAACTTCGAAAACAATGAATTAGTGTAACACAGAGGGCAGCTCACTTGCTTCCACATCTGCTTGTTGCTTATAGGGATAACCTGCATCATAAGGATTCACATGAGTGAACACATGTGTGACATGATGATACTGTTTCATCAGCTGCTGCTTTATTTTCTTCGACACCTCATGGCCCTCCCAGACAGAAAGTCTAGGATTCACACTGATTGTCACATTGATGACAACATAATGCCCATGTTCTCTCGCATTCAAATCATCCACTGTAATCACACCATGAATCTTTTGAACTGTTTGTACAAAATCAGCAGTTTCCTCTTCGTGAAGTACTTTCACGGTTGCGGTTGATAAACTTTTGCCGATCAAAGAGTAAGCTATTTTACCTATCAAAAGAGCAACAATAAGTCCAGTTAATGCATCCACATAGGAATATGCGGTAGATCCTACGGCATGTGCTAGCATCGACGAGACAATGCCTGCCACGACCACAATAGATGAGTATATATCGAAACGGCGTCTTCGCGCATTGGCAATAAATTCCTCAGTCCCTGCTTGTTTGCCGAGTCTACGCAAGAATCGGAACATCACTTCCTTAGTGAACAGCAAGAAAACAAGACCAGCCAAGGTCATAATCGTCGAATTAAACTCACTTGGATTGAACAGGGATTTGATGGATAGGATCCCTAATTCAGCTCCAATTACGAAGATCAGTACAATGAGTAAAATCGAACCGACTGACATTTGCTTATCTAAGCCTCGCATAGAGGTACCCGTCAGCTGCACTCTCATCGACTTTATTCTGTTGCCAGCGTCTGATAGTAAGCAAACTCCTGCCGCCGACTGTGCCGCGGCTGCGATCAGTGACAGACTGTTAGCCTTGAAACCAATAATGCCTAACAGGCAAGCCAGCACAGAAAGGACGATCATACCTCCCCAAAATCCGTATTCTGTCTTTTGAAAACCCTCATCATTCATGTGGACATACCCCCTGAACGGATACAAAGGCCGCGCAACAATCACGCGGCCGGTTATTATGGTTATTACGCTGCAACTTTCTTTTTAGAACGTGATAAGGAGTTTCTTTTGAACAAATACCACAAGGAACAAGCAATGAAGACGGAAGAGTAAGCACCGCTTGTTAGACCGATTAACTTCGCCAAGGCGAACAATTTAATGGACTCACTGCCGAACAGATATATACATCCTGCGGCAATCAACACGACGAGTACGGTATTGATGTTACGTGCCATCGTTTGCCAGATACTATCGTTGACCAGAGCAACAAGGTCAGCGTCTGTTTTGAGCTTAGCGAAACGAAGGTTCTCACGAATTCGGTCAAAGATAACGATCTTGTCATTAATCGAATAACCGATCGTTGTCAGAACAGCTGCAAGGAATGGCAGGTTTACTTCGAAACGGAAAATGGCAAACATCGCGATAACGATGAACGCATCGTGCAAAATAGCGATAATCGCTGCTAAAGCAAAACGCCATTCAAATCGGATACTGACATACAAGCAAATCAATACGCTGGAAATGGCAATTGCGTATACGGCTTTCATCAATAATTCTTGAGCTAGCTGTGGATCAACCGTGTTAATTTCCTTCGACACTTCTGCACTATAAGCTGTTGCAAAAGCTTTTTGGATCTTATCGACTGTCGCATCGTCCAGAACGTCATCAAAACGGATCGACACGCGGTCACTATTGTTACCGCCGATTGTAGGATCTGCATATTTCGACTTCACGTCGCCGCTAGTGTTCAAGCCATGCAGGATTTCCTCAACTTTAGCGCTATCCAATTGTTTACCTACAACAAGGTCAATATTCGTTCCTGCTTTAAAATCGACACCGAAATTCATGCTCGAAGTTAAGATAACGATTAACCCAGCGATCAGAATGACAGCCGAGATGATGAAAAAGATATTGCGATTTTTTACAAAATCGTATTTTTGCTTAGAGTCCACGGATGTCTGCCTCCTTCACACCGAAATAACTTGGCTTTTTCAGCAAATTACCCCGGATAATAAGATGTAGCAGCCATCTGGAGAACAAAACGTTCGTTAAGATACTGATAATAATACTCATCATCGTAATAACTGCGAATCCGCGAATAGCACCGTTACCTACATAGTAAAGCACGATACCTGCGATTAAATTCGTTACGTTCGCATCCATAATCGTACGGAAGGAATGCTTCGTCCCTGCTTTCAAGGATGAAAGAATACTCTTGCCTGCACGGATTTCTTCGCGAATTCGTTCATAAGTGATAATGTTCGCATCAACGGCCATCCCTGCACCCAAAACAAGGGCAGCAATACCAGGCAATGTCAGCGTGGCATTCATAAAGTCGAAGATTGCTAATAATACCCAAACGTACGTTATCAAAGTGAAAGCTGCTACCAAACCTGGGATACGGTAGTAAAGCACCATGAACAAGAAGATTAAGATCGAAGCGATTAGCCCCGCTCTAGCTGTCTCATGCAAGGAAGCTTTTCCTAAAGTAGCATCAACACGTTGTATGTATTTTTCAGTTAATTTGAGCGGCATTGCGCCTAAATTAATCATTTTTGCTACTTTAGTAGCTTCAGCTACGTTCGTTTGTGTAATGATCGCGGAGTCACTGTCGATTGGGAAATTGACAGATGCTGTGGATTGTACAACATCATCCAAATAAATGGACAACGTGCTGCCAACCAGCTTCGTTGTTACTTCTTTGAATTTTTCTCTGCTCTTCATTTTGATTTCAACAATCGGTTGCTTCGTATTCGGATCGTAGCTTAGTTTCGCTGCGTTCTCGACGAAGTCCGTACCATTCATGTAAACTGTTCCATCTGGTCCACGGAATGTAAGTACGGAAGGCTTAGACATCAACGTACGAACTTCTTCCTCGTTCTCAACACCCGCGAGACGTACACGGATACGATCGGAACCTTCTGGATACACCTCAGGTTCAGCAACACCGAGTGAATCCGCACGTTTAGCAAGGCTTTGCGCGGCTTCCGTAAGCGTTTCCTTGGTTAGAGGCTGTCCAGCCGTTAAAGGCTCTGCGGTGTATAATATTTCAAAACCGCCTTTTAAATCCAATCCAAGCTTAATACGTTCTACAAGTCTAGGGCTCGTTGCTCCAACTGCGCCAAGAACAATGACAACCGTTAGAAAAAAGAACGAAATTCTTTTCCAATCCAGCATCTGTTGCTAGTCTCCCTTCAATACTCAATATGCCTATTATACTCAGGTCTGAAAAACGAGTCAATTTAAGTCGTTTCATGAAAAATAAGCCCATTCTTAGAATTGGGCTCCTCTATACATACTAATCGTCATCCAGTTCATAAACGCTGTAGACTTGAGGGACAAAATGTCATTTACGATTTGATGGAGAGAGGGCATCCCTGTTTTACGATACTTATCGCTTACACAATCCCATATATCCTTGCCAGTAACATGCTCATATCCGAGAAGTATAAACTCTTCTACTTTACTCAAACATAGGCTTTCGATAATTTCATTCAGTTCATTATCCGAAAGCCCTGGATGCTCTTCTTCTTCACTTCCGTTATCCTGTGCGTCATTCATGGGGGATCCTCCTAAAAGTTTTGCTGGAGCAAAACTATCTACGTAAGCATAAGCTAAAGGCATTGGTTTTACCTGTATGCTTTATCATTCGAGATACACCTCGCGATTTCCTGCCAAATACACCTTCGTCCATAAAATCTTAGCATGAGCTTGGCCAGCTTGCGCATAGTCATAGGTATGACATTATCGGAAGAGGGTATGGCAGTGACCAAGCAGTCGTTTATTAGAGGTACAATGATCCTGCTCGCCGCAGGCATTTTGAATCGCATACTGGGCTTCATACCCCGAATGACGTTACCCCGCGTAATCGGAGCGGAAGGCATTGGCATTTATCAAATGGGCTGGCCCTTCCTGTCAGTGATTTTAACCATTATTACCGGAGGCATTCCTGTAGCCATTGCCAAGTTAATCGCGGAAGCGGAGGCAGAGAAGAATGAGAGCCGGATTCGCAGTATATTGCGCATATCGTTAGCCATCACAATATCCCTAAGCTTCATTTTTACACTTATCTGTCTTCTAGGGGCCTCATGGATCACGTCACATTTGCTAACAGACTCCCGTGTGTATTACACCTTCTTATGTATGAGTCCCATGATCCCTATTATTGGCGTCTCCGCTGTGTATCGCGGTTATTTCCAAGGCAGGCAGAATATGATTCCTACGGCAACCTCGCAAATTGTGGAGACGTTAATTCGGATTGTCATGGTGCTCGTCTGTTCTTATATGATGATCCCTTATGGAATTGAATATGCGGCGGCAGGTGCGATGATCGGCGTTTTGGCAGGTGAAATAGGCGGACTAGCTGTCTTGGCCATTCATTTCCGATGGGATAAGAAAGAGGCTCCTAAGTCCCCTTTAGCCCAAATAGGAACGAAAAAAACAATAGGTCGTTTCTCCAATCTACGTAGAATTTTACGTATATCCATTCCGATTACAGGCAGTAAACTCATCGGCGCCAGTTCTTATTTACTGGAGTCGATCTTAATTGCTCAGAGCTTAGCTATCGCTGGTATAACTACTTCGTTAGCAACGGCACAGTATGGAGCTCTACAAGGCATGATTATTCCAATCATCCTTCTACCGAGTGCACTCACCATGTCCTTATCCGTCTCTCTCGTTCCCTCGTTAAGCGAGGCGGCTGCACGAAAAGACCTCAAAACTATCCATATGCGATTGCATCAATCCCTGAAGCTTGCTTTAGTGACAGGCGCCCCTTTCGCTGTCTTGATGTTTGTTCTTGCTGAACCAATTTGTACATATATGTACAATCAACCTGATGTCAGCGTCATGCTCAAAATGATGGCACCGATCGCCATCTTCATTTATTTTCAAGCCCCGTTGCAATCTGCTTTACAAGCATTAAACAAGCCTGGTGCAGCACTAGTGAACACCCTCATCGGTTCTACTGTGAAGTTAATCTTGATTTACTGGTTAGCCAGCAAGCCTGAAATGGGGATTAATGGGGCCGTATTTGCGATTAATGTGAATATTGTACTGGTTACTTTACTTCATTGGAATAGTGTCGTTCGACTACTCAAGTTCAAAATGGAGGGCAGCAGCTTTGGAAAAATCGGTGTAGCGATGCTACTTTCAGGAGTTGTCTGCTACCTCATCATGTACACACCTTGGGTTTCCCTAACTTGGATTCGTTTCGTCACCTCTTTACTTCTGGGGATCATCTCTTATATCTGTTTCATCACACTTTTCCGACTCATTAGTCTTAAGGATATTGGGCGTGTGATGAATATGGGTAAAAAAATTATCCGTTGAATCGCGGCGGCTTACCGCTTTCGATCAAGGAACATTCTACCGCGATGATCAATGGAACAGTAGAATATTTCTTTAAAGTCTCGCGCTCCTTTTTCTTGGAGCTGGTTTTTCAACCAAAACCTCGTTTGACCGATTTTCTCTAAGTTATCGTCTTGCACTTTACCATCCATAATAAGAGGCAGCGGCAAGCCCTCGTAACGTATTGCATTATTTGATTTCGTTACTACCGTCTCTGTCTCTTTGTCATTTTTGTCTTTTTCAACTACGCTTAACTTCCCCGAAGGCTCCAAAATCGCAAATTCCACATCTGCCACATTCATAATTTTATTCTGTCTTAATTGGAGCATCAGATCATCTAGATTATAACGATGCTTCTTCATTTCATCCCGATTGATCATTCCCTTATTTATTAGAACACTCGGCTTTCCGTCGAAAAGCACACGAATCGTGCGACTTTTTAACGTAATAAAGGCAATGACAACTTGAATGAGCACCAAAGTCCCCATAGGTAAAAGACCTGACATAAGGGGCTTCTTCGCATCCTCCAGCACAAACACAGCAATTTCCGCAATCATGATCGAAATGACAAGATCGAAAAGCGAAAGTTTACCAATTTCACGTTTCCCCATAATTCGGAGCATGAGAAAAACGACAAAATAGATAAGCACCGTACGCAAAAAAATGGTCAGAATATCCATCGCAACCTCCCTGATCTAAGCTCTAGCTCGTTCTCGGAGTTCACTGGTATTCTGACCGCCCATGCACTTCATCATGCAGATATTACGTATTCAATTGTTGGCAATTACAACAAGAATAATTTGAAATATACCGTAGAAATCAACAGTAGAATGAAACAAATCGGTGCCGCTACTACGACATATTCACTTTGTTTTAACTTAACACCGTCATGATAGGTAAATGATGCTGCGTATAAACTTGCGATTGAGCTGATTAGCGTTACGCCACTTCCGATTCCACTGCCCACGATCAGTGCCCACCAAATAGGCTGCGTGGATACCTCTACGAGCTTCTCCATCTGATCAACGATTGGAATCATTGCTGCAATGAACGGGATGTTATCCAGCATCGCCGCTCCAAAGCTATTTAACCAGAGCAACAATACCGTCAAAAAAGGGATACTTCCTTGACTTAACTCAAGTCCCCTGCTGGCAATGAAGCCCGCAAAGCCTGCGTACGTTAAGCCACCAACCATGATGAACAAGCCTAAGAAGAAGAGCCATTGCGTTTCTTTTACATGATGCCAGACCGCCACAAAGTCTTTGTTTTTCATCGTTTCAACGATATCTTTGTAATTGAATGCGAGAGCTGCAATCGCTCCACAGGCTGCAATATAAGCTGGGCTCCAAGCTAGTACACCATGAAGACACAAGATAAGCAAAGTCACTCCCGTTATCACACTGCTGCCCCATACAAAGATGCGATTTGTTGATAAATATGAACTTGGCTTCAAGCTGAGCAGTTCTCGCATATGAGCTTCAGCAGCAACCAAGCGCTTGCGATAGATGAGCCACATAATGAGATAAACAACAGCTAACAGCAAGCATATTAGCGGAAATAGCTTGAGGAACATCTGCCCTGCTGAGATATGTCCTGAGGCTCCTAATATTCGGCTAGGAATATTGCCCATGATCGTTGCCGCGCCGCCGATATGTACGGATAATAGCATGGCGATTAGAAATGGAGCCGGTACTAATCTCATTTTTCTAGACGCAATAATGATAAAAGGTACGATGACTACGACAGCCATTAGACTGTCCAAAAGTGCCGAGATGAGTGCTGCTAGAAGGGATAGACAGATGATAAGTGTTAAAGCGCGCATGCGATATTTCCGCACGATTGAACTCACGATATAAGAGGGAATCCCCGTTTTTTGAAAAAGAGTTGAGAGGATAAATAGGCTCACGAGATAAATGATGATGGACCAGTTTGCGTAGCTGGATAGTGCTTTATCCAGGGGGACAATGCCCAAAATCAGCATCAAACAGGCTCCACCTAACGCGGTATACATGCGATCCCACTTTTCAATCAATATACAAACGTAAGCAGCTGCAAAAATAAGCAATGCCGCTACTGCTTGCCACATAGCCGGACCTTGAGAGAATTCAGTCATAAATAATCACACTCCTTTGAACGATAGTTTGTACTAATTCTATGTACTTGCCCATACAATGATGTTAATGAAGCGTTCGAATATAGGAAAGGAATGATGCCTGTGAACCCTATGAAAACGGTCAGTCAGGTTCGAATAACATCGCCATTATTTTCAGGACTTGTCTATTCTTTTACGATGATGACCATCGGAACCATTGTGACCTCCTTGTTTTTGCTATTAACAAGCACGCAAGAAAGCTCCTTGCACACACTCACAACAATCATCCATGCGGTCTCCTTATTTATTGGAGGATGGGTTTCAGGGAAGCGAGCGGGAAACCGCGGCTGGTACCACGGGGGCATGGTCGGCATCTTTTATTTCATTCTTATTTTCTTGGTCGGTTTTCTAGCTTTTGACGCAGGATTGAATCTTCAATCCCTCCAATTACTTGGCATTCTATTCGCAGCTGGGGCGCTCGGTGGCATACTTGGTGTAAATACTCAGAAATAAGTCTTTTCCGTGAAGATTGCACTTCCCCCCTGTTGAATGTGGTATAATGTCATAGTTATTGCCGCACAAAACTTCCAAAATATAGGGGGGATACAACATGAGCCCTTTTCAATCTATGACGCATGCGACAGTTTATATTGTACTAACTATTTTCGCTTTTGTAATTATCGCAACGCGAAAGAGTCCATACACCATTGCGAGTAGCTTCGTTCAAGAGATATTCACTTCACGCAAATACCTTCTTCATTTCATCGCGTTGCTTATGATACTCATGTTCAATAAGATGGAAATGGCGATTGAAAAAGGCATGCAATACAAAGCTGACTTTACGAAGTCGATCTACGGCATTGAAGGCGACTTTGTAGCATCGATTCAGAACTTCTTCCATAATGATGTTCTAACGGTGATCAGCAGCTACTTCTATGTAATCATTTTTCCCTCCATCATGATTACTTCCATCGCTCTCTATACGTACCAGAAGAATCATAAGCTTTTCTATGCGGTCTGCTATGCACTCATGTTCAATTATATGATTGCCATTCCGTTTTATCTCTTTTTCCCAGTTAACGAAGTATGGTTTTTCCATCCCAAAGTAGATCTTCTTATTCTAGATGTTTTCCCAACGTTTGAGCAAGACTACAGACCGTTATCAGGACTCGACAATTGCTTCCCAAGCTTACACACTTCCATTTCTATCTCTATGGCAGTCATCGCTGTAAAAAGCCAAAACAAGTTTTGGAAAATTTTCGTTCCTTGCTCCGCGGCCTTTATTATTTTCACAATCTTCTATCTCGGTATCCACTGGTTATCGGATATGTGCGCCGGCGTTGTACTTGGTGTCGTAGCTGCTAGAATGGGTCTTCGGATTGCCGAAGGTCGTCTCATCCTTGGTGAGCGCGCCCTCCTCAAACGCCGTGTTAAGAATAACGAATATTAAAATGTTAGCTGCTTAACAAAACAAAAAGCGAGAGCCTATTATAGGACCTCGCTTTTTTAATTTTCTTATTCCTTAGCAGCAGGCGTTTGTGAAACCGCATTAACTGCGGAGCGATCAAATGTCATCTTCGTCGCATCGTTGACACGAAGTACGCAAATGTCATCCGTAATTTCTACAATCGTGCCGTGAAGTCCGCCAATGGTTACTACTTTATCCCCTTTTTTCAATCCTCCGAGCATTTGACTACGTGTTTTCTGTCTTTTTTGCTGTGGACGAATAAGTAAGAAGTACAGTACTACGAACATGAGCACTAAAGGCCCGTATGTATACAAATATCCTACTGCACCAGTGCTTGCAGCATCGTCAGCCAATAGAAACATAGGTCTCCTCCTCTCTTAAAATCCTCTTTCATTATCATTCAGCCCGTAAGCGGCAAAGAAAGTATCGCGGAAATCGAGTAATCGATCTTCCTTAATGGCTTCTCTTACTTCACGCATGAGCTGTAGTAGAAAGTGAAGGTTATGAATCGTCGTCAAGCGAATACCGAACGTTTCATCCGCTTTGATCAGATGTCGAATGTAGGCACGACTATAGTTCGTGCACGTATAACAGGAACATTTGGCATCTAGCGGGCCGAAGTCTGTTGCATATTTCGCATTACGAATAACAAGACGTCCTGAACTTGTCATACAAGTCCCATTTCTAGCAATCCGCGTAGGTAACACGCAATCAAACATATCAATGCCTCGGATAGCGCCTTCAATTAGTGCATCAGGCGAGCCAACCCCCATCAAATAACGCGGCTTGTTCGCAGGCATAAGCGGTGTTGTGTAATCTAGCACTTCATACATCAAATGCTTAGGCTCTCCAACACTCAGTCCACCAATAGCATACCCCGGGAAATCCATGGAAGTCAACTGCTCCGCGCTTAGCTTACGTAGATCCTCATGCATGCCGCCTTGAATGATGGCAAACAAGCCTTGATCCTGAGGTCTAGCATGGCTTTGCAGACAGCGTTCTGCCCACCGCGTCGTACGCTCTAGTGATTTCTTCACGTATTCGTATTCCGCAGGGAACGGTGGACATTCGTCGAAGGCCATCATGATGTCAGAACCAAGTGCATTCTGAATTTCCATCGCCTTCTCAGGGGATAGAAATAACTTATCACCATTCAAATGTGATTTGAATGTAACGCCTTCCTCCGTAATTTTACGCATATTGCTAAGGCTAAATACTTGAAAACCACCGCTGTCCGTCAAAATGGGACGATCCCAGTTCATGAACTTATGCAATCCGCCTGCTTCTTTCACAATCTCATGTCCAGGACGAATGAACAGGTGGTACGTATTACTTAAAATGATTTGAGCGTCCATCGTTTTCAATTCTTCCGGACTCATCGTTTTCACAGTGGCTTGAGTGCCTACTGGCATAAACGCTGGTGTTTCAATAACACCATGTGGCGTGTGAACGCGGCCTAAGCGGGCGCCGGATTGTTTACAGGTTTTAATCGGTTCGTAAGTTACTGCTGCTGTCATGATATCCACTTCCTATTCTAAGCTTACTCTATCGTTCATTTAAAACGTCTTAATAAATTAACATCGCATCGCCAAAACTGAAAAAACGATACTCCGCTTTCACAGCTTCTTCATAGGCTCGCATCACATTTGACTTCCCAGCTAGCGCACTAATTAGCATGAGTAACGTAGATTTGGGCAGGTGGAAATTCGTTAACAACACATCAACGACACCAAATGCATAGCCAGGATAGATGAAAATGGACGTCCATCCCTGTGAAGGTTGAAGGAGTAATGGCTCACCTTCTTGGTAGCCAAGTTGTTCACGCGCTAATCCAGCCGCCGTCTCCAACGTCCGTGCCGATGTTGTTCCGACAGCGATGACGCGTTTGCCTGCTAATTTAGTTTCATTAATCAGTGAGGCTGTTTCTTCGGACAAAATGTAATACTCGGCATGCATTTGATGTTCTTCGATCTTGTCCACAGATACGGGGCGAAATGTACCCAGACCTACATGTAAAGTCACGAAAGCGAGACGGATACCTTTGTCCTTGAGTCGCTCCAAATAATCCTCTGTAAAATGCAAGCCAGCTGTTGGCGCGGCGGATGACCCTTCATGCTTCGCATAGACGGTTTGATAGCGTTCCCGCTCAGATAGCTGCTCCTTAATATAGGGAGGGAGCGGCATCTCGCCTAACCGATCAAGAATCTCATTAAAAATTCCAGTGTACCGGAATTGCAGTATACGGGCTCCCATGTCGCCAACCTCTACGACTTCTGCCGTCAAGAGAGGTTCACTGCTCTCGTCACCCGTTAAGCCAAAAACGGCAACAGCACCAAGCTGCATACGTTTGCCTGGCTTGACTAATGCCTCCCAGCGATCCTCGCCAAGCGGCTTCAGCAATAATAACTCCACTTTCGCGCCCGTATCTTTCTTCATACCAAAAAGCCGTGCTGGAATGACTCGTGTATCATTCATCACGAGTAAATCCCCGGCTTCTAAGTAATCAATTAGATCTTCGAATGTGCGATGAGCGGTTTCGCCTGTTTCTTTGTTCAGCGTAAGCAGCCTAGACGCCGTGCGTTGAAGCAGCGGCGTCTGGGCGATTAATGATTCAGGTAATTCAAAATCGAAATCTTGTACTTCCATCAGATAGATTCATTCCTTCGTTATGTTGACCCCAGTAAAGTAAGTCTGAAGTATTTTTTTGTAATCGTAACCCTTTTCCGCAAAACCTTTTGCGCCCCATTGCGACATACCTACACCATGACCAAACCCGTTTCCTCGGAAAATAATTTGGTTCCCTTGCAAGGTAATCGTTCCCTTGGATGGAGTCCCCGGAGTCGTCGGTCCTGTCACCGCGAGCTTATTAACGCCTGAGCTGCTAATCGTCATAGCATCTTGTTTCTTCACTGCAGTTGGCTGAGACTGATTGCCAGCTAGCGCATACAAGCTGTCCGCAGTATGCGAGACTACCCCCGAGCCGCTCAGAATCGATATACTTGGAACATTCGGGCTAGTACCAGTATAACTGCCTGCACCTTCTATTTCAAACAGCGTGCTTGGCAATCCGCCAAGGACCGTTCGAATCGCATCTGGATTCTTCACACTAACGACAACACCGTTCGCTTTTAACTCGATGGCTCGGCCAGATGGCCCTCTTTTAGACACTTCCAGAGAAGTTAATTCGCCTTTAATCGGTATCTTTGCCGCCTCAAGCTTACTCTTAATTTCACTTAATGTATAAGGACCACGTATCCAAGAATAGGCATTCGATTCTTTCTCTTGCCCTAGGATGCTCACTTTCTCTTTAACAGCCAGCTTCGCGATGGCAGGGTTCGCACTATTATCAACATAAGGCGATAGTCGCACATTGACGTCTTTCTCAGTAGATTCAAAAATCGCTTTACCAGATTTGTCCTTCTGCCCTGTGTCCTTAAGATACATGCTATGTACAAAGCCTGTGCTGCCGTCTGTCAGTTGAATTTGATACCAGATGGCCTTCCCCTGTTCAGCTCCTTCATCTGGGCTAGGTACACTTCGAAGGTAGTCCACTGAATTGCCCCATGCTTCCGTAGGATCTGCGGTTATCCCTCCCGCATTGGACGCAAACACAGGTGAAATCAAGCCTCGCTTATCAGAAATCACTTCATCCTTCGTAGCATCGACAGCTTGGTTGCCTGCTGTAAATTCTTTATCCAATCCATAATAGGCCTGGTCTTGTGTGGTATCCGTCACCTGTGCAATCTCATATTTATTTCCTTGATAAATCGCAAAGGTACGGGCTGCCACAGCTTGAGCCTTCAACGCTTCAGTTGGCCATTGTGAATTAAGTTCGGCCCCCATAACCCCATATAAATACTGCTCCATCGGAACTACATTAATTAAGGCTAATCGATCCTGATACATACTTAACTCCATGTCACCTCGGAAGCTGCGATCCATACGCTCTTTCACTGCGATCCCCATCTTCTTCGGATGCAGGATAGTTTTCTGTTCACCTGCGCCTGTCACATAATGAGCCACGGAAGCTGTCGGAGAGGTTGAGACCGTTACATCCGACCTGCGAATTAAGTAAGCATCCTTCGTGTTCGCCGTTTGGAGTGGCACGCTAGGAGCTGCTTTGAGCGCTGCTTGTTTCACAGCCTCCAAATTGGCATCTGTTGCTTCGTTGCCTATCCAAACACTATAACCAACCTTCCCTGCGCTATCCGCCTGTAAGACCAGATCAGCTGCTATGCCTGCCTGGGTATACAACGCGATTTGCTGCTGTGCCGCAGCCTCTGTAGCAAATGTCCCTGCACTTAAATGAAGGGGTCCACTGACGGCAGGAACCGTATTTTTAGTCAATGCCGCTACCGTTGTATCCTTTAATGCTTGAGCCGCAGCAGCATCTGCTTCAGCCTTCGTAGGCAGGTTTCCATAGAAAACTTGGTAGACCGTTTTACCCAACTTCGTACGACTTAACACATAGCTTTCCTCTGGCAAAAGATTCAGTTTCGTATTCAGTGCTTTGGCAGCAGTAAAATCAGACGTTTCCAACATGATCGTACTAAACTGATCCAATGACATCCGAATAGACGTATCCGAGATTGAAGCCCATGGTTTTACCTCTACACTCGCTGAATTCCGAACACCAATATCAAATCCGCCAGGTGAGGACAGTGAAACTAGCGGCTCTATCTTTTTATAATTGCTAGCATTAATGACAATGGCAACACGAATCTGATCCAGATGCTTAGTTCCCACCGCGTTGGCTTTAGATCCTCCGTAAGAGAAGGTTGAAAACGTGACTGCTGCTGTAGTTATGAGGGCAATATGCTTTGCATAAATCATCTTTCGTCTTCCAAACATACAGGTATCGTATCCTTTCTTTCTCCGTTCATCTAGTAATGTAGACTCTAGCAAGAGACAGAAGTTTTGTTCGTTCGCAGAAAAAATGACAAAAAAAGCTAATGCCCGCCCTTTAAGCAGCGGCAAAAGCTTACAATTGTCCATACATCTATAGAGGAACTGAGTACGATTTAACGTTGCTCTGGAACAGGTAAACCAAGATGGTGATAGGCTTGCGGCGTCACTGTCCGACCTCTTGGGGTGCGCTGCATAAATCCGATTTGAAGCAAGTAAGGCTCGTATACATCCTCAATCGTTTGGCTTTCCTCACCAATCGTTGCAGCGATCGTTTCAAGCCCTACAGGGCCCCCCTGGAAGCTCTGAATAATCGCGCGCAGCATTTTATGATCGATTTCATCAAGACCCAAATCATCAACCTGCAGCAGGCGTAATGATTCTTGAGCGAGCTCCATCGTAATAATGCCATCGCCTCTTACCTGCGCAAAATCACGAACCCGCTTCAGCAAACGGTTGGCAATACGCGGAGTTCCACGCGAACGCATGCCGATCTCACGCGCAGCATCACCCACAATGCCGACCTGCAGGATGTCGGCTGTCCGACTGACGATATAGCTGAGCTCATCGACAGTATAAAACTCCAAGCGACTGACGACACCGAAACGGTCGCGCAGCGGCGCAGAGAGCAGCCCTACACGTGTCGTGGCGCCGATCAATGTGAATGGCGGCAGATCGAGTCGCACGGATCGTGCGCTTGGCCCCTTGCCAATGATAATATCAAGGGCAAAATCCTCCATCGCGGGGTATAGCACCTCTTCCACCGTTCGGTGGAGACGGTGAATCTCATCGATGAAGAGCACATCTCCCTCCTGCAGATTCGTCAGGATGGCAGCAAGATCTCCAGGCCGCTCGATGGCTGGCCCGGAGGTTGTACGAATATTCACGCCAAGTTCATTGGCGATAATGTTGGATAGTGTGGTTTTGCCAAGTCCAGGCGGACCATAGAGAAGCACATGATCTAAAGCTTCTTTCCGCATCTTTGCAGCTTCTATGTAGATCTTGAGGTTCTCCTTGGCCTGCTTCTGTCCGATGTATTCGGCCAAAAAACGCGGACGTAGACTATACTCGACCACATTGTCTTCCATCATAAAATTAGCCGATATGATTCGGTCATTGTCCATGGTGTCCCTCCTTCTTTCACACGATCAGTTGCTTACATGGTAAATAAGGCTTGCAAAGCAAGCTTCACTAGAACATCAACGGAATCCGATGGTCCTGCTTTTGGCTTCACCTGCAACCAGGCACGATCGACTTCTGCTTCTGTGTAACCAAGTGTCATTAAGGCTTCCTTCGCTTCACTCCATGGCAGCCCGCCTTCAGTTAATTGTGCGGATCCGACAACGCTCAGGGCGACAGCCGCTTCTGGACTTGAGAAGCTTACAGAGCCCAGCTTATCTTTCAAGTCTAGAATAATCCGTTGAGCCGTTTTCTTCCCAATGCCAGGAAGCTTAGTTAGAAACGCCAGATTTTCTTGGCTGATCGCCAGAATGACCGCTTCAGGTCTCCCGCCAGCAGCTAGAATACCCAGTGCTACTTTGGGGCCAATTCCGCTCACATCCAGCAATAAGCGGAATAAGGACTGCTCATCACGTGTCATGAAACCAAATAGGAGATGCGCGTCTTCCCTTACATGGTAATGAATGAACATTGTGACATCCTCATTTTCCATATGGGAAAGTGCATAAGGATTCGGACAGAACACACGATAACCAACCCCGTTTACATCGAGAACCGCATAATCACTTTCACGCGCTGCAACCTTACCTCGTAAGAAATCTATCATCGTTTCCTGACCTCATTTATCATAGATTGAAGAGAAGAGGAATGGGCATGACAAATAGCGATAGCGAGCGCATCAGCGACATCATCTGGCTTCGGCACTTGTGACAGCTTCAGCAGAATCTTGACCATCTCCTGCACTTGCTTCTTCTCTGCATTCCCATATCCTACAACGGCTTGTTTTACTTGAAGCGGTGTATATTCAGCAATCGGCAACCCAGCCTGAACGCCAGCAAGTATCATCACACCTCGCGCCTGGCCAACGGTGAATGCCGTCGTTACGTTTCTATTAAAAAACAATTTCTCAATAGACATCACATCAGGTTTATATTTCTCTATCAATTGCACTGTAGCATCATAGACATCTTTCAGTCGGATACCAGGATCCGTGTGTGCTTCCGTTTGAATCGAACCATATTGTACCGGAACTAGCTTACTGCCGATTTTATCAATAAAGCCAAAGCCTACGATCGCGATCCCTGGATCAATTCCTAGAATACGCAAAACATTTCTCTCCCATCTAAAAAAAAGCGAACATATGTAGTCATTTCATTATAGCAGACATAATAAACAGCTACAACGCCCATCTTGGAGTTCTACATTGTAACAAAAAAAAAGAGATAGGCTCGGGAATTCCCGAAACTATCTCTTCGATTTTATCTGTGGTATTGTTGGAACTAGGGACGCGACATGGCGCCTTCTGTAACTTCCATGGCATAATCGCTGAACGTAGATAATACGCTATTATACTCCTCTATATCTGTGACCCGGATTCCCTCATGCAGCTGAGCAACCGTATCGGTTGGCAAACTGCTTTCTAACTGCTGGATATTGAGCTGGAAAAAGGTTCGAATAATTTGATTATTTGCAGGTGTACCATTGAATAATGATAAGTTACTGCTACCATCAATCCCAAATACGGCTTTTTCTTTGCAGGTTGGAGATAGATCATCAATGTTTTCCGTAAAGACAACCTCGCCAGAGTCCTTGATGCTTAACAGCCAGCTAGGATGTTGTTTCTGAAGCGAGAGTAATTCTTGTGACGTATGTGAACCCAGTAGACTGCGTTCTTCTCCACAAACGTAGGACTTGAGCAAATAGCTTTCTCTGCGATCCGAAATGGTTTGCAACAACTTGGTCGCTTCCTGAAGACGCGCATCATCCTCCGGCGTTAAGCCAGCGATGGTTGCTCGGGTCGCAACTTTCGAGTTTGATTGGTCTTCATGACCTGCTACCACCCAGGTAATCGCAACAACCAGAACGAACATCCCTAAGGTCAACCAACTGCGCTTCCAGCGTAGTCTCTTCTTTAATTGCTTCAAGAACCGGTGTACATTCACGTTATCCCCTTCTTCTTGTTTTTTCGTATTGTTTCCATTTGCAAGATGCACTATACATCATTTACCATAGAAGAGAACGAAACCAATCAAGACGGATGGTGAACGTAACCATGAACGAAAGAAAACCTATTAAACGCACAACCCTCCTCATTATCGGCGTCGTATTATTCTGGGGAAGTGTGGCATTATGGAATGAAATCAATAAGATCGGACCAGCTCCTTCGGGTACAACGTCAGTCTCCCAGTCAAATCCGAGTCCCCACTCCTAGCAGAGAGACTTTGACTTCGTCAAAGATCCCTATGAAGTGTCACGAAACTTACATGATTTCGGTAACAAATGGTTATAATCGGACTCTTCCTCTCATTTGAATTTGACTGTAGCCACAGAAATGATATAGTCAAAGATAGATGAAAAACTCTCATAGGCATACACGAATGACGATATATATGAAATAAGCAAATGAGAATGCTCTTCACCTTTTTCTAAACGACAACTCTAAGGAGGGAAACATCATGAATGTGGCAGAACTTCAATTAATTCAATTATCCAGACGGGGCGATCGCAACGCTTTCGTGGAGTTAGTCGAGCTCTACCGTAGTAAAATACAAAAGCTAGCGTTTCGGATGCTGCATAACCGTCCTGATTCCGAGGATATTGTCCAAGAAACCTTTATCCGGGTCTACTTGAATTTAAACCACTTTGATGAAAGCCAGAATTTCTCAACTTGGATTTATCGGATCGGAAAAAATGTTGCCATTGATTTACTTCGCAAAAAAAGGCCCGTACAATCTCTTGATGCGGAGCTAAACGATTTTGATGATGATTACAGTTACTACAGTAAACTGGCCAGCCAAGATCAATCGCCGGAACATGCTGTGCTTCAAACCGAAATTCAAGAGCATATGCACGCATCGATTAATAAATTGGCGGACAAATATAAAGGTATCATCACCCTGTACTATCTCGAGGAGCTTTCCCTTCAAGAAATTAGTGAACGAATGAACCTGCCGATTACGACAGTGAAAACACGGTTACATCGGGGGCGTGAGCTTCTTCGCAAAAAGTGGGGAATGAATTTCGTAATTGGTTTAATGACGTTTTTCACATTGGGCATGATCGCTTAATAGCCCTTCTGCATACAAAAAGCCTCAAACCACGATGTACGTCGTGATTTGAGGCTTTTTTATTATTCCTAGAAGTTAATCCACGGACCAGCGGGCTTGCTCGCTTCACGCGTCTCCGTAGCTCGTTGTTGTTGCTGTAAGAAAGCACTTAGCGCTGAAGCTCCTGATAGCTTTACTTTTCGTGTTGAGCGATGTCCGTTTGGCTTGAGTTTATCTGCTTTTTGCTTGTCGCGAATCGTAATATCCACTTCAGCTAAAGTATCAGTTACCTTCTTCAGTTCATGGGTATGAACTTGGGGCAACAAGGAGGACTCTTCAAAAGGGGCATGCTGTCCTGCTCCTGCATAAGGGATACCATACGGGTTGTGCTGATGGGCATAGTGCTGTGCCATAGGGTGATCATACGGCATCGGAGGCGGATAAAAAGCTGGTATAGCTTGCATCTCTTGTGGCATCATCGTGTCCCAAGGATTTCCCATCGGTACATTGGCGAGATGGGCTGGATAATTCATCCACTGTTGCTCATTCATCGCAGGTCCGCCGCACCCACAGCCTTCATCGACGACTGTCACAGGGGCTACCATTGTAGGAAGCGGCTCACAAGGCTCTTCTTGAAAAGGCGAATAGGCCGACGGGTACGTCATTGCCTCATGTTGCTGCTGTTCAGGGTATGCAAAGACCTCTGTAGCCGTAATGTGAAATTGTTGAAACGGATGTACCGCTTGCCCATAAGGCTCATGTAGCGCATGCTCTTCCATGACTGGAGCTGGAATAACCGGAGACGTCATCGGTACTTGCTGAGGTATTTGCGGCAGAGCAGGTACCGTTTCACCCAGCGACAATGGCGGGGCTTCAACAACAGGTTGTTGCGGGCTCGGAATCACAGGCTGCTGATAGGCATCTGTTGGCGGCATCACAGGCATCGGTGCAAATGGCTCCGTGGATAGCTTGGAAGTATGATGCGTGCCATGCTGATTACTATGCGTATGTCCATGCTGCATTTTAGGAACAAAAACGATATCCCCCGTCATAAGTACATTCGGATTCTTCAGGTGCGCATTCGCTTTAATCATCGCTTGCAATGGCACATCCCAAGCTTTCCCAAGCTTCCATAAACTGTCCCCCTGCTGGACAACATGTTTATAAACAAAATCAGATGCAGGTGGATCAACCGGCTTAACGGAAGATGGAATCTTCACTTTCATCCCAACATCAATCTGATTCGGATCAGCGATTTGCGGATTAAGCGCAATGATCTGGTCTAGGGTGGTGTGGTATTTTTTTGCAAGCTCGTACAGGGTATCGCCTTTTTTGACAATATGGATTTTCAAAACCCTACCTCCTTAAGAAAAACTGGTTTCGTAAGCATCTCCTTCGCGTCTCTCTTCCAATCGCAGTAACTTGGCCGCGTCAGCATTCGCTTATTCACAATAATGATATTACAGTTTATGCACGTTCCTAGGCTTTTGCCCCTGTCGCACAAAAAAAATCCCTCGCGTCCTAAACGCAAGGGATTTGTCTTATGAACTTATATAAGAATAGCTTGGATAACAACCCAGAATTCGGACCTGACATCCAATCGCTTCGATCTCTTGAATAGCTGAAGGTAGAAGAACAGAGTCCATCGTACCAACGATATCGATATAGAAATAGTAAATGCCAAGCTTCTTCTTCGTCGGCTTCGATTCAATCTTCGAAAGGTTGATTCTCCGCCAAGCAAATGCAGACAGCACCTGATGTAAACCTCCGGGATAATCGTCTGGTAAGGTGACAAGGATTGTCGTCTTAATGATCTCCGAGGACTTCAACTCTGATGCCTCTTTACCAACGAGTAAGAAGCGTGTCATATTATCCTTATGGTCTTGAATTTCACGTTGCAGCATGGGCACGTTATAATTCGCTGAAGCGATAGCCGTCCCAATCGCAGCAACCGTTGGATCCTGAAGCGTTGATACAATACGAACACCCTCAGCCGTAGAACTCACTTGTTCAAACTCAGCCTCACGCAAATATTGCTTCATAAATTGATTGCACTGGGCAGGAACAACTTGATGAGACAGCACTTTGCGAATGTGACGATAAGGGTTCGTAGGATCAACGTCCATATCTGGATTCGGATACCCTATTAAATTCATATCGATTGGGAATACCCATTCTGCTCGAATCGGTAAATCAACTTCATGAACAAGCCAATCTACATGTAAGTGTACAGAACCCTCTAATGTATTCTCAATGGGAATAACACTCAGATCCGTTTCTCCAGAAGCCGTAGCATTAAATACCTCTGAAATCAACTTATACGACACATACGTAAAATTCTCACCTAGAAAATGACGCGTAGCTTCCTCTGAAAACGTACTGGGTCCAAGTATTGCGACTCGTTTCATGCAAGCACTTCCTTTTCCACTAGAGAAAGAAGCCCCTCATCACTGCTTTGAAGTTCGGTTGTCGTCACACCTTCTTGGCTTGGCTTTAGCCATAGAAGCTGGGCTTCAATGCCTTCTTTAGCCAATGTGCCCTGAAGGAACGATTCTAGCTCCGTTTTCTTCTCACTGCGCGCATCAACCAGCGCTAACATCGTCGGTCCCGCTCCGCTCAAAGCAACACCAAGCGCGCCATGATGTTCACATTCATCCAATAATGTCTTCATGCCAGGAATGAGCGCCGCGCGGTAAGGCTGATGCAAGCGATCTTTCATCGCATGACGGATCATGCCGAGGTTCCCTGTGCTGAGCGCAGCAACGAGTAACGAGGAGTGGCTAAGGTTGAACACCGCATCCTTCATCGATACATGCTGCGGCATCACACCTCTCGCCTTTTCAGTCGATAGCTGGAAGGCTGGTATCGCCACCAGCACCTCCAGATTGTGATCAGGCTCAATCCGGATCGATTCTGCCTTTACTTCGTCCCAGAACGCAACAACGATCCCGCCGTAAATGCTTGCGCCCACATTATCAGGGTGCTTCTCCAGACGCGATGCGATTTGAAAGAGCTCATAGGTTGAGAATCGATTCCCTATAAGTGCATTCGCGCCTGCAAGTGCGCCTACAATCGCTGAAGCACTGCTTCCTAAACCACGTGTAAGTGGAATCTCACTATACATGGTGATCTCAAGCTCAGGATGTGAAACGCCTGCTTTATCAAAAACCATTTGAGCAACCTTATAGATTAAATTCGTTTTATCCGTAGGAATACCACTCATCTGATCGCCAATTAATTGTATTCTCGTCTGATCAGAGATCGCCATATCAATCCAAGCATATAAGTTCAAGGCCATCCCCAGAGAGTCAAAGCCGGGACCTAAATTAGCTGTGCTTGCCGGTACTTTCACCCTTACCTTTTGTTCTATCTTGTAGCTCATTTCGAAATTGCGCCTCTTTTCACTCAAAATAAATGGATACGCCGTCCAAATTCTTATCCTTCTACACGGTACACGCTCTTAATCGCATGAATGACATCCATAGATTTGAATTGATTCAATACATTTTTCATGCTAGCTTGGTTCGCATCATGTGTAATAATGATAATTTCAGCTTTTGGATTGGATTTATTCGGATGTTGGAAGACGGACTCCAAACTAACTTCATGCTCTGCAAAAATTTGTGTAATTTGCGCAAGTACCCCTGCTTTATCCTCAACATGAAGCAAGATGAAGTTCTTGGAAGCGATTTGTTCGTCTGTTTTGAGCTTCTTCTCTTTATAAGGAGCTTGTACCGTACGACCATTAATACCTAATTTCAAATTGCGTACAACAGCCACTAGATCGGCTACAACGGATGTTGCAGTTGGAAGCTCGCCGGCACCTGCACCATAGAACATCGTTTCACCAACAGCTTCACCAGTTACGTATACGGCATTGAAGACACCGTTTACGGATGCTAGTGGATGTGAATTTTTTACCATTGTCGGTTGAACGCTCACCGAGATATGGCCATCATGATTCTCAGCGATACCCAAGAGCTTCACTTCGTAGCCTAATTTCTTCCCGTATTGGATATCTTCCTTCGTTACCTTGGAAATCCCCTTCGCTTCAACATCACTCAATGCAACGTTCGCGTGAAAACCAAGTGTCGATAGGATAGTCATTTTACGAGCAGCATCCAAGCCTTCAACATCGGATGTCGGGTCCGCTTCCGCGTAGCCCAATTCCTGTGCTTCCTTCAGCACATCCGCATACGCCGCGCCTTCTTGACTCATTTTCGTCAAAATATAGTTCGTTGTGCCGTTCACAATACCCATAATTTTCGTGATACGATCAGAAGAGAAGCCTTCTACAAGCGCACGAATAATTGGAATACCGCCTGCTACGCTCGCTTCATAAAAAACGTCGCAATTATTCTCAGCCGCTTTCGCCAAAATCTCAGCACCATGCATCGCCATAAGATCCTTATTGGCCGTAATGATGTGCTTACCATTTCCAAGTGCTGTTAGAATGTGTGCTTTCGTTGCTTCAACGCCACCCATGACTTCAACAACGATATCAATGTCACTATCACCGATCACATCCCACACATTCTCTGTTAGCTTATCTGCATCCACAGAGATGTTCCGATGCTTGGATTTATCTTGTACAAGGATTTTTGCAATTTCAATCACTGAACCTGTTTGACGTTGCAAATCCTCTTGATGTCCTTCAACAATACGTACTACACCTGTTCCTACAGTACCTAATCCTAGTAAACCAACCTTGATGGGCTTCATTTTATTACCTCCTGAATTGTATGCTATCTTTAACTGCCTTGACCGATGACCATGGCACGCTTAACTCCATCTTGTGCTCCTAGGCGATCCACAATTTCTCGGATCTCTTCACCCATGGATGAAATTTCTAGTGATATAACGACGTTCGCCATGCCTTGTAATGGAATCGTTTGGTGAATGGTTAGTACATTGCCATCCAAATTTGCGATAAGTGCAAGTACGCGGGATAATATCCCGGCTCTATGCTCTAAATCCATTGAAATCGTAATAATTCGCTCGCGTTCTAGCTTGCTAAGCGGATGAATGCCATCTTTATACTTATAGAAGGCGCTTCTGCTCAGCCCAACTTGCTCTACGGCGTCGTGAATCGTCTTCACTTCTCCCCTAGCAAGTAACTCTTTGGCCTGCGCTGTCTTCAGAACACCTTCTGGAAGAATATCCTCGCGGACTAAGTAGTACCGCTCAGGTCCGATGTGCTTCATGGTTGGAAGGAACTCTTTGCTCTCCGGCACCTAACTACCGTCCTCTCCAAAAAGACTAATGTTTCCCTATAGAGGACATTATATCGAAACATGCCCCGTGAAGCAATAGGCAAAATGCATCCAAGCATTCGCCTTTGCAGCCCCTTCCCTTTCTATGATAAGCTGAAACGGAACCAACAACGTGAGGGGAACTCTCCATGATTACATTACGTATGATGTCT
Source organism: Paenibacillus sp. J22P165 (assembly GCF_059692015.1). Taxonomy (NCBI): domain Bacteria; kingdom Bacillati; phylum Bacillota; class Bacilli; order Caryophanales; family Paenibacillaceae; genus Paenibacillus; species Paenibacillus sp. J22P165. The sequence goes on along the minus strand of NZ_JCAUAP010000006.1, from coordinate 181,707 downwards.
ACTGCACTTTTATGGAACAAGCATGACGAGCTCCTTATGATGAAGCGAGCACTAACGCGCACGCTCTCCCCTGGCTTATGGGCAGCAATTGGCGGTCATCTCGAACCGCATGAAATCAACCAACCTAGAACAGCCTGTTTTCGTGAAATATGGGAAGAAACAGGCATTGAACAGGACGAAATTCATGACCTACGCCTTCAATATGTCTTGCTTCGACTCAATGGCCAAGAAATACGCCAACAGTTCTTTTACATAGGCAATACGGATGTGGATCCACGGATCATTACATCTGAAGGCGACCTTTACTGGGTCCCCAAAGCCTCTGTTTTAGACCGTCCGATGCCTTATATTTTTCGCTGTTTGCTCGAACATTATTTCAGCGTAGGCCCAACTTCTCATCCATGGATCGGCTCAGCGGGGATTCACTCCGAGACCGAAGCACCAACGATTCATTGGAATCCATTACTGGATCCTATGCAAATCTAGGATCGCACAAAGAGCAGACAACGATTTCTCGTTATCTGCTCTTTGTTTGTCATGCCTATAGCGCGCTGCCTCCGAAAAGGAAGCGATACTCCCAGTGGCGATTGGCGATGGAATCGATTCGCACACCGCCGCTTTCTTTGGAATATGTGGATAGAATTTGGCCATTGCCTAGGTAGATAGCAACATGCGTAATGGTCTGCGTTGCCTTATTTATGCCTGCATAATTGGACTTTGCTGTCCCTTTATAGGACATAAAGAACATGAGATCGCCAACCTTGAGGTTATGCCAGTCCGTAACATTGTGTCCAAGTGACTTCACATACGCGCCTTGACCTCTAGAGTCTGACGGTAATTTCAATCCAATGCCATCTAAGTAAGCTTGACGTACAAAATCTGAACAATCAAACGTCGCTGTATTATCGCGACTAGAACCATATTCATATGGTGTTCCTATGTATTTCTTTCCGGCAGCAATCACTTTTTGAATCTTTTCACTAGTTGATCCTCCACTGCCGCTTCCAGGGGATGTTACACCACCAGAAGTTGTAACGTATGTGGGGCTTGTGCTTATGTATCCTTCACGACCATCAGAAGCTTTGACTTTATACCAATAGGCATTTACTTTTTGCAGGATCTGCACCGTTTCTCCCGCCTTCAGATATCGTATGCGTGTTGCATTCTCATTGGCAGCCGTACGGAAACTCACGCTTGCGACGATGCGTCCAGTTCCAGTTGCTGGTGTTGTGGTTTGACCGTTTGCTTTTATGTACTTCGAACTCGTTGAGACGTAACCGATTTGACCGTTCGTGACTTGAACTCTATACCAATAGTCATTTACTTTTTCAATAATGGAGACAGGCTCACCAGCTTTTAAATAACGAATGCGAGGTGAATTCTCATCAGGACTTTGCCGAAAGCTCACACTGCTAACAACTTCACCAGTGGTTGCAGCAGATGCTGCTTTAGGTAATGGGACGGTAATAGCCCCAAATATAAGAGAAGGAATAAGGGCAAATGCAAGTAATTGTTTCTTCATGTTGTAGGCCTCCTAGCGATTTGTACTTACGAATGACAACGACACTAGTAAATGGTAACATATCCATTGATTAAGGTTTAGCTGTAACATCTACCAATTTTGCTACCCCCACAAAAAAAGACCCCCATTTGCTGTCTAAGAACCAGCTTCTTGGAAAGGTCTTCAACCTATTTTCGATGAGGAATCGTCGCTATCTGATACATCCTGGAGCTTCAAATACTGACTCTGATCAATCCAGCGCTGCATGGTTTTATGTGCTTCTTTCCGCTGTAGTAAAGCTTCGGCCAGCTGAAAGCCCTCCTCGTAACTATCCACTCGATCAAACCATTTCAATCGCAGCCCCGTATTAAAAATGACATGATCCCGTTCCCGTTTGACTTCCACGCCATCCTCGCCTGAAATAATTCGCTTCACCATGGTGATCTGCTCTTCTTTAGCAAGTAAGGGTAAGGCTGTACTCGTGAAGCCAAACTTCTGCGGCTCAACACTGCGGGACTCATCTCCCCAAGGTGTCACAATGCGCATCGTGCTGTTCTCATAGATAGGTAAATCCTCGGAACCATCAATCCCACTGATAATATACGCTTGTTGAAAGCCTGATCGCATCGAAATAGGAATCAGAGACTCCATAGCTTTACGCTGCTGCACGCCAATAATTAAATTCGTAGAAAGCACAGGATTCAATACTCTCTCAATGGTATCAATGACCGTTCGTATGCCTAATTGATCTCTAACCTGCTTCAGTCGCCCTATTGGCGGACACAACTGTTCGGTAGGGAGGAATCCAATATGCAAATGAAATAGCATAGATTGCCACGCCTTCACAGAAAGTTGAACAGCTACACCAAAGCTCTCAACAATTTCCTTCAGTGCTGTCCCTTGCCGCGAAGGAAGTGCATCACCACCTTGCATCACTTGTGTGAAGCCCACTGAAGCAAGAAGGAGGCTGACAGGCAGCGTAATAGGGAATCGCTTTCTCCCCTCTGTTGGCCCAATAGAAGTAAGCGAGTTAGGCTGAGCATGGTAATTCAAGGCGTAGCCGCGATAGACATCAATAAAGGCCATCAACTCATCATCTGCTTCCCCTTTCATACATAACGCCATTAAGAATGCTGCGCATTGCGCGTCTGTTGAATCTCCCTTCGCCATTTCACTGGCAGCATCCAACGCTTCATCGTAGGTTAAATCCCGCATCCGTGTTTGATCCGAACCCATGGCTTGAATCCATCGCTTCATCATGCTCCTCCTCTCTCCGCTTTATGTTATATTTACTTACACATTATTGGTTATTTATATAAAATGGTAATGCTTTTAATACATCATGTCAAGTATTGTGACATCATTTGTGTCAAAATAAGAAAAAGCACCTATCCCATAGGGATAAGTGCTCATGTATTATAGATTGTTTTCGTCAAACTCGAAGTCAAAGTCACCAATTTGAATCGTCTGTCCATGGACAGCACCGCGTCTACGCAACTCGTCATCAATGCCCATGTTACGCAAAATACGAGCAAAGCGCGCGATCCCATCTTGGGTCGTAAAATTCGTCCGCTTGATTAATTTCTCAATGGACGGACTCTCGATAACGAAGACATCATTATCACGACGAATCGTGAAGTCATTCTCTTCGCGTTTCTCAAAGCGGTATACTTTACGCTCTTCCGTCCCAGCTACACCCTCAACTTCAGGGGCATTCGGGATGCTTTCCACGATTTCAGAAATCTTGTAAAGCAGGTCTTGAACACCGCCGCGTGTAAGGGCAGAAATCGGATAAACCGCGTAATCCTTACCATCAGCAGCCAGTTGCTCTTTGAACAACGCCAAGTTATCTTCCGATTCTGGCATGTCCATTTTGTTGGCTACAACAATTTGAGGACGTTGCTCCAACTTCGCATTATACAGTTTGATTTCTTCATTGATTTTAACGAAATCTTCATAAGGATCACGTCCGTCCGCAGCCGACATGTCCACGACATGTACAATAACTCGCGTACGTTCTACGTGACGCAGGAACTCGTGACCAAGACCTACACCTTCATGAGCACCTTCGATCAATCCTGGCAAATCCGCCATCACGAAGCTTCTGCCATCCCCAACATCCACTACACCCAAGTTAGGTGTTAACGTTGTGAAATGATACGCAGCAATCTTAGGCTTCGCGGCAGAAACGACAGACAATAGGGTAGATTTACCCACACTCGGGAAACCGACAAGTCCTACGTCAGCCATCACTTTCATTTCTAAGGTAACCCAGCGCTCTACGCCTTCTTCACCATTCTCGGCAATCTCAGGAGCTGTTAGGCGCGCCGTTGCAAAGCGTGCATTTCCTCTTCCGCCTCGACCACCTTTGGCAACGACAACCTCTTGCCCATGGCGTGTCAAGTCAGCAATCACTTCTTGCGTATCATCATCAATGATTGTCGTCCCCGGAGGGATACGAACGATCATATGTTCCGAATTAGCTCCGTGCATCGTTTTGTTGCGGCCTTTCTCGCCGCGTTCTGCTTTAAAGTGCTTCTGATAACGGAAATCCATCAGTGTCCGCAAACCTTCGTCTACGCGAAAAACAACATCTCCACCATTGCCTCCGTCACCACCGGCAGGGCCACCATCGGGTACGTACTTCTCACGACGAAAAGCAACTAAACCGTCACCACCGTCGCCGCCTTTTACAAAAATCTTCGCCTTATCAACAAACATTTCTACACCTCAACTTTATATATGAAACGGCAATCGTAGTGTGACACCTGCTTCTTCTTCATGCCAATCCTCATTCTCAAGCGAATACTGGGAACCTATCGATGAAAAACGTTGTAAAACGGATTGCTCAAGTTGCTCCCGATTATAGGGGCCTTGATATACAAAATCAAGCAGTAGGCAATCTTCTTGAACATCAAACTCCAAGCTGAGTGTGCCACTTTCCCCGTCTTCAAATGCCGTATGTTCTTGGACGCACGCTACCATTTGCCGAACCAATCGTTCAATTAGTCCGTGCTGGATCGGGAGTTGTCCAAGATTTAATTCTTGTTCGACTTCTACTTGCAGCTCTAGTGTCTTCGACTGCACGCGGAATTGAAGCAAGTAAGCAATGAATGATGGGATCCCCAACTTGGAGAGATTGCTTTCCTGCTGCATAGTCATTTTTATTTTTTCCATATAAGGCCGTAAATTATCAAACTTCTTCATTTGAATATAACCAAATAAAATCTGAGTATCATTCATCCAATCATGTCGTAAGCGATTAACGACAGCAATCAACTTCAGATGATTGTCTTGCTCTTGCTGCTTCTGCGCCCAACGCCACTTCTCTTCCATTCTACTCACTTCTAGTCTCCAAGCGGTATAACCGCTAACGAGAATGATCAGTAGAAACGCCACTCTGATAATCCAGGGTTCTGTAACCAACAAGCCAGTCAATCCTATGAACACAAGTGCTAATAAATAGACTTGTGCGCTGCCCAATTGCTTCATTATCCGTCCGCCCCGTTCTCCCTGCTTTGTAACCGTTCATCCAGTATATCATGATGGCTGGAAAACTTCACCAAACAAACGAGAAAACCTCCGCCCTCGACCATCCGAAATGAGTGATCACGGTTAGAGGTTTTTCCATGTCTGCCTGAGAAAAAATCCCTGGATGAACTCTCGCTCACCAGGGATTCTAATTACGCTTCTAGAGCTGCAGCTACTGGAGCTACATCAACTGGGTATACGCTCACTTTTTTGCGATCGCGGCCCAAACGCTCGAATTTCACAACGCCTTGTACCAAAGCGAAAAGTGTATCATCCGAACCGATGCCTACGTTCGTTCCTGGGTGAATTTTCGTACCGCGTTGACGGTAAAGAATACTTCCAGCAGTAACAGTTTGACCGTCAGCACGTTTAGCGCCAAGGCGCTTAGAGTGTGAGTCACGACCGTTCTTTGTGGAACCTACCCCTTTTTTGGAAGCGAATAATTGGAGATCCAATTTCAAAAACATGGTGTTATCCTCCTTTGTGATAGATTGTTTCAATCGTTATATAATCACCGTAAGTTTGTTCAATCGTTTGTAACATAACGACCATCGATTCTATAATTAACTGCACTTGACTCCAAGTTTCAGGTATGTCACGCGCACTTTCTGGGATGGTTACATCCACAAGTCCTCGTTCCATTTCGTGAATGGGAATCACACCGGTTAGAGATACGATCGAATTAATAGTACCAACGGAAACCGCCGATACCGCGGCGCAGACCAAGTCTTTGCCAGGCACGTCATATTCAGCATGTCCTTCAACTACAAAAGAAAGAATGTGAGGTGAATCCGGTGCAAGACGTTCTATGGTCACGTAGATCATAGGCTTGTCTCTTACGCTTGGATTTTCTCAACTACTACTCTTGTGTACGGTTGACGATGACCTTGCTTTTTGTGATAGTTCTTTTTCGGTTTGTACTTATAAACGATGACTTTTGCGCCTTTGCCGTGTTTCTCCACTTTCGCGGAAACTGAAGCACCTGCAACCAATGGAGCACCTACTACTAGGCCATCCTCTTTGGAAACCAAGAACACACGATCAAAAGAAACAACCTCACCCTCAGCAGCGTTCAATTTTTCGATGTAAAGAACATCGCCTTCTTGAACTTTGTACTGTTTACCACCTGTTTCAATAATTGCGTACATTTTCACTTACCTCCTCATGTCTCAGACTCGCCTTGTGCAGGTGACGGAACGAATTCAAATCCATTCGCGTACTTCGACCTGTTTCGTGCGGTTACAGCATGCCTAAACAACACACTCCGAGTATTATATCACAGTTATAAATTCATATGCAATGTTTTATTTGCGTTTGCGAGTCATCTCTAGCAATCCTAACTTCGTCCAACCGACAATTGTCGTCTTAGAACGGTCCTTGCGCACCGCTTCCGCCATGTTGGCCATGACCTTGGCCCGGTTATCTTCGGCATGCATATCAATAAAATCAACAATAATGATGCCTCTTAAATTACGAAGCCGCAAAAGTCTAGGAATTTCAACAGCTGCTTCCCGATTAATATCTGTTACGGTTTGTTCCAAATCAATAGAACCGGTATATCGTCCCGTGTTGACATCAATAACTGTAAGCGCCTCTGTTTGATCGATAATTAAATACCCGCCGCTAGGCAGCCAAATTTTACGACGAAAGCTCTGATTCAACTCTTCCGTCACGCCGAAATGATCGAACATTGGTGTTCTGCGATCGTAGAAAGCAACGCGGCCTCGCCAGCTCGGTTGCTGCTTACGCAGTAAGTTTCTCATCTCTTCAAAGACCTTGTTATTGCTCATCCATACTTCTTGAACCTCATCGGAGATCACATCTCGCGCAAGTTTGGGTAAGAGATCTAAATCTTGATACAGCTGAGCAGGGACATTTGTCTCATCCCGCTTCGCTAGAATGGTACTCCATACATCGCGCAAGTTTTGTAGATCATCGCGAATGGCTTCTTCACTTTGACCAATTGCCCCTGTACGAATAATAACACCTTCACCAGGCATGAGATTGCCTTCAGCAAGCTGCTTCAGACGTTGCCGCTCGGCTTCAATGTCAATTTTACGTGATATTGCAATATAATCAGCATCTGGCATATAAACAATCCAACGACCCGGAATGGAAACGTGTGTAGTCACTCTTGCCCCTTTGGTTCCTTGTGGATCCTTGCTCACTTGAACCATCAACATTTGCCCAACTTCAGCAATATCCGTTATGGATGGCTTAATCTTAGGCTGCTTGTCCAAATGAACGGGGAGGAGATCGTCTATATAAAGAAAGGCATTCTTCGCAAGTCCAATATCGACGAATGCCGCTTGCATACCAGGAAGTACGTTCACGATGCGGCCCATGTAGATGCTGCCTGCCCGTTGAGTTTCAAGCGGATACTGCGTATCATACTCCACAAGTCGTCCATCTTCTAGCAATGCCGCTTGTGTAAGCTCGGGTGCGCAGTGAATTATCAGTTGCTTCATACACGTTCACCTCACCAGTTATTTTACATGAAAAGATCGGAAACTGCACTCCCCGGTTTTTTTCCATCTAAATAACCGCCGACGATTTGCTGCTCGGGTAACACGGCTTGAATGCGTCCTGCTTCGTTCATTACATAAATTAAGTGATACCGTTCTCGCATAAAAAGCTTCAACGTCTCTGCCATCGTAAGCTGCTTCGTTATCACGATAGGCTGCGCTCTCGTACCTCGACTAAGCAACTGACCTACTCGCAGTCCGCGGCCCATGAGAAAGCGCACAAAATGATACGGAATTTGCCGGTAAGCGTACCAATTGGACACGAGAAGAAATAAACCAATGACTAGGATGTTAATCGGCAGCTGGCCTTGTATGAGCTGAACAATAGCCATAACAATGATCGAGCAACTAATCGTCATACTGATCCAAACTGAGTACACAATCGTGTTATGGTACGACATGATATAGCCTAACAAGCCTTGCATCACTTTCCCGCCATCGAGGGGCATCACGGGTATCAGATTGAATAGACCGATCATGAGATTTGCTTCAATGAAGTAGTCCCACCAATTACTACTGCCAATCTCAAATGATTTCATCACGATTGCAATCAAAATCATCCACACATGCTGTAGAGGTCCAGCAATAGCGACGATTAATTCCTCGCGTGTAGAGGTACTTCCTAGCTCATCCACGATCAAAACACCACCGAAGGGAAGAAGCTGCACTTCTTGAACCCTCCATCCGAAACCTTTCGCCGCGGTTAAATGCCCGAGTTCATGAATGAGGACGATACCGAACAAGGTGATCGCTTCTAGAAAATATCCTGTAAGTGCACAGCCGATCATAATTAGCGTGAATAATGGATGAAAGCGATATTTCGTCCCTGCCCATTTAATCAAAGGAAATCACTTCCGCCGGATTGATCGTCACGCCCTCTTTCATGACTGAAAAATACAGAGTCCCTTTAGCTGGATCTTTGGCAGAAGCCTTTCCTATCGGCTCCCCGACCTTCATCCAATCCCCCACAGTTACTGAAGTCTGACTAAGTCCCCCATATAAGGACTCCAGCCCCCCTGGATGACGAATCATGATCGTCAACCCTGTATCCGTCGCATTCCCTGCGAAAATGACCTGTCCTGTATCCATCGCATACACTGGCGCAAACTCCGCCGTATTTATATTCACGCCTTTATGAAGTGTCCCATCGTATCTAATCATCACCGTACCTTTGGCTGGTGCAAATAAGGTACGTTTCGATGTACTTACAATTACAGCTTCATTGCCTGCTCGGTTAAAACTCGGAATAAAGGAAGGTGCTCCTCCGAACTTATCGGAATACCAAGCAGAGAATGCCGTAAAGTCATAGGACTGTGTAAGAGCTGCCGTTATATATAGCTTTCCTTGATTAGCCCAAGGCTTGTCTATCTGAAACAAACCATAGACAGAAACAAATATCACACCGCTGATAAGCAGTTTCATTGCGATCTTTCGAGCAGATGGCGGTGTGAACATATTTCGTTCGGAGTCATCATTTGCCGTATCCATCATGAGCTTCTGTCTCCATGCGTATTCGGGGTCCTCCATCCGCCGTTTCCAGTCAGAATCCACATAAAGCGGTACATCGCCCCTCTGATGTGAGGGATGTGGAGGATGTGGGGGCAACAGGAAATCGGCCGACGGAGAGGATCGTAGTGAACTACCATTCCCGCTTGATACTTCTGACGACGATTCTCGCAAATGGCGAAGTCGTTCTAATCGGCGTTGCTTGACTTTATCTTTTATAACCATAGAATCCCCTCCTTATAAACATTCATTAGTACAGCCTATGAGCAGAGGGACAAGATTATGTAATACGTAAAGTACTTCGTTTGGCTTCCGCCATAACAAAAAAGCCCGCAGCCCCCACAGGGTCACGGACTTAGCAAACAGAGGGTCATTTCATCCATTAAAACAATTCTGGCGCACGTTCTTGATGCAGCTTCACACTCATAACTAGGCCTAGTGAGAGCATGTTGATCAATAGCGAGGTACCACCATAACTCACGAATGGAAGTGTAATCCCCGTCAATGGCATGATACCAATCATCATACCGACGTTTTCAAATATCTGAAATACGAACATGGACACGACGCCAACAACAATATATGCGCCGCCGAGTTGAGAACTTTGAATCGAAATCAAGATCATACGGTAGATAAGCAAGAAATAAATAAGCAACAGTACCGCTGAACCGCGGAAACCGAACTCTTCTCCAACGACGACGAAGATCGAATCCGAATAAGCAAAGGGGATAAAGTTACTATGCACCGAAGTTCCCTTCAGGAAGCCTTCACCTTCCAGGCCACCTGAGCCAATAGCTCTTACCGCATTGCGCACCTGATAATTATCATCATCAGACACCTCCGTCGGATATAGGAACGTATCAATCCGATCCATCCAGTGACTGAATCCATAGCCTTTGAGCATCTCAAACAAGCTATCATGAAAATGTTTATATAGGGTTAGCGTGAGGAAGCCAACACCGACTACCACTAGGATGCTTATTAAGACCTGCGAATATTTGATATTCCCAATCCAGAGCATCCCGAGCAATATAATGATAAAAATAATCGCGTTCCCGAGATCCGGTTGAATGAGCACAAGAGCAAACGGCACTAGTACAGCTAACCCTACAGGGATAATATCATTCTTAACAAGTAACAGATCCCCACCGCGTTTGGCTAAAAGCGCCGTAATACAAATAATGAGAATGAGTTTGACGAGCTCAGCAGGTTGGAAAGTCAAACCCCCAGGCAGTTCGAACCAGCCGCGCGCACCATGAATTTTTTTACCGAAGAAATATACAGCAATCAGGGAGATAATGCCAATCCCATACAAGTACGGGGCTATTCGAATAAGTACGCGATAATCGAATAAACTACAAGCGAGAAAAGCCACTAATCCCACTGCATATAAGACCAAAATCTTCGTAATGCTGATGTTAATCGTCGGATGATCAATCGATGAACTATAGACCATCATCGTGCTTATCACCATAAAAGCAAATAGAATGACAACTATTGGAATATCAATGTTTTTCAGCTTGGCAAACACAGAACAATCATCCTATTCCAATAAACTTTTTCATTCGTTTTACCCAACCGGTTTTGTCCTCTAGCTGCATAAGCGGAACGGTATCGCCGACAATACGTCTTGCAATATTCCGATACGCGATCGCTGCGCGAGATGAAGGATTCATCACTGTTGGTTCACCTAAGTTAGCTGCCTTAATGACATGCTCGTCATCGGGCACAATCCCTAACAAATCTATAGCAAGCACAGAGCAAATTTCATCGATATCCAGCATTTCGCCTTTTTTCACCATTTGCGGGCGTATGCGATTAATGACAAGCTTCGGTGAAGATATTTTCTCATTCTCCAAAAGACCAATAATGCGATCAGCATCGCGAACAGCCGCATTTTCAGGTGTTGTAACAACAATGGCTTTATCCGCGCCAGCAACCGCATTCTTAAAGCCCTGTTCAATCCCTGCTGGACAGTCAATGATCACATATTCGAAATCATTTTTGAGCTCTAAAATAATGGTCCTTACCTGTTCCGGAGATACAGCATGCTTGTCTTTCGTTTGAGCGGCCGGCAATAAATACAACTCGTCAAATCGCTTATCTTTAATTAACGCCTGCGGTAATCGGCAACGACCTTCCGCAACGTCCACAAGATCATAGATAATCCGATTTTCTAATCCCATTACAACATCCAGATTACGCAAACCAATATCCGTATCTACCATGCATACTTTCTTCCCCAGAAGTGCAAGTGCAGTTCCCAAGTTAGCGGAAGTCGTCGTTTTACCAACGCCACCTTTACCAGAGGTGACAACGATAGCCTCTCCCATATTCCTCACCCCAGACACAATTTTTTCTACATGTTGAAAATGTTATTTGAACGGAGCCTCTGGCCAAATCCGATGAAGCTGATGCAGCTTATCGATTTCCATTTTACCATCCTTGACATATGCAAATTCCATGAAAGCCTCGTCAATTCCCCACTCATCAGGTGAACGGCTAATCACTCCGGCAATACGTAATTGCGTAGGACGCATATGAGAGGCAGCAATGATTGCCGTCTCATCCCCTTCTGCCCCCGCGTGAGCCATACCGCGAAGTGAACCCATTATGTAAATGTTCCCTGTAGAGGTGATAATTCCACCTGGGTTAACATCACCTAAATAAAGTAAATCACCTTCATTGTGAAGGGTTTGTCCCGAACGAATCATACCTCTTAGCGTAGTCATAGTAACCTTGGGCTCGGGTGGAACCTCCACCTTAGGCGGTTCACTTTCGATTGATTGAATTAAGAGATTTCCTTTCTGCTTAATGACAGCTCGAATCTCTTCTTTCTGCTCATCGGTGGCCTCACGGTTGCCCAATTTGACATTCACATGAATAATAGGACCCGTTAATATTTGTTGATGCGTTTTCTCAAGCTTATGTTGCAGCTCTTGCAACAGCTCTTGCCAATCGCATGCGTCATTTAGTAAAAATACAAGGCCATCTTTGACCCCTTTTATCATCACATGGTGCTTCGCTACAGACATAATGGCATGACGACCTCCCAACCTATACATTTCGGCCCCTGTTCTAAATTCTCCTGCTTCTCGACTGGAAAATTAATCTTCCTTTGCAGAAGCTGCAAGTCGCTTGCCTTCAAGCAGTTTGCGGATGGGAACGTAGCAAATTAAGGCTGCAAGTAAATTGAAAAGAACACTTGGGAGCATGTAATGGGTGAGAGCAAAATTCAAATCGATAGCAATCAGTTTGAATAGACGATTGATCCCATAGTTGAGAAACTCAAATATTAACAAACCTAAGCTCGTAATCAGCAAGTTGTAAAAAATCAGATTAGGCTGTTTACGCTGCGCAAGCCCAGCCAAATAGCCTACAAGCCCCATGCTGAACGAATAAACGCCTAACATCGCACCATAGTAGGTGAAATCGTGTAATAATCCAAACAACAATCCGTAAACTAAAGCCGCATGACGATGATGAAAAAGTCCAATAAACATGATAAATACCAAGGTTAAGTGCGGTGTTACTACGACAATCGATTGCCACGAAGACGGCAGCAGCCATACGACTAAACTTCCTTGAAGGATAAACAAACCGAGAAGGATGAGCCATAAAACATGTCTATTCATTTTGTCGGCTCACCTCATTTCACTTCCGGAACTTCAACGACGAACACTTCACGGATGCGGTTAAAGGAAGCTTTTGGCTTCACCATTACTTTGTAAGTAATGCCGAACTCCCCAGGTCCAATCGATGAGATTGTTCCTACTTCTATCCCCTTAGGAAACACCTGTCCCAATCCAGAAGTAATAATCGTATCGCCAACCTTCATGTCATCCGCATGTTCAACTTTATTCATTACCAGCTCGCCTACTTTGGGATCATACGATTCAATCATCCCGAATGGCTGGGTCTCATTCCCCTTAACCGTAACGGCAATTGCTTTCGAGTTGTTATCTGTATCATTCGTCTCAGACAGCAGCTGCACATTGGAGTGGAAGCCGAATACTTTACTCACTCTTCCTACTAAGCCGTCCACTGTCATGACCGCCATATTCTCCTTGATCCCATCTTTATCACCTAAATTAATCGTTACGGTGCTGTTGTACGGGTCTGGATCAATGGTGACGACCTCTGCGATCCGATATGTATAATTGTTCGCTTCTCGCTGACGCTCTGTGAAACCAAGCGATTCCATCAGACGTTTGTTTTGCGACTCAAGCTCATTCAATCGCTGTGTATCTCGCGCATACTGCGTAAGCGTCAGCTTTAATGTCTTGTTTTCTTCATAAATGACTCGCAGATGTCTGATGTCTTCGAAGAAGCCCGCTACCTGCGCAGCGGGCTTGTACAAGAGTCCTTGCGTCCAAGATACGGAGTCTTTGACAAATTTCTCGGGCCAAGTCATCGGCCCTCGATTTCCAAGTGTTAGTCCCATTAAGATAAAGAAACAGACTAAACCGGACATAAGAAAAATAAGTCGTTTGTTTCCCATGAATTTAAACAAATTAGCACCTTCTAACGAATATTAACCCTTGTATCTCGAACCAGATCCTGATTTATTTTTGAATAAGTGAATATTCTCTAAGGCACGTCCCGTTCCGATCGCTACGCAATCCAACGGATTTTCGGCAACCATGACCGGCATTCCCGTTTCTTTAGCTAGAAGTCGATCCAGATTACGAAGTAATCCGCCGCCGCCAGTCAAAACAATACCGCGATCCATAATATCCGCAGATAACTCTGGAGGACATTTCTCCAACGTGACTTTCACCGCATCAACGATTGCACTTACCGTATCTGACAATGATTCTGTAATTTCGACAGATGTTACACTGATCGTTTTGGGTAAACCGCTGACAAGATCACGACCGCGAATTTCCAATGATTCCGTGTTATCTGTGTTAAGTGCGGAACCAATTTCGATCTTCAATGTTTCTGCTGTACGCTCCCCGATCATGAGATTGTACGTACGTTTAATATATTGAATAATAGCTTCATCCATTTCGTCACCAGCGATACGAATTGATCGGCTAGTAACAATACCGCCAAGCGAGATAACAGCCACTTCTGTCGTACCTCCGCCAATATCAACAACCATACTCCCCGTTGGTTCCCATACAGGAAGATCCGCACCAATCGCAGCAGCAAACGGCTCCTCGATCGTATAAGCCTCTCTTGCCCCCGCTTGCTTGGTTGCATCTTCAACGGCACGTTTCTCGACAGCCGTAATCCCAGAAGGCACACACACCATCACATTCGGATGACGCGGAAATAACCATCGTTGCTTCTGCGCTTGTCGAATAAAGTAGCGAATCATCGTTGCTGTCGTGTCGAAATCGGCAATAACGCCATCTTTCATCGGACGAACAGCCCGGATGTTCCCAGGTGTACGACCAATCATCTTTTTGGCGGATTCGCCTACGGCTTCAATTGTTTTTGTATCGGTACGAAGGGCGACCACTGAAGGCTCCCTAACGATAATTCCTCTGCCTTTCACATAAACCAATGTATTCGCAGTACCTAAATCAATTCCCAGATCTTTCGTAAAACCACCAAACATACAAACGGCTCCTTTCCTGTTGCGTGTTCTATTATATTACATAAAGCCTTGTTCCTTCAAACTTATAAATCTCTGATCTCCAATGATAACATGATCCAACACTTCAATACCAATTATTGTACCAGCTTCTACTAATCGACCTGTCAAACTAATATCTTCCGGACTTGGTGTGGGATCTCCACTTGGATGATTATGTACACAAATGATGGAGGCACTGCTTCGTTTAATAGCCGCACGAAATACTTCCCTTGGGTGAACAATAGACGCATTCAAGCTGCCCATCGATAAGGTTTCTTGTGCAATGACATGATTTTTGGTATTCAGAAACAAACAGACGAAATGCTCCTTCTGTAAATAGCGAAGCTCCTCGCTCATCAGATTAGCGATATCTTTCGGAGAACGAATCGTTATCCGCTCCTCATAGGAGCTCTTAGCCAGCCTGCGACCTAATTCAATTCCTGCAAGAATTTGAAGCGCCTTCGCATCTCCAATGCCTTTGATTTGCTTGAGCTGATCCCTGCTCATATCAACTAGGTTGCGCAGCCCGCGGCTTTCGCTAAGAATCCGGCTTGCCAAATGGATCGCCGATTCCGATACGGTTCCTGTCCTTAATAAGATAGCAAGCAGTTCGGCATGACTTAACGCCCCTGCTCCTAGTTGAAGCATTCGCTCCCGCGGTCTTTCATCGTTCGGTATTTCTCGCAGCATCAGGCTTGAGCTTTCCATGTTTTCCCCTCTTCCGTAATGTAGGTTATGTTACTTATTGCGATCCCATGCATACAGGCAAAAGCCCCTAAAAACAACATAAAACCCCCGGATTATAAGATCCGAGGGCTTCTAGGATAGAGATTCTGTATTCAATTGCGGACATTCTAATGCCCTTATTTGTTCAAGCATGCTGCCGATTGTATGACCTTCAAAGTAATTTTCCATTTGCTTCTCAGCATCAATAAAAACCTTACCCATCAATCTATCCATTTTAGAAGAAATCATACAGGGCTTCGATTCATCACCAGAGCACCAACTAGGCTTCAAAGTACCTTGGCAAGTTAACCGGTAAATCTCCCCAAGGGTGACTTCCTCAGGCTTACAGCTTAGTATAAAACCGCCACCGATGCCTTCCTTCGTTGACACATACCCTGCTTTTCGAAGAAACCCCATGACTTTACGAATTCGTGCAGAATGTGTAGATACATTCGCTGCAATTTCTTCGCTAGTAGCCATATGGTCCGGTAAATGAGCTAACAGAACGAGACTGTGGACGGCAATTGTAAATTCGCTGTTCATGAAAGATACCTCCCAGAAGAATGCGAAGTCTTGTCGCTTACTGTCATTGTAACCGTTACAGATTGCTCAGTCAATCTTATTACCCTATTTTGGACTAGAATGGATAGGTCTGGAAATGAGGCTATAGCACTTGAATGTCAAACGTTAGCAATAAATCACTCAGCAACGAAAGCGGCAGTCCTACAACCGTGAAATAATCCCCTTCGATCCCACTGATGATCGTTGCCCCAATCCCTTGAATGGCATATGAGCCTGCTTTATCTTTGGGTTCTCCAGTAGCTATATACCGTAGGATTTGTTCGTCAGACATAGGCTTCATCACTACATTCGTCACGCTATGTGAGACAACTTGGCGGTCTGTAGCCGCATCCACGCAGGCAACACCACTATACACCTGGTGCGTATTTCCTTGCAGATTCTTTAGCATGCGGAAAGCATCTTGTTCATTAACCGGCTTGCCGAGAATCTCCTCGTTATACACAACAACCGTGTCAGATCCGATGATAATACCCAACTTCTCTTGGTCTTCCAACATATCCCGTACTGTCGAGGCTTTACGCAAGGAAAGCAGCTCAACGAGCTCCGATGGTGTTATTTTTTGTTCGACGGTCTCATCCGCGTCACTCACCCGAATTATATAAGGTAGTCCGAACGATTGGATAAGCTCCTGCCTCCGCGGTGACGAAGAAGCTAGAATAAGTCTTTGGTTTTCTTTCGATGGCACGATCAACAACTCCTAAATTAAATTCTACGCGTTACGTTTCTCACTACAGTTTCCGATAAAGGAGATATGCTCCTACTAATCCTATAATACTGCATAGGTTTAGCTTCACCAAAAGGCTGAATTCATATTTCACTACTTGTAGATCTGCTTTGGGTTCCCAAGAAATTTGAACTGATTTAGTTAGAAATGCGAGAGCAGGAACGGGCGCCAGCAGCTGGCCGATAATAATCCCAGTAATTAACCCGACGATTAGAAAAATGATTAATGTAAAAGTATTTTTTTTCATCCCTGTCATCCTCTCTATGTATGTACAAGCCTATTATACGAGGAATCACCTCTTTTTTCCATGTCAAATAAACAGCTGGCACGTGGAATCAACGATGAAGATTCTTATCTGCTTACAGCTTAAACCAACCCTATTAGAAGTTTATGGGAATTGAAAACTGATAGATTCTAATGTGGTAAAATAGTTACCGGAGGTAAATTCAACTATGACTCTACTGAAAAGACTTATTCTGTTCACTTTATTACTCACCGTCGCGTTTCCCTATCATGCATTCGCTTACAAGGTTGTGCTTGATCCTGGGCATGGTGGAAGTGATCCTGGCGCCATAGGCGTTGGCGGTCTCCGTGAAACAGATGTCAATCTGGACATCACGTTAAAAGTAAAGCAAGCACTGCTTGATCGCGGTTACGAAGTTGTCTTAACAAGAACCAACGACACCTTTCTCTCGCTTGCTCAGCGAGTTGCATTTACGGACGAACAGCAAGCTGACTTATTCGTATCCATTCATGCTAATGCACATTCAAGCAGCAAAGCGAACGGCACCATGGTGCTCTATTATGACAACGCGTACCCACAAGAAGATTACCCAGCTAGCAGCACAATGACGCAATTAACGCCTTACAGTAAAGATTTGGCACAACTTGTACAGGATGCTTTACTCGCACAAGCCGGCACTAAAGACTTAGGACTAACCCCAAGTGCTGTCTATGTGGCGCGCATGGGAACGATTCCCAGCATTCTCGTAGAGACTGCCTTTCTTACGAATAAAAGCGATGCAGCCTTGCTTGCTAGTGATGCAATGCGTTCGAAGATGGCGATTGGAATCGCCAATGGGATCAGTGCCTATGAGCCGCCACTCTTCACGGATGTGCTTGTTCATTGGTCTAGAGCCGCCGTTCTTCGCATGAAGAATAAAGGCATCGTCGAAGGTATGGGGAACAACTACGAACCCAACCGCGCGCTAACGAGAGCGGAGTTTCTCACGCTGATGGACCGCGTATTCACATTCAGTAAGCTGCCAGACGTCTGCAGTACGAACGGAAGTGTGACTTCCAATGTTTATGGCTGCGGAACTGGAGCAACGAAAAGTTATTCCGATTTATCGGCTTCCCACTGGGCAAGTGCTGTTTTCGCCAAAGCGGCGAAATTAAACTTACTCCAAGGCTATGCCGACAGGACGATTCGTCCGAATCAAGCGATAACACGCGGAGAAGTTGCTTTCTTATTCAATCAGCTTCTGCAGATGACAACACCTTCCTCACAATCCACGTATACAGGAGCATTCGATGATGTGCCCAAGTCAATGTGGAGCGCTTCTGCCATCATCACATTGAAAGATAAAGGTATTATCAATGGTATCTCGGACACATCATTTAAACCCGATCAAACAATGACAAGAGCAGAGATTGCTGCCCTGCTTGATCGCTATATCACCAAATAACAAGAAAGCCGTGTAGCCCACTCAGGAATGAGTCAGGTTACACGGCTTTTCTATTACACTACGCTTACTGTCTTAATCAGCTCTTTTTGAGCAATGATGTACTGCATCATGGCGGATTGTGCTTGCCACATTAAGGCTTGAGACGGCGTTTTTTTGTATTCATCCATCGATTGAACAGCACGATTAACCGCTGTTGTCATCTTAGCTAACGACTGCTTAACATCGTCGCCCGCTCCTTCGGTCAGCCCTGTACCCAGCGTGATGAGGGCTTGATGCGAAGTACGAATCGTCTGTATTGAGGCATCCGTAAGTGCCGTAGGCTTCGTCTCAGCCAAATGAACAAGTGTCAATCCACTTATTGTATTTACAAGTTTATCGCCCTCTGCAAGGTAGGTAGGCAGCGTCGCTGCCTTCGCGCCAGACCACCGAATGCCCGTTACCGCTGGAAGATCCACATTTTTCATAAAAACTTCTATCGTTTTATCCGTCGCCTGTACGCCTTGTCTCAAGGCAATGGCATCGTCTTTCGTTTTTGCAAACCCAACAAATACAGTAAGTTTATCGGAATTATCCATCGCAGATGCAAGCCCCTTCTTACTAAGGGAATCCTGAACAGCTTGAGCACCCTGCAAAGAGCTAAACACCCCGTTTTGCAAGAAGGTATAGGACTTAGCAGGAATTTGCACAGGTGTGACTGCTACTGATGTTGCAGGAAGTACGGCGGCATCCCCTTGTGGTTTGGTGGTAGTTGCGCCTACTTGTGTATTCGGTGAAGGTACGGTTATTTTGGAAGGATTCGATGTAGCTAAACTCGTAGTCGTATCAGGGTCAGATGAGAACATCGATAGTACGAAGAAACCGAAAGCGATGCCCGTAACAACAGCACCAGCAACTGATGTCGCAATACGCATCCATGGCGTGCTCGACGACGATTTCGCATAGCGCGTTTCTGCCCCCTGCTCTATGTAAGGCTCCTTGCCTGACCAGTTAGTCCATTCATCCCGAGGATTCACAGGTTCTGGCTCTCGTTCATTACGGACGACTGAAGGGATTGGAGCATTCTGTTGCGGCTCGCGAGATATTTGCGTTTCACGAATGATTCGTTCTACGCGTTCTCCCTCCGATTCGATCTGGCTATGCCAGTTTCCGAAATCCGTAGTAAATGTATTCAGTGCATGAGGTTCAAACAGTGATTCCACTTGCTCTCGTTCTGCTTGCTCATATGGCGTCACGTCCTTCGGACTACGATCTATCTTCGCCTCTACTACTTTATATTCTTCTTGATAGAGAGGAATTACATTCTGCTCTTGTTCATGAACCCTCTCAACTCTACGTGTTGATTCTGCGCTTTCTTTAGGGTCAAAGCGATATGTGATTCTAGCTTTTTTCATTCTCTTCCCACACTCCTCATCAAAAGTATGCCCCGAACCGGGCACAATGCCGTATCATCTTGTCCTAATCTTCTGTTACTAGAGTATGAGAGAGAGAACCTTAATATGATTATTCAAGAAAAAAAGACCGCCTCCAGCCCAATGGCGTAAGCGATCTTTTCTTTACGTATGAGATTCGTATTTCTTGCGAAGTGATTTAGCTAAACCATCCGCTGCTTTCCAGATGTCGCCCGCGCCCATTGTCAGAACGAGGTCACCTGGTTGAACGTGGTCAACCAAGTACGTCAGCACTTCTTCACGTGTAGCAATGTGCTGAACATTCGGATTGCTGTTGCTGCGAATAAGCTCTACTAGCTTAGCGGAGTCAACACCTTCAATCCGTTGTTCGCCTGCAGGTGAATAAATATCAGTAATGATCACTTCATCCGCTTCCAAGAAGGAACGGCTAAACTGCTCAAAGAGGTAGTACGTTCGTGTATAGCGTTGCGGTTGGAACACAGCGATAATACGCTTTCTCGTCGCTTTTGCAGCGGAAATCGTTGCTTGAATTTCCGTTGGGTGATGGGCATAATCATCGATGACTAGGATATTTTCCACTTCACCAAGCACTTGAAATCTACGCTTAGCTCCCCGAAACTCTTGAATAGCTACCGCGATTTGCTCGAAAGAAAGACCTGCTTCTAAGCAAGTAATTAACGTAGCTAGCGCATTGTAAACATTATGTTTACCTGGCACAGATAAGCTTATTTGGCCTAATGACGATCCTTTGAACGCTACCGAGAAGGTTACTTTGCGATCACCAAGGGAGATGTCACTTGCGATATAATCCGCTTGTGTCTCAATCCCGTACGTAATCACTTGGCTTTGAATCTCCGGTATCATTTCACGCAGGAATTCATCATCTTGACATACAATCGCTTTGCCGCCAGGTCTTACTTGGCTTAAGAATTGTTTGTATGCTTTTTTCAAGTTTTCGAAATCGCCATTATAATTCTCCAAATGATCGGCTTCGATATTGTTCACTAACGCTAGAGTTGGGTGATATTGCAGAAAAGTTCCATCGCTCTCATCGGCTTCCGCAACCACATACTCCCCTTTGCCAGCTTTGGCATTGCTGCCCACATTCATGATTTCTCCACCGATAATGTACGTTGGATCAATCCCGCAAATCTCCATCACTAAAGCGATCATGGAGGAAGTGGTTGTCTTACCGTGAGCACCTGCTACGGCAATTCCTTTGCGTTCGTTCATCAGCCTTCCCAGCATTTGTGAACGATGAATGATAGGAATGTTCATTTGCTCAGCTGCTTGTATCTCTACATTGTCTTTGGCTAACGCCGTTGAATATACAACCAAATCGGCTCCTGATACGTTCGTTGCCTCATGGCCGATAAAGACCTGGGCGCCCTTAGCTTTCAGTTTATCTGTAAGCTCCTGCTGTGCAAGATCTGACCCCGAAATGCGATACCCCATTTCGAGCATGACTTTGGCAATGGCACTCATGCCGTATCCGCCGATTCCTATAAAATGTACGTGTTCTGCTTGACTCACGCCGTTCTCACCATCCTTTTTCAGAATCGGTTTGATAGGTTATCCAAGAACGAACATCAGAGATTAAATACAGCGTGCCGGATACGACCGCCAGATCATCCTGCTCAGTTCTATTTGTTAATAAAGTTAGAGCTTGCTTCCAATCGCGCTCTACGGCAACTTCTACCTCAAGATTCATCTCTCGAAGCAGACCATTTGCAATTTCAGCGAGAAGGTAAGCATCCCCTTTTTTATGAAAATTTGCTTCTGTAATAATGAGCGTATCCACCAATGGTAGTATATGCCTTAAGTAGCCTGTATGATTCTTCGTGGCTAGCATTCCGACCATCATATGAAGCTTCTTATACTTATACACATTCTGAAGTGCTGCAGCCAATGTTGCTGCCCCCTCAGGGTTGTGAGCACCATCGATCAGTATGCGCGGCTCCGTCGAAACCATTTCCAGACGACCGGGCCATCTCGTACCCGAGAGACCCTTTTGCAAATCAACGTCTTCCACGATGGTCGCGTAATATTGACGAAGCACTTCTAGCGTCATGACCGCTACAGCCGCGTTCTTCAACTGATGTTCACCGTTCAGGGTGATAGCCAGCTCTGGGATCGGCCTAAAAGGACCGTTAAACTGAAAACTTTGACGATCCAGCTCACTTGTCACATCGGTCAAATGAAATTGATCACCAAGGGTATAAAGCGTAGCTTTCTTCGCCTTCGCTGTTTGTTCAATAACGCTCCAGATCGCCTCAGGTTCAACTGCTGTAATGACAGGCACTCCCGCTTTGATGATCCCTGCTTTTTCAGCTGCTACAAGCTCAAGTGTATCGCCTAGGATATCCATGTGGTCGTGACCCACATTCGTAATCACGGTAACGATTGGATTCACGATATTCGTGCTATCCAGCCTTCCCCCGAGTCCGGTTTCCCATACTACATAATCAGGATACGCCACTTTTCCAAAGTAAAGGATAGCTAGCGCAGTCGAGATTTCGAACATCGTTGGAGCACCAACTTCTGTTGCGGCAATCTCATCGACAATTGGCTTCATGTCATTCACTAATCGAAGTAGAACCTCATCTTCAATGTCAGCGCCATTGACTTGAATGCGGTTGGTATACCGCACCAAATACGGCGATGTAAACGTACCTACATCATAACCGCATGCTTGAAGTACGGAAGCTAAGTAAGCACATGTTGAGCCCTTTCCATTCGTACCGGCCACATGAATGAACTTTAGCCTGCGTTCTGGGTTACCCAGCTTCTCCATCAGCAGATGCATACGCTGGAGGCCCGGTTTCATGCCGAGCTTCTCCATGCGTCCAACGATCCAATCAATGGCTTCTTGTGCGGTTTGGAATTCACCCGCCGAGTTCTTGCTTACATCCATTGTTCTCATCCTCTTTTACTATATGAATCACCTTGTAGACGAACATAGGCATTCGTATAATTTTCGTTCTTTATGACTTTAACTCCGCTAATCGAGCGATAACTTTATCCCGTTTATCGGCATAATCAGCAAGCTTGGCTTTCTCTTCTTCGATAACCTTCGCTGGTGCCTTAGCTACAAAGCCTTCATTGCCCAGCTTTTTCTCAATACGCTCAACCTCACCGTGTAGGGATTGCAGTTCTTTATCCAAACGTGCAAGCTCTTGTGTGATATCAATCAAACCTGCTAGAGGCAAATACAATTCGGCACCTGTAATAATGGCTGTCATTGCTTTGTCTGGCGCTGCCATAGTCAGATCAATTTCAAGCAGTGATGTGTTGCAGAAGCGCTTCAGGTATTCCTCATTTTTGCTAAGAATGTCCTGCGTCTCTGCACTAGCTGGCTTAATGAGAAGCTCTACTTTCTTACTCATCGGCACATTCACTTCTGCGCGGATATTACGTACGGAACGAATCGCTTCCATCAAAAGTTCCATCTCACGAATCGCATCAGGCGCTTCGAAGGCTGCGTTCTCTGTCGGCCAAGCCGCCAGCGTAATGGTATCGCCAACATGCGGCAGATGCTGCCAGATCTCTTCCGAGATGAACGGCATGAACGGATGAATCAAACGTTGCGTTTGATCTAGTACGTAAGCAAGAACGGATTGTGTCTGTTTCTTTGCCGCTGCATCCGTCCCATATAAGCTCAGTTTGCTGAACTCAATATACCAGTCACAGAGATCATCCCAGATGAAGTTATAGAGTAGACGTCCCGTTTCACCGAATTCGTAGCTGTCGATCAAACGCGTAACATCACGAACCGTCTCATTCAAACGATGCAATATCCAACGATCTGCGGTACCTAATTTACCCGTTAAATCAATATCTGCTGCAGTTACGCCTTCCAAATTCATCAGGGCGAATCGGGATGCGTTCCATATTTTATTGGCAAAATTACGAGCTTGCTCTACCCGCTCCCAGCGGAAGCGCAAATCTTGACCTGGCGTGGAGCTCGTAGAAATCATATAACGCATGGCATCTGCGCCGTATTTCTCGATCACTTCAAGCGGATCAACACCATTGCCAAGGGATTTGGACATTTTGCGGCCTTCGGAATCACGAACAAGACCATGCATCAGCACATCTTTGAACGGAATTTGACCCGTAAATTCAAGTCCTTGGAAAATCATACGAGCTACCCAGAAGTAAATGATATCGTACCCCGTAACGAGTACACTCGTCGGGTAGAAACGCTTCATATCTTCGGAATCATTTGGCCAGCCTAATGTGGAGAAAGGCCATAGCGCTGAGCTGAACCATGTGTCCAGAACATCGTTATCTTGGTTAAGATTCGCGCTTTGACAATGGGAGCACGCTGTCGCATCTTCGCGAGTTACAGTAACTTGACCGCAATCCGCACAGTGCCATGCAGGAATTCGGTGTCCCCACCATAGCTGACGGGAAATACACCAGTCGCGAACATTTTCAATCCAGTTCAGGTAAGTTTTCTCGAAGCGATCTGGTACAAAATTAACACCCTTGCCTGATTTTTGCGCTTCAATCGCTTGATCAGCAAGCGGCTGCATTTTAACGAACCATTGTGTCGATAGGTACGGCTCGATAACTGCACCACTACGCTCACTGTGTCCAACTTGGTGAACATGTTCTTCAATTTTGATTAGAACACCTTGTTCTTTCAAATCTGCCACGATGTTTTTACGACACTCGAAACGGTCTTGGCCTTGGTAAGGGCCTGCATTAGCGTTCATCGTTCCGGATTCATCCATAACGAGAATTTGTGGCAGGTTATGACGCTTTCCTACTTCGAAATCGTTTGGATCATGCGCAGGTGTAATTTTGACCGCGCCGCTGCCGAACTCTTTCTCAACATAGTCGTCTGCAATAATCGGAATCTCACGGTTCACAATCGGAAGCAGCAATGACTTGCCAATCAAATGCTTGTAACGCTCATCCTTCGGATGAACAGCAACCGCCGTATCACCCAGCATCGTCTCAGGTCGTGTCGTAGCAACTACAATGGAGCCTGAACCGTCTGTTGTTTCATATTTCAAATGGTAGAGTGCACCTTGAACTTCTTTATACTCTACTTCAATATCTGAAAGAGCCGTACGTGCCGCTGGATCCCAGTTAATGATATAGTTTCCGCGATAGATCAAACCTTTTTCGAACAAGCTTACGAAAACTTCACGAACCGCTTGCGAAAGCCCTTCGTCCAGTGTGAAGCGTTCCCGCGAATAATCAAGAGAAAAGCCCATTTTAGCCCATTGTTCACGAATCGTATCGGCATATAATTCTTTCCACTCCCAGACCTTCTCCAAGAATTTCTCACGCCCAAGATCATAGCGCGTTTGCCCTTGTTCGCGAAGCTTCTGCTCTACGCGGGTTTGTGTCGCAATACCTGCATGGTCAGAACCCGGCAGCCATAGCGTGTCAAAGCCCTGCATACGCTTCGTACGGATGAGAATATCTTGCAGTGTGAAATCTAGAGCATGCCCAATGTGCAGCATACCTGTTACGTTCGGAGGCGGTATTACAATCGTGTACGTTTCCGCATCAGGACGGTTGCCTGCTTTGAAAAATTCATTCTTGATCCAGTAGTCGTACCATTTACGTTCCGCTTCTTTCGGGTCATACGTGGTAGGCATTTCTGTTTGTAATTTCGTTTCGGTCATAAGAGTACCTCCATATCTGGCTAGTTGTTATAAACACAAAAAAACCTTTCGCCCCAAAAAGGACGAAAGGTATAGCTTCCGTGGTACCACCTTCATTTCATGATACTTGCCCCATTGGCAAATAACATGACACTTAAAACAGATAACGGCTGCGACCGGAAAATGCTAATGCAGGCGAGAAACGATTACTCGGCGATTGCACTCACATTTACTGCTCCAGGGCGACTTCGATCGGATGTATCCTGAGGAACCTCTCAGCGCTGCAGTTCCACTCTCTGAAGGGCGTTCCGACTACTACTCCCTATCTTTGCAATTCCATATGTTGGTTTGAAAATGATTTACACTATATGATAACGAATATTTGCTAAACAGTCAATATTTTCGAACCGGTGTAAACGTTTATTTTTTAGTATTGGTTAAAATTAGGCTCTATATACGTCTTAACAAACATAAAGAGCAGCCGGCTGCTATCAGCAGCCAGAGGCTCTTGCTTATGTATCGGTTATTTATTTGGGCAAATAAATAACTTGACCCACGACAATATCCTGATCGCTAAGACGATTCATCAATTGAAGCTCACGCGTTGTCAGTTGATAACGCTTCGCAATGGATTCTAACGTATCATCTTTCTGAACAATACAGAGTTTGAGCTTGCGGAACTCTTGCGACTCCGATCGGCTCTGCAGAAATAATCGTCTCCATTCTACCGGGTCTATCCGCGATTCCGCCTCAAGAGCCGCTTGCGCCTCTGCTTCCGCAATCCGCTTGTCGGAAAGATACGAGCCTGCCTTAGATAATAGCGATTTGATGCCATAAGGGTTAACCTCCACAGCGTCCGTTGCCTTCTTGCCAAAGGCAACTTTAAGCTCCTTTTTCTCCTCCGTTACAACGGTACTATCGGCATGCGGAGTTACTTTCAGCTCGATTTGTTCCACATCTACGCCAAACGTATCATCGCCATGAGAGGTAGGCTGTGATGAAATGACTGCTGGTTCAGGTGCAGCTGCAATCAACGTTGGTGCTGGCGTCGGTAATGGTGTAGGAAGGACAGGCGCAGGCGGTGGTTGGATCACTTGTTGAATCTGCGGTTCTTGGGCAACCGGTGCAGGTTCAGCTATGGGCATCGGTACATACGGCATAACGGGCTCGGAGCGCGGATACTCAATTTGATGAACAAAAGTAACCTCTTCTTCCTCCCGCCAGCTTTCCTGTGGCACAGAGACCATTTCTACTCCCTGCAAGGACAGAACGCCTGTTACATTCAAGCTGCGTGCCGATAATAGGTCGATATCAAAATTCTCGATCTCTACCTGAATATCCTCAACACGATGAATGCGATTCAAAGGCAGCGTAATTTCGACAGGAATCAAATGCTCAAGTGTGCGAGGGCTCCCGCCTTCTTCACTAAAGTAGTTACCTGTAAGTAGTAGATTCCCCTTTAAAATCGCTTGATCATCCAGCGTTAATACTTGAATATGCGGAAGTAATTCTACTTCATTCAATTCTTGTATGGCCGCCAAATTCTCCTGCAAATGCACACGTTCATAAATATCAAATCGTAACCCAGGTTGTTGTTCAGACACCGAATGAATCCTCCCTTCCGTTAACTCGAAACATGAATCAGCTCCGAATTGTTGGGTGATATACTTGATTGTCTCTAAAAGTATATGGGTCAAGGAGGCCAGGCATGACTACATTTTTCAATTCACGGACATCTGTTCCAATAATGACTTGAAATCTAGTGGATACGGCGCGTGACACACGATCTCATTTTGTGTAATCGGATGCTTAAATAGAAGTCTTTCTCCATGAAGCGCTTGTCGCTGGAATAAACGTGAAGAACCTCCATATAGAGTGTCACCTACTAGCGGGTGCCCTAAATGGCTGAGATGAACCCGAATTTGATGTGTTCTGCCCGTTTCCAACTCCACTTCAACGAGTGCTCCTGCTTTCATTTGTTGAAGGACACGATAATGCGTCAACGCCTGATCGCCATTAGGAGTGACTCTACGTTTCCCTGGCTGATGACGATCCTTGCCGATCGGTTCATCAATCCATCCTTCCTTCTCTTCGAAAATCCCCTGAGCTATCGCAGCATAGCGCCTATCAATCTGCTTTTCCCGCATAGCTTCATCCAATAGGACATGCGCCCACTCATTTTTGGCATAAAGTATAACGCCCGTCGTATCTTGATCTAGACGGTGTATATGACGAATACTACACGCTTGTCCAGTCGTCTCATAATAATAAGCTACGGCCGAAGCCAACGTTCCTCCTTGACCAACTTCCGCCGGATGAACTGACATCCCCGCTGGCTTATTAACGACTAAAGTGAACTCATCCTCAAATAAAACGTCTAATGCATAAGACTCAGGTTTAAATACTGCTTTTTCCTGAGGAAACGCCTTCAGCCGAATCTTATTATTTTCTATGCGAATAAGCCCCTGGGAGGCTAAGCGCAAAAAGTATCTGCGAGGCACCGGCAGATAGGCCGCTAATTCTTCAACAGCACCCGGTTTAAGCGGTTTCCACTGTTCATTAGGAAGTGGCAGCAGCATCCATTCTCCATCACGCGACCAATCGATCATGAACGTGTGCCTTTGCGAAATGATAGAAAGATTGCTAGCAGGATTAGTAGAAACACAAAGACTATCGCCATAAGGTCGATCGGAAAATCAAAAAAGTAATAACGCTTCATAATTAGAACGAGCTCCTTAAGAAAGAGGGATTATGTACACTTTATTTTAACAATTACCATTACCATTTGCATGCAAAAATATGATATTATTAATCTTGTATTGTTTTTTTTCGACATTTTCTATCAATTTATTAATAGAGCAGGAGAGGTTTACCTTGGGTAGTTCAATTGCAAATCATTTTCGAAATTATAGTTGGCTGAAGCGGACTTTACTTGTTATAGCAGCGTGTACATTTTTGAGTTCGACCTTTTTATTTTTAACCCCACCAGGGACTTACATTCGTGAGTATTTGGCCAAAACCGTGATTACAACCCAGCATCGTGACTGGGCTTGGATCTTTGTTGGCGCGCAACGTAGGGACCAAATGGTTCTTGAGATGCAAAATTTAACCGAAGTTAACTCCATCGAGAAACAAGATATTGAAGCTGTCCAATTTAATACGAATCGCCCTATCGAGAGTCTCGTCAAAGTGGAAGATATTTCAGGTACCCTGTGGAAGGGTAAGCGAATGTATGTATATGATCCACGTTCTATCCGTGTTGTCGTCCCTTCCAAAGTAGGTGAAGGTGAACGAATTACAGCCATGGTACAACGTACAGGTGCTGTTGCCGGAGTCAACGGTGGTGGCTTTAATGATCCTGACGGACTTGGAAACGGATTTGCCCCAATCGGTGCTATTATGTCCGGTGGTGAAATCCTTTATACCGACCAAGAGGGAAGCAACCCGCAACAAATTGTTGGTTTTACCAAAGAAGGTACGCTAATTATTGGAAAATATACGATTAATGCCTTATTAGAGCTTGGTGTCACGGAAGCTGTTTCCTTCTACCCGCGTGTTATCGCGAACGGTAAACCGCTAATCACAAGCGGTGATGGCGGATGGGGACGTGCACCGCGTACAGCTGTCGGACAAAAAGCAGACGGTACCGTTATCTTTATCGTTATTGATGGCCGTCAAACGTCAAGTGTTGGAGCTACACTGAAAGAAGTTCAAGATCTTTTCCTAGAAGACGATGTCATCAACGCTGGATTCCTTGATGGCGGAGCATCTTCTGAAATGGTTTATAATAATGCACTTATTACAAAACCATCTAGCCGTTATGGTGAGCGTCGCTTACCTTCAGCTTTCTTAGTATTCGATCATCCGGAGAAAGTCGAAGTGAAGAACATTTGGGCTGGATTGACATCGATTGATGCAGGCGGTGCTTCAACTCACCCTGAATTCTTGAAAGAACAAGCAGAACTGAAGGCGCAAGGTAAACTACCTACACCTACACCAAAAGCAACACCTACACCAAAACCAGAAAATTCGTCGGAACCTGGTAAAGTTGGCGGATCTACTTCTCCAGCGAATACGGAATCACCAAAACCGAGTGGGACAGATAAACCATCAACTGGTTCACCGACACCATCACCAAACCCTAATGCAACTGTAACACCTACACCTACACCAACTCCTGGCAACGGGAATACAAATACAGGCAGTCCTAAGCCGACTAATTCAGCAACACCATCGCCAACACCAAGTGCGACACCTAAGCCGTCCACTAATCCAGCAGGCGGTGGGACGCCGACTGGAACGGGTAACGGTGCACCGACTGCACCTAATACCCAATCAACAACAACTTCACCAACTGTTAAGCCGAATTAATTAAAGCAGTTAGCATCCGATTCTACGGAGGCTGACTGTTTTTTTTTTTGCAGGTGCATCCCTTTGCCGCGAGTAGTTACGGGCAACGGATCGTTCACAATTTAGGGTAGCCCCAGGGAAGGCTACGAACTACCATCGTCGGAGAGTTATGTCTGACGTGCACGCTTCGCGTGTGTGCATTTGGTTTTCGCACCCGTGCTCCGCGCATCCATGTCGAGGAGCACCACTTTTGTGCTAACTGGAAAATGTACAGTTATTTTTGAGAAATTGGCTCGAAAATTCGATTTAACTGTAAAATATGTAGGTAAAACTGCCTCATTCGTTCGGATCAGGCAAAGTGGATAAAATTAGCTGTAGGTTCTCCATTTATTCTTCGTTTGTTCAGAAAATCGCAAAATATAACAGTATTAAATCCATCTATTCGAGTGGAGCACAGGAGATAAGAGACTTGCGGTTCCACTTACCCAAAGATCACAAACAAAGAGGCAGCCCTCACGTAGAATACGCTACGGAGGGCTGCCTCTTCTTACTTTTTATAAGCGTTTCAAGGCTTCGCGATGAGCCTCTATCGTCGCTTCAATATCCGCATCCGAGTGCGCGGTTGATACAAACATCCCTTCAAACTGCGAAGGTGCTACGGATACACCCAGATCCAAGAGGTGACCGAAGTACGCATTGAATCGGCCAAGATCTGATGTTTTAGCGGAATCATAATTCGTCACTGACGTTTCTGTAAAGAACGGGCATACCATCGAACCAACGCGATTGATGGTGCTAGCGATACCGAACTCAGCCGCATTCGCAGTAAAGCCTGCTTCAAGTCTCGCTGACTTGCGCTCAAGCTCCTCATACACATTCGGCTCGCCTAGTAAGGATAGCGTTGCATAACCTGCCGCCATAGCCAAAGGGTTACCTGATAGCGTTCCCGCTTGGTAAATCGGACCCGCAGGCGCCATCTGTTCCATGATGTCTAAACGACCGCCGTAGGCACCTACAGGAAGCCCACCGCCGATTACTTTACCCAAACAAGTTAAATCCGGTGTTACACCATATAGCCCTTGCGCACAGTTCTTATGTACGCGGAAGCCGGTCATCACCTCATCGAAAATCAACAATGAGCCGTATTGCTTTGTTATGTCGCGAAGACCTTGTAAGAAGCCCGCCGCGGGAGGTACAACTCCCATATTGCCGGCAATAGGCTCAACAATTAGCGCAGCGATTTCTTCACCAAACTTTTCAAAAACAAGCTTCACAGAATCCAAATCATTATAAGGAACGGTGATTGTGTTAGAAGCCACGCTGCTTGGCACACCAGGACTGTCTGGTAATCCTAGCGTAGCAACGCCAGATCCAGCCTTGATCAGCAATGCATCAGCATGCCCGTGATAGCTGCCTTCGAATTTCACGATTTTATCGCGCTTCGTGAATCCACGTGCTAGTCGCAACGCACTCATGGTTGCTTCAGTCCCCGAATTAACCATACGAACCATATCGATCGAAGGTACACGTTCAATAACAAGCTTTGCCATCTCGGTTTCGAGCAATGTTGGTGCTCCAAAGCTTGTCCCTTTCATAGCTGTAGCCTGAATGGCCTCCAAAACCTTCGGATGCGCATGCCCAACAATGAGAGGTCCCCATGAACCTACGTAATCAATAAATGTATTCCCATCAATATCCGTTACTCGTGAGCCTGATCCGCTCTCCATGAATAAAGGTGTTAAGCCCACCGATTTAAAAGCACGAACTGGACTATTCACACCTCCTGGAATCAGCTTTCTAGATTCTTGAAATGCGGCTGCTGATCGTTTGTCGATTCTGCTCGAATTTCCCATTATTTAGCCCCCTATTACGTGATCTTGTGATAAAATGAGGTCATAACCTACCAATAACTACCTACAAAGGCGGTACAACTTATGCTAGAGCTTATCAAGAAAGTTCCTTTATTTACTCAGCTAAACGAACATCAATTGAACACCCTTGCCGAAATATGTACAAGACGTACTTATAAGACAGGTACAATATTATTTCAAGAAAAAGAAATCGGCTCTGTCTTCTATATGGTGCTTAGCGGTTCTGTTAAAATCTATACAACTAGCCAAACAGGCGAAGAGAAAATATTATCGATTTGCAAATCCGGTGAAAGCTTCGGCGAGTTGTCCCTAATCGATGGCAAACCACGGTCTGCCTCTGCTCAAACCTTAGAAGAATGCATACTGCTTACGATAACTGGCCAAAGCTTTCTGGAATTGCTACGTAATCATTTTGACATTAGCCTAGGTATCATGCAAGAGCTCAGTAGCCGACTGCGCGATACGAATCAACAAGTCTTTGATC
The DNA here is from genome assembly GCF_059692015.1 of Paenibacillus sp. J22P165. NCBI lineage: Bacteria > Bacillati > Bacillota > Bacilli > Caryophanales > Paenibacillaceae > Paenibacillus > Paenibacillus sp. J22P165. Next base: position 149,599 of record NZ_JCAUAP010000006.1, on the reverse strand, counting down.
TAACCTTCCTGGATGCAAGAACACGAGTAATCAAAACCCTAATAAAAATGGCCAATTCACACGGACTACGTAAAGGCACCACTGTCGTGATTAAACTTGTTCTGAACTATGACGAAATCTCTCAGTTAGCCGGTGTTCAGAAATCAACCCTCCTGCAAGTCATTCGCGATCTCGAGGAAAAGAAAATCCTGACCATCTCTGCTTCTGACTTCACCTTAGAGTTATCCAAGCTTCGTTAATTGCGCTAAAGGGCCTTTACAGCAGCAGTTGAAGCAGCATCTTGGCGCTCTGCAGCAAGAACCATCTCGGCTAGCTGATTTGCCACCTCTTTGCCTTGGCGTATGCAGTCGGGCAGACCGACACCATGAAAGCCTGCCCCCGTCACCAACACGCGCGGCATAGCTGTCAGAAGTGCTTTCCGGAACTCCGCGATCTCCTCCAAATGGTCAACAGGGTATTGCGGCATGGAATGCATCAACCTGGTCACTTCTGCGAATCCCGGTTCGGCCGTGATTCCAAGGAGATCTTTAATATCTTGTCGCGCTTTGCTAATTAATTGCTCATCGGACCATGCAGGCCATTCTTGTTCACCGGAACGACCGATATAACAACGCAGCAGCACCTTGCCTTCAGGGGCAGCATGCAGCCACTTCGCTGAGGTTAACGTACAGGCTGTAATCGTATAGCCCTCATGCTTAGGAACCAGGAAACCCGAGGCATCCAGCTCAAAGGGAATATCTTTACGATCAAACGACATAATCACATTGGCTACCGAGATATAATCAATCTTAGCTAGTTTGCTCGCAGCCGGGAGCTCCGAAAGCAGCTTCGCCGCCTGATAAGTTGGCGTCGTTACAATGACCCCGTGTACGACTTCACGCTGACCGTCCTCAAAGACAACCTCTGTTTGTCCATCCTCTATACGACGCACGGATACAACACCAACACCCGCACGTAAATCCACTGTACTTAACGCGTCTATTAAAGCATTCACAAGCGATTCCAGCCCTCGCTTGAACGTTACAAAGACCGAACTGCGAACAGCCGCAGGCAAATGCGCGCTTTCTTCGGTCACATTTTTGCGACTCGCCATCATTCCCAGAATCAAGCTGCGGTTTTTCAGCTCCATAGCCCTGAACTGCGGGAACGTAGACTTCAAGCTCAGCTTGTACGTATCCCCCGCATAAATCCCTGCAAGCAGCGGCTCCACAATGCGCTCTAGCACTTCTTTGCCTAGTCGGCGCTCAAGAAAATGCCCAAGCGATTCATCAGCTGCGCCATCCCGTTTCGGCAAGATCAAGTCCATTGCCGCGCGAAGCTTGCCTAGCGGTGAAATTAGACCCGTCTTCATAAAAGGAGTCATTTGCGTCGGAATGCCTAGAACTAAGCCTGGGGGCATGCGATGCAGCTTTCTCCCACGAACAATATAGGTTTTCTTGGCTTTCGGATTCGTGCCTGTCAATTCATGCTCTAAGCCAAGATCGTAGGCCAAATCAATCATGGGACGTTTACGTGCAAGGAAGGAATCCGGCCCCTTTTCAATGACGAATCCGTCACGCACAACAGTATGAATCTTCCCACCAAATGACGATGATTTCTCGACGACAGATATTCGAAAGGGGGCACCTTCCGTCTCTAACCGCTTTTTTAAATAAAAAGCAGCACTCAGCCCCGTAATACCCCCACCTATAATCATATAATGAGGCACTTGGTTGCTCATTTCGAACTCACTGCCTCTTGCCATTTCTTGTACACAACATCACTTAAGGTTTCCATATAGAGAGGATCGGTATTAAGCGATGCGGTCCGTTCCAAGTGTACACCCAGCTCTTTCGCGAGAGCTTGTGCTTCAATATCAATATCGTACAGTACCTCTAAATGGTCGGAAACAAATCCAATAGGACAAAGTAGAATCTTGTCCACGCCTTCTTCTTGCTTAATCGTGCGCATAACGTCCAAAATATCCGGACCTAACCAAGGCATTGCTGTCTGACCAGCACTTTGCCAGCCGAACTGCCAGTTCGTAAGCCCCACACGCTCAGCTAAGGCTTTGGAGGTAGCTAGCAATTGATCGGGATACGGGTCCTTCATCTCCAAAATTTTCTCAGGCAAGCTGTGAGCTGTAAAGATAACCCTCACTTGATTGCGTTCAGCTTCAGCAAATTTCCCCAAAGCGTCCTCTACCCGAGTCTGTAAAGCATCCAGTAGTTTCCCATGGAGGTGATAATCCAGAACGAAGGTCATCTGAAGACCTAACGCTTCCGCTTTATCCTTCGCACGCTTAACATAGCCACCGACACTCATCGTCGAATAGTGAGGCGCTAGTACGATCCCTACAGCCTCTGTGATGCCGTCTTTAACCATTTGCTCAACGCCGTCTTCTACGTAAGGCTGAGCATGCTTAAGGCCTTGGTAGCAGACGAATTCAAGCTCGGGATGCTCTTGACGCAGCGTAGCTTCAAGTCCTTTTACTTGTTTATTCGTATTTTCACGCAGCGGGAAGAAGCCACCCACAATGGCCTCATAGCGCGCTGTTAATTCATGTAATTGCTCAGGAGTCGGCGGATGACCACGTCTAATATGTGTATAATACGCTTCAACTTGATCTAAGCTTTCTGGCGTACCATACGACATGACTAATACGCCAATACGCGTTTTGCTCATGTTAAACACCACTCTTTCCTGCTTGCTGTGTTAAAACGGAATTAGAATAGGTATGAATAAACGTCGTTAATTCCTTCAATTTCTCGAGCGATGCTTCAGGGAATAGACCGTGCCCAAGGTTGAAAATAAACCCTGGCTGCTTCATACCATCATCCATAATCGCTTTCGCTTGCGCTTCGATCACAGACATTGGCGCTGTTAGAATATAAGGGTCTAGATTGCCTTGCACGGCATATCGGTTCTGAAGTCGTTCGCGACCCACCGATATCGGTACCCGCCAATCCAGACCAATCACATCAGCTTGAATTGTCGTCAGATACGGAAGTAATTCACCCGAGCTAACGCCTGGGAAATAAATTTTCGGCTCTTTCAAATCGGACAACTCTTTGAAGATGCGCATCATTGTAGGCCGTACATAGACGTCGAAATCGGCTGGAGAGAGTGCACCCACCCAGCTGTCGAATACTTGAACTGCCTTGGCCCCATTGGCGATATGCGCACGGAGATACGTGATAACCATATCACCAAGCTTATCCATTAACGCGAACCAGACTGTTGGCTCGGAATACATCATTTGCTTCGTGCGGATATAGCTCTTGGAAGGTCTACCTTCGATCAAATAGCTAGCAATCGTAAACGGAGCTCCTGCAAAGGAAATTAGCGGAACTTCTAATTCTTTATCTAGAATACGAATCGTTTGAAGGATATGGGACAAGTCCTTCTCCACATCAATCGGACGAAGTCGTTCAACGTCTTGTGCGGTACGAACCGGTGTATGAATCACGGGACCGATATCTTTGACAATATCAAAATCAACACCAAGCGAAGCTACGGGATTCATGATATCCGAGTACAAAATAGCGGCATCAACGCCAAGCTTTTTGATCGGCATCATCGTCACTTCAGCAGCTAGTTCTGGTTGTTGACAAATTTCGAGCAAAGAGTACTTTTCCTTGATTTTACGGTAGTCAGGATCGTAGCGACCTGCTTGACGCATATACCATACGGGCAGCGTATCAACCTGTTCTTTCCGGCATGCTTTAATAAAATTATCGTTATAACTCATGAGGCACCTTCCTCTTGTTTCCATCTATTCTCATCCATTATGCCCTAATTATACCCCTCTCACAACCAAGGTAAGCTTACCTATTGCGACAAAAGTATGACAAAAAGAACCACCCGAACTCTGTGATAGTACACAGAGAACAAATGGTTCATATACGCCTTACTTTTGCAAGTAGCGAGCGATATCTTTGGCGAAATATGTCAAGATAATATCGGCTCCCGCACGTTTGAAGCTTGTCATCGTTTCCATGACAATCGCTTCTTCATTCACCCAGCCTTGCTGAGCTGCAGCTTTGACCATTGCGTACTCCGCACTCACATTGTAAGCGACAACAGGCAGATCAAAGTTATCCTTCAGCATGCGGATAATATCCATATAAGCGAGTGCCGGCTTTACCATAAGGAAATCAGCGCCTTCTGCCACATCGCTTGCCGCCTCACGCATCGCTTCACGGCTGTTCGCCGGATCCATCTGATACGTTTTCCGATCACCGAATTGCGGTGTAGAATGCGCAGCATCACGGAAAGGTCCATAATAGGCAGATGCATATTTAACCGAATAAGCCATGATTGGCGTGCTTTCGTAACCCGCTTCATCTAAACCAGCGCGAATAGCTTGCACATAGCCGTCCATCATATTGGATGGTGCGATAATATCAGCGCCTGCTTTCGCCTGTGACACGGCTGTACGAACGAGCAGTTCCAGAGATGGATCGTTCGCGACATCCGCTTGTCCTGTAATCGGGTGGTGATGAATGACTCCGCAGTGCCCCGTATCCGTAAACTGACATAAGCAAGTATCTGCGATAATCAACAAATTGGGGTTAAGCTCTTTGATATAACGGGTAGCTTGCTGCACGATTCCGTCATCCATAAATGCGGATGTGCCAGTAGCATCTTTATAATCAGGTACGCCGAATAAAAGAATGGCTTGAATGCCCAATTGCGTGATTTCATCAATTTCTTCTTTCACGCGATCTAGTGAGAAATGATACACTCCAGGCATCGAGGCAATCTCTGATTTGACATTTGTACCATGCGTAACAAATATCGGTTGAACAACATCATTGACCGTTACCTGATTCTCACGAACCAGATTACGAATGGCTGCATTTCCGCGTAAGCGGCGGTTACGAACTATTGGAAAACTCATGATGGGTTTCCGCCTCCTTGAATCATGCTTTGTACCAAAGAAGCGACGGTCGCTTCTTCAGCCGTATATGTGATAGACAGACCCGCCTCAATGGCGGTTTCTGCCGTTTTGGGACCTATAACTGCAATTTCCACGCCTTGCAAGAGCGATAACGGATCTTCCATACCGAGTTGCTTCAACGCTTCAAGTAAATTTGTGACGGTAGATGAGCTAGTAAAAGTTATGATATGAATGCTTTGATTTTGCAGCAAATGAATAATCTCTTCGCCATCATCAGTGGTCAGTACGTTCTCGTACACATCCACTTCTGTGACTTCAAGCCCTAGCGCTGTTAGTTTGGAAGGTAAGTAATCACGTGCGAGGTCGGCAGTTGGCAGCAATACCTTCTGACCAGCGTTCAAATCCCCTTGAATGGCATCTAAGATACCTTCCCCTTGAAACTTAGAGGGTAAGACGTCTGCCATGATACCACGCTCTGCGAGCGCTTCAGCGGTCTTAGGACCCACAGCCGCAATACGGGCATTCCCCATTCTACGAACGTCGATGCGAAGTTCTCGCATTCTACGGAAGAAGAATTCAACACCATTCACACTTGTTAATACAATCCAATCAAAATCGGACAGTCTCGCTAAAGCTTGATCCAGTGCTTGCTGTGCTTCTGGACGACTTGGCGGCTGTAATCGAATCACAGGGAACTCGACAGGTTCTCCACCCAAATCATCAATGAGATCTACGAGCTCACTTGCTTGGCTGCGCGCTCTTGTAACGAGCACTCGTTTACCAAACAGCGGTTTCTTCTCCATCCAAGCCAATTTCTCACGAAGCTTTACGACTTCGCCTACAATGATGACGGCTGGAGATTTGAAGTTTGCTTCTCTCACTTTTTCTGTGATATCTGCAAGTGTGCCTGTAATCGTCGCTTGATCCGCCCATGTTCCCCATCTCACTAGCGCAACTGGCATTTCAGGCGGTTTCCCACAGCGAATCAATTCACGGCATATTTGCTCCAGATTCGCAACACCCATCAGGAATACCATCGTACCAATCGCTTTGGCGAGATGCTCCCAATTCAGGCTGGAGTAGGTTTTGTTCGGGTACTCATGGCCGGTTACAATCGCAACAGACGAAGTGAAATCGCGATGAGTAACAGGAATGCCCGCATAAGCTGGAACGGCAATAGAGGATGTGATGCCTGGGATAATATCATAGGTAATCCCATTATCAACCAGAAGCTCCGCTTCTTCCCCCACGCGACCAAATACACTTGGATCTCCACCCTTAAGGCGTGTAACTATTTTCCCTTGTAAGGCTAGATCCACAAGCAACTGATTGATTTCTTCTTGCTTTAATATATGTTTATCTGGCAGCTTGCCAACAAAGATGAGTTCTGCTTCCGGTCTACGATGCTTCAATAAGCGTGGATTTGCCAGTCGGTCATATACGATGACATCAGCTCTTTGGATCGCTTCCATCCCACGTACCGAGATGAGCTTAGGGTCGCCAGGACCCGCTCCAACAAGAAAAACTCTTCCTTTGTTCATAGCAATCACTCCCTCACCTCAGCTAGAATCTTTTCAGCTCCTTGTGCGATGAGCATATCCGCAACGAGTGAACCCAAGGCTTCCGGATCGTTCCCGGAAGCCGTTTCCTTGAGCATGGTCACGCCATCCGGCGTCCCGACCATGCCTGTCAGGGTCAGCAGCGGCGCATCCCCGCTGCCTGTCTCGTTCACGCTCGCGTAAGCGCCGAGCGGCACCTGGCAGCCTCCATTGAGTCTGCCAAGGAAAGCCCGCTCCGCCCGCACCGCGAGCGCCGTTGGCTCATGCTGGAACTTGCCCAGCAAGTCCAGCACGAAAGCGTCGTTGCCGCGGCACTCGATGCACAGCGCTCCCTGCCCTACGGCAGGGAGGCATACCTCGGGCGGCAAGTAGCTGGAGATGCGATCTTGCCAGCCGATCCGGTGCAGACCGGCGGCGGCAAGCATAATCGCATCGAAGTTCTCTTCTTCGAGCTTGCGCAGCCTCGAATCAATGTTACCCCGGATCGACTCGATCCGGAGATCCGGGCGGTAGTGCTGCAGCTGGCTCGCACGGCGCAGCGAGCTTGTGCCGACAAGCGCGCCTTGCGGCAGCTCGTCGAGCGATCCAGCCTCGCGCGTGATCAGCGCATCGCGCGGATCTTCACGCTTAGGAATCGCGCCTACAATGAGGCCTTCCGGCAACTCGAAGGGCATGTCCTTCATGCTGTGAACAGCGATATCGATCTCGCCATCTGTTAGTGCCTGTTCAATTTCCTTTACGAACAGGCCCTTGCCTCCGACTTTGGATAGCGTGACATCCAGAATACGATCGCCCTTCGTTACAATTTTCTTAATTTCAAATTGACATTCGATGCCATGCTCTTTTGCCAGCTGTTTCAAAAGCTCTACGGCTTGTCCTGTTTGAGTCAGTGCCAAGGCACTCTGTCTTGTTCCTACAATAATCGTTTTCATTCGTCTCCGCCTCCTATACGTTGCTGCCCAATCTCATTGATGAAAGACCAAGAAGGCAGTTCACTCTCTCCCTGCACTTGCGTTTGCATCCAAACGGTATTATGTAATGCTATTGTAAACTGCTGTTTCCAGGCTTCAAACGTCCCTTCACGGATATAACGCATGAGATCCCAAGCCAGCATTTCTTTAAATAATCGTTGTCTTGCTTCTTTATCTTTCACGTGATTCTGAATCAACAGACGCGTATCGGTGAGGAAACCCAAATAGATTTCATACTCATTCCCATAGGCATTGTCGAGTTCTTTGGCAATTTTACGAGCTGCTGAAGGACTTGCTCCTCCTGTAGACACCGTAATGACCAACTTACCTCGACGAACAACGGAGGGTAAAATAAAGGAACTAAGCTCTGGTTGATCCACTATATTGACTAGGCTCCCAGATCCATTCGCATCTAGTGCGATCTGCCTATTCACTTGTGCATCATTCGTTGCCGCGATGACTAAGACATAACGTGCCTCGCCATAAGTTGTCCATATCGATGGATCATAGGGTTGCCTTTTTACAATCACATTTGGTTGAAGCGCAAGAGCTAGAATACCGGCGGTGAAAGTTGGACTGACTAGGGTCACTTCTGCTCCAGCTTGCAGCAATGAGCGCAGCTTCCGTTCGGCAATCGGCCCACCTCCGACGATCAGACACTTGCTTCCCACTAAATTCATCATAATCGGATAAGGATGCTGCCAACTAGTTAACTCCATATCCACCCATGAAAATCAGAGACAAGGTTCGATACAACGAAATTCAACACAACGATACAGAAAGCAGCCAAATTCCAAACCGCTAGCTTGTTACCCGAAATCCGCATGGATTTATGTTGAAATAAATAAAAGGTATAGGCGGCCAATACGAAGAAGGAATTGATTACTTTAGGATCATAGAGAAGATTTTGATTACCTTCGAGCACGACCCACACCACGCCAAGACTCAAAGCCATCAGGAGCAGCGGCCCTCCAATAATGACCGATAAATACGTGTAATGCTCAATTTTCTCCAGTGACGGCAGCCTCATGACAGCCTGAGAGAAATTTTTGCTCTTTAACCTTGCATGTAAGAATATGTACATCCCTGAAAAAATAGCGGCAATCGAAAATGCGGCATAACTGCCAATGGCTAATGAAATATGAATGAATAATAGCTCATCATTGATGTCCCAATTGGATTTAATCGGCATAACATTTGGATTTCCAAAGATATTCAGTGCCAGAATTGCAAAACCAAGTACATTTACAAAGAACACGAACAATTCAATTCGGAAAAAGCGGTTAATTATGAGTGATATCGTGACTAGAAGCCATGAAAACATGAACAACACATCTGACCGAACGAAAGCCCATTCCGTTAGATGACCATATAAACTAATAGCAAAGTAAGCGGTTTGCAAAACCCATACAAACAAAAGCAGCCCCGTCCCCATCCGTTTCGCGCTCCGGCTCGCATTCGCGAAATCCGAAAAGTAAAACAGTAGGCTCAGGGCATACATATAAATCATCGCATCAAACAACCAGCTGCTTGTAACCATGGCACCTCTCCTAGGCGGTTAGCGCCTTTTAATTGAGATAAACGACTTCTAATTCGCCCCTTAGGGCAAGTTCGTTTACGATCTTATATATCAAGATGGGGCTAGAATATCCGCATTCTGTAAACCACGAACGGACAGTTTCTCGTCCATTGTTTGTTTATTTTCCACTTTGTTAAATCCGGACTCTAGCTCTTGTGCTATTTGATCTGCCTGTTCTTGTTGTTTTAGCGTATCTTCTAATGCAAAAAGCTTGGTGAAAATTTCGAGGGCATCATCGCCATGACGCTCGCCAGCCATTTCTTTGATCCGCAGAATCGGATCGCGCAATACTTGATTCACAATACTTTTGGTTAATTTACGAATCACCTTAATTTCACGTTCATCCAGATCTGTCAGCTTGTTCAGCATATTCTCCATGGTTTCTTCGTGAATTTGGTTCGCTTTCGTTTGTAGCGCACTAATCAATGGGCTTACGCCAAGTGTCTTCGTCCATTGGTCAAAGGCAGCAATTTCTGAATTGATCATAACCTCAATCTTAGCCGCTTCTTTCTTGCGCTCCTGCAAATGTTTATCCACAATATGTTCCAAATCATCAATATCATAAAGGAACACGTTCGGCAAGCCACTAATCTCAGGATCCAGATCCCGCGGTACAGCAATATCCATCATAAAGAGAGGCCGGGATTTTCTTTTTTGTACATAAGTCTGAATATCTTTCTTCGTCAAAACATAGCCTGGCGCACCCGTTGAGCTAATGATAATATCTACTTCGGGTAAATATTTGGGCATTTCCTCTAATGTGCTGGCCACACCGTTGAATTTGCCCGCTAAATCCATAGCTCTCTCCAACGTACGATTCACAACGATAACCTTGTTGGCCCCATTCGCATAGAGATGCTTCACGGTCAACTCACTCATCTTACCTGCACCAATGATCATAATCGTCTTGTTCACATAGCTTCCAAATATCCGTTTACCGAGTTCTACGGCTGCATAGCTGATCGAGACAGGGTTATTACTGATCCCCGTTTCTGAATGTGCTTTCTTAGCAAGTGTGATTGCTTGTTTAAACAGCGTATTGAAATAAGACCCTGTTGCTTTCAATTGTTGAGATGCTAAAAAAGCATCCCTCACTTGACCGAGAATCTGAGTTTCCCCAATGACCATCGAATCAAGCCCCGTTGTTACACGGAACAAATGCTCATTTGCTTCGTCATTCTCATACGTATATAAATGCTTCTGGAATTCATCCTTCTTCACATGGAACCAACGCTCAAGGAAATGCGTCAAGTAATGACTGCACAATTGAGGTCGATCCACGACGGCATAAATTTCGGTGCGATTGCAGGTGGCAACAATAACACATTCTAGAATACTTTTCGTCTCTTTCAATTCAGCGATTGCCCTGGGTAAATCTTGATCTGAGAACGCAAACTTTTCACGAATTTCTACCGGGGCTGTCCGATAATTCAAACCAACTGCGATAATATGCAACGTTACCACCTGCCTTTCGTTTTATTTAGAATCATTATAGCACAGCAATACCGACATTCCGACAAAATATTTGAATAAATTATGAATGCTTTGGGTCTGTTCGTTAGTTTTAACAGCTCTTTGCTCCTCTATACCTCAGCTAGACAGAATCTAGGCAGAATCCCCTATTGCAGCCCTTTTTTTCTTAAAAAGGTGGTCATTTCCCGATCGAGTTTGGATAACTCTTCATTCTGAGAGGAGATGATATCGCCGTTGGATGCCATCATTTTCTCATAAATCTCATACATTTCACTGAGCTGCTTATGGATCTCTTTCAAAGTTAACGTTTCATCCGGCTTCAAAGCTCTGACGCCCCCAAGCTGTAACCTTTGTATGTATTGGCTTAATTGGGTTATGAAATTGAGCGAGCCCAACTCCTCACTTCCCCCAGCAGCTAAAATAAGTCGCTCATGTGTATACTCGGCTGAATACAACGCTTGTTTCACTGGATCCAACTCTTTCGTGCTTTTACTTAATGAGGCTTCTTCCAAGCTGCTCTTCACGATTTCCATTTGAAATAAAGATACCTGAAAAAGTAAATGCGTTGCATCATGATCTTCTTTATCCTTATGTTGACCCAACATTTGGCTAAGCTGATAAATAGGCCAAATGATTAGAAAGAGAACAAAAACATAGAGCACTGTTTTCCTAATTAATTTCTGTTTCAAACCTCATCCCCCACTCCCAATGAACTGGACATGTATCACCAATATCATTGTATGGGTATCTGAACAAACAAATAACCACGGATTTCTCCGTGGTTATCGTTATGAAAAATGCAGAATTTTATTTAACAAGCTCTGCTTGCTTTATTTCAGGAGTTTCTACTTGTAATTCACCCATTCCGCGAACAAGTTTCTTCGCATAGAACGTTTCTGGTTTTAGTACGGACACCATAAAGTCGATTGCTAATTGAGGGTCGACTGTCTCACCGCAAGTATAACAATCAAGCGCGGCAAAACCTCTCTCAGGATAAGTATGAATGGAGAGATGACTCTCGGACAACATAACAAGCACTGTTGCACCTTGTGGTTCAAATTGCTTCGATTGTACAGATAAAACAGTCGCTCCACATACCTCGGCAGCTTCAACCATCTGAGCTTGCAGCCATTCTGCATTGTTCAGAAGTTCAAAATCTACCCCCCAAGTATCAACAGCAACGTGTCTTCCGAAAGTTGAGTATTCTGTTTCCATCTTTCGGTTCCCCCTTCCTAGGAATAAAATGTGTTAAAAAATTTCATCCGCTAGGACCTACGTCATTCACTTCCCGAGGGTATAATCTCTCGCAACATTCAATGTCCTGAGTGAATCCTGGTTCCTATATTGTTTCAACGAGAATAAAAATAACATCTATCGACGAGAAATGCAATAGTTTTTTTTGTTAAACGCTAACTGTCACATCGACGCCATATCTAAATTATGTTACAAAGCCATCACATGTGCTTCAAAACAAAAAGAGACCCAAAAATGGGTCCCCACAAATATGTCATGTATGGGTGATTATGCCTCCAAAACGAACAAACGATGTGTCAGCTCATTGAGGCGAATGTCGATCTGTTGGTGTTCATCCCTTGCCTGCAGCATGTTACGCATATCAAGAAGATGATTGATTTGATCATAGATCATTTCAATTTCTTGCTCAACTTCTCTCTTTTGGAACATTTGCTGCATAAGACCAATAGTATCTTTGTGCTCATAAACAATCGTTAAGAGTTGACCTTTGATTTCTTCGATCTTCACAACGGTTCCGCGTTCATAATAATAAACCATTGTGTAACTAGGATAAATTCGGTTGACTTTAGCGCTGCCTTTGAATTCCGATACTGCTTTACGCATTAAATTAGCTAGTAAGGTATTACTTAATCTGCAGGATCCTGTGCATTCATATAGGCCCGATTTCTTTTCAAATGAGAGGACAATTTCTTGACCTGCGCCATCTTGAAAAACAACTTCTTGATTCCCGTTTTCCAAAACTTTGACTTGCAGTGTCACTTGGTGGTCCACAAACATTTGAAAAAACTTCAACATATCGGCTTCTGTTAACTGGAGGCAGGTTTTGACATATTCAGTCGCTAACCTTTGTGCCATAAAAATCCCTCGATTCTTTGTTTTCAAGCCATTAACTATTACCTTGTTTATTATTATACTACAAGAGTCGCGATTATTCCTGCCAGCAATTCATGATAATCAGCCAAATATTCTGAAAAAAGCTTGATAAACTGGAATGCCATTAAATTTCCCCCAGATTACCTCGCTTTCCCGTATACTTCTTTTTGATTTCCTCTGTCTTTGAACGTTCTGCTCAAAAATACGCAAAAAACCGCCCTATAATTAGGACGGCTCAGGATTAGTTACAGCGGTAAGCACTTCTTCGGTTTGTGGCTCCGGCTCGCCGTAAGCAATCGCTTGCTCTAGAATTCCCCACAGCTCATCTTTGCCAAGCCCTAGCTCGGAAGAGAACATGAGTGGCTGAACTCCTTTATCCATCCCTAGTGTTTCACGTACTATCTTTAAATGTTTTGGCCATTTGCTCTTAGGAATCTTGTCCGCTTTGGTCGCAACGACAAGCACAGGCACATCCATGTGGCGTAGCCATTCGTACATCGCTTGATCATCTTTAGATGGCGGATGTCTCAGATCGACTAGCTGCATCACAAGGCGTAAAGGCTCACGATTTAATAAATAGCTTTCAATGAATTTGCCCCACTGCTCACGCTTGGTTTTGGATACCTTCGCGTAGCCGTAGCCGGGAAGATCAACGAAATATAAGTCCTGATTCACTTTATAATAGTTAAGGGTTTGCGTTTTGCCCGGTTGAGAACTGGTTCTAGCTAAGTTTTTACGAGAAATCAAACAGTTAATGAGTGATGATTTCCCGACATTAGAACGCCCTGCCAGCGCAATCTCTGGCAAGGCATCCTCTGGATATTGGCTAGGTCCAACCGCACTGATGATAAACTCAGCTTGATTGACTTTCATGAATGTTCAACTACTTTCTAAGTCGATCCGACGTTAGCCGTCGGCTTATTTTTGATAAGTGCATGTTCCAGCACTTGATCCATGTGGCTGACAGGGATGAATGTCATCTCTGCACGAACACTTTCTGGAATTTCGATAATGTCTTTCTCGTTGTCTTGAGGTAACAGGATTGTACGAATCCCTGCACGATGTGCAGCTAGTGCTTTTTCCTTCAAGCCGCCGATTGGGAGCACGCGGCCGCGAAGCGTTACTTCACCCGTCATTGCCACTAAGCGTGAAACTGGAATATTCGTTAAGGCAGAGATTAATGCAGTAGCCATCGTAATCCCTGCGGACGGACCATCCTTCGGAATAGCTCCTTCAGGAATGTGAATATGCACATCATTCTTCTCATGGAAATCTGGAGCAATGCCAAGCACGTCAGCACGCGAACGCGTGTAACTGAAAGCCGCTTGCGCAGATTCCTTCATCACATCACCGAGCTTACCCGTCAAGGTTAACTTGCCAGTACCAGGCAATACAGATACCTCAATGACGAGTGTATCTCCACCTACTTCGGTCCAAGCAAGACCTGTAACAGCCCCAATCTGATCCTTTTCTTCTGCAACATTGTATTTAAACTTAACGGGACCTAAATAGTCACTTAAGTTCTCTACGGTTACATGAACAGGTGTCTCAGGGTTCGATACAATCTTTTTGGCCGCTTTACGATTCATACCTGCAACTTGTTGCTCTAGATTACGCACGCCTGCTTCTCGCGTATATTCACGCACAATCTTCATCAAAGCAGCCTCATCAACAACAAGCTGTTCTTCTTCAAGACCGTGATCACGCTTCTGCTTCGGAAGTAAATATTTCTTGGCAATTTGGAGTTTCTCAATCTCCGTATACCCTGGAATATATAGAACCTCCATCCGATCTAACAGAGGACGAGGAATATTATGCACAGCATTCGCCGTGGTCACAAACATCACGTTGGATAAATCATAAGGAACTTCAATGAAATGATCGCTAAAAGTGCTATTTTGTTCGGGATCTAATACTTCAAGTAGGGCAGATGCAGGGTCTCCACGGAAATCCATCGCCATCTTGTCGATTTCGTCTAATAAGAAGACGGGATTGTTCGTACCTGCATTCTTCATCCCTTGAATGATTCTACCAGGCATCGCTCCCACGTAAGTACGACGATGACCGCGAATCTCTGCTTCGTCTCTAACGCCGCCGAGCGAAATACGTATAAATTGTCTACCCATAGATCGTGCTATAGAACGAGCAATCGAGGTTTTACCTACCCCAGGAGGACCTACTAGACAAAGGATTGGCCCTTTAAGCTTCTTAACGAGCTTCTGTACAGCTAAATATTCCAGAACGCGCTCCTTCGGCTTTTCAAGACCAAAGTGATCTTCATTCAGAATTTCTTCAGCTTTGTCTAGGTCCAAATCATCGTCTGTTTGCTTGTTCCAAGGAAGACCTAGCAACCAATCGATGTAATTGCGGATAATGCCGCCTTCCGCAGAAGTTGCAGGCATTTTCTCGAGCCGATCAATTTCTTTTTCGACCTTCTCGCGAACCTTCTCAGGGAGCTCTGCTTCAGCTAGCTGATTGCGTAATTCATCAACCTCGCCCGCACGGCCTTCTTTATCCCCGAGCTCTTTCTGAATGGCTTTCATCTGCTCACGGAGATAATATTCTTTCTGTGTTTTCTCCATTTGCTTCTTAACTCGTTGGCTGATCTTGCGTTCAAGTTCGAGTACTTCTCGCTCATTATTCAAAATATTAAGCATTTTCTCGAGCCGTTCACGTACATCAACGGTCTCGAGAATATCTTGTTTATCTTTGATTTTCAGCGATAAATGACTACAAATGACATCCGCCAAGCGCCCAGGCTCATCAATATCGGACACCGCGGCAAGCGTTTCAGGCGTTACTTTTTTAGATAAATTGATATAATGCTCAAATTGACTTAGCACACTTCGCATCAAAGCATCTATCTCAGGATCTGATATTTCTTGCTCCGGTAATTCCTTAACTGTGACCTCATAATACTCGTCATTCGTCAAATACTCTACGATTTCAGCACGTAATACGCCTTCTACTAGAACACGAATTGTACCATTCGGTAATTTAAGCATTTGCCGCACTTTAGCAATGGTTCCGATGCGATAAATATCCTCTTTTGTTGGTTCTTCTATGTTGATCTCTGATTGAGAGCAGAGGAGAATCATGCTGTCATCCACCATCGCCCGCTCGAGTGCTTTCACCGATTTTTCTCGCCCTACATCCAGGTGTAGAACCATGCTCGGATAGACCAGCAGTCCCCTAAGAGGCAATAACGGTAATCTGCGCACCTTCATTTTTCCAGGCCCCATCCTCTGCACCTCCAATAATAGGGATCCTTGAACCTTACGTCCAAAGTCTCACCTTGTCTATGTGGGATTTTCTCCCTACGTTGCCCTTTACATTTTAACAAAACTCTAAACAAAACACCAATTGAGAGCTAACGCGTCATGTTAGATAACGGAAAGCCTCCCTTTAAGAGTCAATTGTATGCTGTGAATTGGCATGTAGAATGGGTAAAGTTGTAGCCGGAATCGTTCTCTCCATAGTTAAAGGTAGTGGGATCACATTATCGTGAAGCTCAATGCCAAGTGCAGCTGAAAGTACTTCCTCGATGGTTTCGGCCGCGACAACCTCGACACCCGGTAAATCAACAAACAGCGCTTGCCAATTTTCCTTCGGAATGATGACACGCGTAGCTCCAGCTTGGAAAGCCGCCTCCACTTTAGCAACAACACCGCCAACAGGCTTCACTTTGCCATGGATACTCATTTCACCCGTCATCGCTAGTTTATTATCTACAGGTATTTTATGTATAGCTGAGGCAATTGCCGTAGCCATCGAAATACCTGCGGAGGGTCCGTCGATCGGCACACCACCAGGAAAATTAATATGCAGATCATAATCCGACGTATTAAAACCTAATTTCCGAAGCACGGTTAATACATTTTCAACCGATCCGCGAGCCATGCTTTTACGACGAATCGTTCTGGATCCTCCACCCATCTCTTCTTCATCAACAACGCCCGTAATATTAAATTTCCCTGTACCAGCAACAGCAATCGGAATAGCCGTAACTTCAATCTCGAGTAGTGTACCCAAATTAGGACCGTAGACAGCCAAGCCATTTACGAAACCGATTTGTGGTTGAGCTGGCACCTTCCGCTCTGGTCTCGGTGGGATTTGTGAGGAGTTCACCACCCATTCAATGTCGGCTGCGGTAATCGCATCCCGCTTGTCGGTTAAAGCGATACCCGCGGCTAGCTGAATGACATTCACAGCCTCACGACCGTTCGTTGCATATCTCGTCACTACATTTACGGCATCTTCACATTTTTTAAAACCAATTTTATCAAGAGCTTTCCGAGCAATTTCACCCACCTCATCAGGTAGTAACGGACGGAAAAATATTTCTAAACAACGCGAACGAATGGCCGGAGGAATCTCGCTCGGTGTGCGCGTTGTCGCTCCAACTAAACGGAAATCTGCCGGTAGTCCATTCTGAAATATATCGTGAATATACCCAGGAATATTCGCATCCTCAGAGCTGTAATAAGCACTCTCCAAGAATACTTTACGGTCCTCAAGCACCTTTAATAATTTGTTCATTTGCGTCGGATGCAATTCACCGATTTCGTCGATGAACAAAATCCCACCATGCGCTTTCGTTACAGCACCTGGCTTAGGCTGCGGAATCCCAGCAACCCCCATCGCACCTGCACCTTGATAGATAGGATCATGAACAGAACCAATCAACGGGTCTGCGATACCACGCTCATCAAAACGAGCCGTCGTCGCATCAATCTCAGTAAACTTAGAGTCAGGCCGAAATGGTGACTCTTGATTCTTCTTCGCTTCCTCTAGTATGACGCGTGCAGCAGCTGTTTTCCCCACTCCGGGAGGGCCATAAATAAGCACATGTTGAGGATTAGGACCACATAGTGCTGCCTTCAGAGCTTTCAGCCCTTCAATTTGGCCAACGATATCTTGCATAGAAGAAGGTCTTGTTTTCTCAGATAAAGGTTTGGTTAACGAAATGGATCTCAACTTGCGTAGCTTTTCCAATTCTTTCCTAGACTCTCTATCCACTGCAGACTTGTTCGTCTGTTGATTTCGCAGCAAATTCCAGAAATACAACCCGATTACAACTGCAAAAAACACTTGAATGACCATTAGAATGATACTTAAACTCATGTGTTGAACCTCCTTAAACACGTCATCTTCGATTAGTTACGTACATACCTTGCCTATCTACCTTTGCTAATTTCCATTATTCCCGTGTAAAAGAAGGTTAATCCAATCTATGCAAACTTTTGCATCACGTATGATACCCTCCTTGTGGAAGAAGGATAAGGGTAGTTATTCTTGCAAAAAGGATGTGGCGGGATTTGAAGCAATACCTGTTGATTATCGTACTTGCGTTAGTTGTTTGTGCGCCTAACTCGCAGATATCTGCGGCTGCTAGTAACGATCCTCTTCTTCCGACCGCAGACATTATTCTCGACGTAGGGCATGGCGGCATCGATAGCGGGACCATGGTTGGCAAATACGAAGAAAAAGATATGAACTTAGCTATCGCCAAAAAGACGTATAAAGCACTAGTTAAAAGAGGTTATCGTGTTATCATAAATCGCACCGAAGATTACGCATTAAGTGATGATAATAGATGGTCATACGGAGGTAGACACAGAAAGGACCTGGCACAACGTTCTGGTCTTGCCAATACCATTAAACCGAAAATCATGCTCAGCTTGCACATCAATTGGTCCAAAAAATCAAACACGCGCGGTCCCCTTGTGATTTACCAAAATCAATCAGACAGTATCTTGTTGGCAAGCTTACTGCAAGGTACATTGAATAACGTTTACGGGATGGAAGAGCTCCCTGTACTTGGCAAAAAGTATTATGTACTCAAGTTTACAAAATGCCCTTCCGTTATTGTAGAGCTCGGCTTTTTATCAAACAAGACGGATCGCAAGCTATTGAACGACAATCACCATCAAGCAAAACTTGCCAAAGCGATTACACAGGCTGTCGATCAATATTTTTCAATGACGCATGCGAACTAGTTATTTGACCATTTGTGAAATGGGGACAAAGGTAGCTTCCTTTTGAATAGCCGGAATTGCCTCATGAATGACATGAGCCGTTTTCTTTCCTGGAGGCCCCACATGACCAATCGCAATCACTTCGTCTTTTTCATGGATGAGTTTCTTCAGTCTGACCATTTGCTTGTTAATATGACTATAAGTATACAAGTCGTCGAAAAAAAGCTGATTGTCTGCATGCGGCACACCGCGTGAATCTGCTATCTTGCCAATCAAACTCTTCGGTGTTGTTCGACTATCCAGTAGGATGAGATTTCGTTCTTTGCAAATCTCAATGAGAATTTTCATCACTCTTTCATCAGCGGTCGCTTTGGACCCCATATGATTATTAATTCCTATGGCATATGGAACGTCATCAATCGCCGCTACGATACGTTTGTGGATTTCTTCACTGGACAAGTCTGTTGTGATGGCACCAGGACCGAGCCAACTCTTCTTCCCTCTCACAGGCTCCATCGGCAGGTGTAGGATGACCTCAAGTCCTCTGTCATGGGCTAACTGCGCATCTTGCTTCGTTGAGGGCAAGAAAGGCATAACAGCCACTGTAAATGGAATGGGCAGCTTCAGCATCTCCGCTGTCCCTTCCATGTTGTTGCCAAAATCGTCAATGACGATAGCGACCTTCTTCGTCACTGCTGCCGTAGGCTGCTGGGGGTTCAAAATAGGATCGGCCTTTGCAAATCCTGGATTAACCGTCAGAATAGCTCCCGCAATAAGAGTAAGAGCCACCTGTCGACATAATGCAAATGTTGGATACTTCTTCATCCTTTTCTCCTCCTAGTGCTTTGGAAAGACTTACTGTCAATAGAGTATGCTTTCCAGTTTTACTCATTATGCTTCTCTTGCTTATCAAATATGCGTAAGATATGCGATCATGGGCATACAAAAAAACCGTTAAAGACTCTCACAAGAGTTCTCTAACGGTTTGTTCAAATCCTATTTACTTAGTGCTGCTTGCGTCCAGGAATAACCCCAGTCTGTTCATAAGAAGCCACAATGATATCAATTTCCTTTTTCAACTCACTAAGTAATTCAGCTTCAGGCACCTTCCGGATCATTTCTCCGTAACGGAATAGCATCCCTTCGCCACGTGCCCCTGCAATGCCAATATCGGCTTCTCTTGCCTCACCAGGGCCATTTACGGCACAACCTAGCACAGATACCTTAATAGGTACTTTGATTTTGGCAATGTAGTCCTCAACTTCATTAGCAATAGAGAACAAATCGATATCTAAGCGACCGCAAGTCGGACAGGAAACTAATGTCGCGGCGTTCGTAATCAAACCAAATGTCTTGAGCAGTTCTCTTGCAACCTTGATCTCTTCGACGGGGTCAGCACTCAAAGAAATACGAAGCGTATTACCAATCCCCATATTAAGCAAAGTCCCAATCCCAGCAGCGCTTTTCACAGCCCCTGTAAAGAGCGTCCCAGCCTCTGTGATCCCTAAATGAAGTGGATAGTTAAATGCCTTCGCAGCTTGCGAATATGCCGCAATAGCCATTGGTACATCAGACGCTTTCAAGGATACGATGATATCATGGAAATCGAGTTCTTCCAAAATATTAATATGGAACAAAGCGCTCTCGACCATAGCTTCAGGCGTTGGATATCCATACTTTTCAAGAAGATGATTCTCAAGGGATCCTGCGTTAACGCCAATACGAATCGGAATACCACGTTCTTTACAAGCTTTAACAACCGCTTCGACTTTCTCACGGCGACCAATATTGCCCGGATTAATACGGACTTTATCGATCCCATTCTCAATCGCAGCAAGCGCTAAACGGTGATCGAAATGGATGTCAGAGACTAACGGAATATGAATTTGCTTCTTAATTTCCTTGATCGCTTCAGCGGCTTCTTTATTGTTCACCGTCACGCGTACAAGTTGGCAGCCTGCTTCTTCTAAACGAAGAATTTCTGCTACAGTCGCTTTGACGTCAGCTGTTTTCGTTGTGCACATGCTTTGCATAATCACTTCGTTACTGCCACCGATCGTTAAATCACCTACCCGAACGGCTCTGGTATCTCTTCTATGGAACATTTTGGTTTCTCTCCCCATGACACCAAAAGTCCTCCGCTCCAATTCCCAGAAATGGAAATTGGATTGGAGGCTGTGTGTTCATTTATGAATTAATCGGTTATGCACTTTCTTCCTTCTTCTTACCAGATGGCTGTGCGCCTTCTTTGGTCGTCAGAACAGGCGTGATCTTGTTTTGTACCGTTTCTTTGGAAACGACGCAAGTAGAAACATCCGTTCTTGAAGGAACTTCAAACATCACATCAAGCATAATGCTCTCAATGATGGCTCTCAAGCCACGAGCACCGGTATTCCGTTTAATCGCTTCTTTGGCAATCGCATCAAGTGCTTCTGCATCAAATTCAAGCGAAACGTTATCCATCTCGAGCATCTTCTGGTATTGCTTCACGAGCGCATTCTTAGGCTCGGAAAGAATACGCACAAGCGCTGCTTCATCAAGCGGCTCTAGCGTCGAAATGACCGGTAAACGACCTACGAATTCCGGGATTAATCCGAATCTCAAAAGATCTTCCGGAAGAACCATGGATAGGTATTCACCTGGTTTCAAATCAACTTTCGCGCCATCTGTGCTAAAGCCAATGACTTTTTTACCGATTCTGCGTTTGATAATTTGCTCTAATCCGTCAAATGCTCCACCACAAATAAATAGGATATTCGTCGTGTCGATTTGAATGAATTCTTGATGCGGATGCTTACGACCACCTTGTGGAGGTACGGAAGCTACTGTGCCTTCAAGAATTTTGAGAAGAGCTTGTTGTACACCTTCACCGGAAACATCACGTGTAATGGATGGGTTCTCGGATTTACGTGCAACTTTATCAATCTCATCAATATAGATGATGCCGCGCTCTGCTTTTTCAACATCATAATCAGCGGCTTGGATCAGTTTGAGCAAGATGTTCTCAACATCTTCACCTACATAACCAGCTTCTGTTAAAGAAGTTGCATCGGCAATCGCAAATGGCACATTCAAAATTTTCGCAAGAGTTTGCGCAAGAAGTGTTTTACCACTACCTGTTGGTCCTAGAAGGACGATATTACTTTTTTGTAGTTCAACATCTTCAAGCTTGTTCTGGGAATTGATCCGTTTGTAGTGGTTATACACAGCAACAGCCAATGATTTCTTCGCTTGTTCTTGACCAATGACATATTGGTCCAAAATATTGCGAATTTCCTTTGGTTTCGGAACATCCTTCAGATCTAGCTCTTCTTCATGCCCTAATTCTTCTTCCACAATCTCCGTGCAAAGCTCTATACATTCATCACAAATGTAAACTCCCGGTCCGGCAACAAGTTTTCGAACTTGGTCCTGGGATTTTCCACAAAAGGAACATTTGAGTTGGCCTTTTTCATCGTTAAATTTAAACATGGGATCACTCCTTTATTTCAAGTCGTTTCGAGTGATAACCTCGTCGATTAACCCGTATGCCTTCGCCTCATCAGCGCTCATAAAGTTATCTCGGTCGGTGTCTCTTTCGATCTTTTCAAGCGGCTGTCCCGTTCGGTCCACGTAAATCTGGTTGAGTTTATGCTTGGTCTTGATAATCCAATCCGCATGGATTTTGATATCGGTTGCTTGACCTCTAACACCGCCGAGCGGTTGGTGAATCATTACTTCTGCATTCGGCAGCGCGTATCGCTTACCTTTGGCTCCTGCAGTCAAAAGCAAAGAACCCATACTTGCGGCCATACCTACACAAATCGTAGATACATCCGGTTTAATAAACTGCATGGTATCGAAGATACCCATTCCAGCCGTAACAGACCCACCAGGTGAGTTGATATATAGGTGAATATCTTTTTCAGGGTCCTGGGCGGATAAAAAGAGCAGCTGGGCAATGACCAAATTAGCCACATCGTCATCAATAGCGGTCCCGATGAAGATTATGCGGTCCTTAAGTAAACGCGAGTAGATATCGTAGGAACGCTCCCCACGAGCCTCTTGTTCTACAACCATAGGAATAAGACTCATTGTACCAACTCCTTTTGCGGCAAGCGCCATGTTCTCTCAATTGAGTGTACTGAGATTCATTTACAGTTTAACACGATTGAACAACAATGTCATTTTTCTGAAATCAGCTATGTAAGCGGTAATACGTATGTACTAAAGCATTTAGACGTAAATTAGGGTAAAAGAAAGGCACGTTGCTTGCGTACGTGCCTTTACTTACCTTATTTACACGGCTGCGGAAACATGCTTGCTATTTTGAAGCAAGAAATCAACCGTTTTTCTGATAACTAGATCATTGCTAAGACCTTCAAGAGATCCGTTGGAAGCAAACAGCTCACGAAGTTCAGCTGTTGATTTTTGGTAAGACGGTGCATACTTCTCAAGTTCCGCATCAACTTCTTCTGTGGAAACTGTGATTTTTTCTGCAGCTGCGATAGCTTCAAGAACAAGGTTGTTACGAACACGCTTCTCAGCATCTTCTTTCATTTGTTCTTTCAATGCGCTCTCGTTTTGACCGGAGAATTGGTAGTAGATCTCAAGCGTCATGCCTTGGGAGCGAAGACGTCTTTCGAATTCTTTCACCATGATGTCAAGTTCAGCTTCAACCATCGAACCTGGAATTTCAACTTCTGCGTTAGCAGCAGCTTTTTCAACAACTGCAGTTTCAATTGCAGCTTCGGAATCTTTTTCTTTACGCTCTTGCATACGTTTTTGAAGCTCTTCTTTGTACTCAACAAGCGTATCGAATTCACTTACGTCTTTTGCGAACTCATCGTCAAGCTCAGGCAGGTTTTTGCGTTTGATATCGTGAAGTTTCACTTTAAACACAGCTGCTTTGCCTTTCAAATCTTCGGAATGGTAGTTTTCAGGGAAGCTAACGTTAACGTCTTTCTCTTCGCCTTTACCAAGACCTACGAGTTGCTCTTCGAAACCTGGGATGAAGGAGTTCGATCCAAGCTCAAGGGAATACTTCTCCGCTGTGCCGCCTTCGAATGCTACTTCATCAACAAATCCTTCGAAATCGATGATAACAACATCGCCGTTAGCAGCTTGTCCTTCTTCAAGAACAACCAGTTCAGCATGACGTTGTTGCAAACGTGTAAGCTCATCATTCAATTCTTGCTCAGAAACAGTAGCGTCAACCGCGTCTACTTCAATACCTTTGTAATCGCCAAGCGTTACTTCAGGCTTAACTGTTACTTTAGCTTTGAATTTCATAACTTGACCTTTACCAAA
Organism: Paenibacillus sp. J22P165; assembly: GCF_059692015.1. Lineage (NCBI taxonomy): Bacteria > Bacillati > Bacillota > Bacilli > Caryophanales > Paenibacillaceae > Paenibacillus > Paenibacillus sp. J22P165. The sequence goes on along the minus strand of NZ_JCAUAP010000006.1, from coordinate 125,741 downwards.
TTGCTCAACGTCTACTTCAGGGCGATCAACAGGCTCGATTTTAACCTCTTCAATCGCTTCAACGTAAACTTCTGGTAAGATGATATCGATAGCATCTTGGTACAAGCTCTCAACGCCAAATTTAGCTTCAAAGATCGAACGAGGCACTTTCCCTTTACGGAATCCTGGAACATTCACTTTCGCTGCTACCTTTTTAAATGCTTTATCCAAAGCATCTGCTACACGTTCTGCCCCAACTTCAACTTCAAGAACGCCAACGTTCTTCTCTATTTTTTCCCAACTTGCTTTCATTTTATGCCTTCCCCTCCAAAAATGTACCATGACATATATTTTTCACGTTAAGCTCATTATAACCATTCTATTATACCATATAACATTTTCATTTCAAGCAAGCTTTGTTCTTAACTAGGATCAGGGCTAAATTGCTTAACAAACGCCGTTAACACATTGTGTGCCCGCTTCCATTGCAAGGTCATTGCATCCACGATGCCATAAGTTTCTAACAACTCTTCTCGATCAACGGTACCGAACAATTTGTCTTGCAAAATTGCATGCAGAGCTGAGGCCCATACGTCTACCGCACTTTCTTCTGCCCTTAGCAGCTCCGTATAAATCGAGGTGCCATATGCATAGGCAAGAAACTCCTGCCAAGTCTGCGTTGCGAAGTAAACAAAGTCAGGTTGGCTTATTTCACTAATGTCCCCGACTCTGCGAATCATATCACGAATTCGTAATGGAAAATCTTCCGCGGTTAGCGGTGTTTCATCAATTTCCACGAGAACCGTTTTACCATTCTTGGGGAACTCAATAAGCCCATGCTCCCCCATTTGTTTAAGCGTCTGAAGAGCCTTGAATTGTAAGTGCGGGTGCCGCGGTCTCTCGCAAAGCCAGTTTCTTACGAAATGACTCACTTCAGGTTGCTCGATAAAAGCAAGCTGCTCCAAGGCACTGACTTGCTCCTCTAGCGTTCCTTCTTGAAGCATAGTTTGAAGCTTGTTCACAAAAGCGCCATCATCTGATGCTGCTTTGTCGTGGATATATTGCCGCAATAAGTCGGATTCTGCCTCCGAAACTTCATCCTCTGTCTCTGATGTTGAAAACATCGTTTCCGGAAACATAGTGAGCAGCCAGTGCCGCAGGGCTTCCCATTGGTCAGACTTATTCGCATCAACATTGGGAAACTGCAGAAGAAAAGTAAGCATATCAAGTGCTTCTTTATATTGCTCGGACCTTAACAACTTGGTTAACTCGTCCTCATAGAACTGCTCTGTTTTAGGAAAAAGGATAACATTCTCTAAAGATGGGTCTGACATTAGGATCACCTCTGTTCGTGGTCTCGCTTGTGCCAGTTTACTCTATCATCCAAATGATTGCAAAAATATTTAAAAATGAAGTTGACTCGCATTATACGTTGTGATATATTAACTCTTGCTTCGCCAAACGGATCATGTCCAGGCGGTAAGAAGTGTCATAGGTCTCAGTAGCTCAGCTGGATAGAGCACACGCCTTCTAAGCGTGCGGTCGGGGGTTCGAATCCCTCCTGGGACGTCAATTTTAAACAAAAAGGCCGCGCAATTGCGCGGCCTTTTTGTTATAGACTTTAGAATCCCTAACATCGGCTGATTAGAATATGTTGTAATTCCGCCGCAAATTTTGTCGAATCCTCTCCTTTTTTAGGGTAAAATATTATTAGTACATGTTAACAACTCAGAATTAGCTAAGTTACTATACTTAGAGGAGTGAAACGAATGCAAGACACAACGAAACACCAATTAGAAATTTTATCTTCTATACAAAGCCATCTAGCTATGATTACGTTTGACACGAGCGGATATGTAACATGGGCAAATTCGCTCTTCACTTCTGCTATGGGATATACGGTGGAAGAAATTATCGGCTTCCATCATAGCAAGTTTTGTTTGCCTGAATTTGCTTCCAGTTCAGCCTATGATAATCTCTGGAAAGACCTACGTAGTGGTAAGGCCTTTCAAGATAAAATTATCCGGATTGCAAATGGTGGACGAAAACTTACATTAGAAGCAACTTACATGCCGGTCTATAACGAAGGCCGCGTGAATGCGATCATTAAGATCGCCACTGATGTTACGAGTCGTGAAACCGTCCTACAACAGAGTACTGCCGATTTGAAAGCTATGGTAGAGAAGATTACCGCCAGCACAGAGGAAGTATTAGAAGCTTCCAAAGTGATCGTTACGCATATGTCAGAGATGAGCAGAGAGTCTTCTACAGTTGAGAAGCAAGTGAAGACTATCCAGTCTGTAACCACGATTGTCAAAGAAATCGCTTCTCAGTCCCATCTATTGGGCCTGAATGCCGCACTTGAAGCTGCTCGTGCAGGCGAGCTTGGACGAGGGTTTGAGGTGGTTGCCAATGAAATTAGGAAAATGGCTAGTTCTAGCAAACAATCTGCCGAAGAAATATCCGATCAGTTAATTAATATATCGACATCGGTATCATCGATGATTCAAAGTATTGAGGATACTACAAAGCAAATTTCCGTCAACTCCAATTCGATTGAACAATTAAAGAAAGCATATGACCATATTGCTTCGACTACGGAACACTTGGCATCCTCTATATAAATGATATACATAACCCAACCCCAGCTTAGCCAATAACCGCCTACATGAATGAAAAACACCCTCGCTGCGGTTAGCAGCAAGGGCGTATGAAGTAACTGATTAAACCGATGGTCGATTAGGTTGATGGTGTCCTGGTTCTGTCGAGTCCAAATTCGATTGAATCCGTGAGGATTGCTTCGAGTTGTCGATTGTGCTTTGTATTTTCTGTGACATACTTTTCTTTTTACCCATGCTAAGCAACTCCTTCAATTCATAGAATGAAAGCCTCAATAGTATGGAAGAATTCATTTACGATTATGCCTTCTAATTTATAGGGAATACAAGAAGAAATACCAGATACAACAAATCAGATACAAAGAGCCTGCAGAGATCTCTCCCTGCAGGCTCTTGCTCATGCCAAACGACGTTAGTGCATCTTATGAGGCAAATTCTTGCCTGTCTGACCGTCACCTTGTGTCCTTTTATTCTTCTCGGCTTTCCTCTGCTTCTCGTGCAGCTTGCTAATGAAATGACTATCCATGAGCACTCGCCTCCTGAAGAAAGAATGGCATTACCCCTTTAGAATGTCACGGCGGCTCGAAATTTAAACACCCAATCTATACAAAAACCACGTCCCGGCTTGCTCCCCCGGTTTTCTGGACAGACATTTAATACCTTCCATTTGCATACCCTTTATCATTATGCTCTCTTTAAAAAGAAAGGAAGGAACGTCTATGTGCGGAATAACGGGTTGGATAGATTGGCGGAAAGACTTGACCGGGTACCCGTCCATTCTAGAAAATATGACGGAAACGCTCCACCTGCGTGGACCTGATGCAACAGGTACCTGGATTTCACAGCACTGTGCCCTTGGACATCGACGTCTTAGTGTCATGGATCCTGAGAACGGCGCTCAGCCTATGGTACGCAAACAAGGCGACTATACGTATACCATCGTATATAACGGCGAACTCTATAATGCCCCTGAGTTAAAAAAGGAGCTTGAACTCCGCGGCCATCACTTTCGCACAAACTGTGATACTGAAGTCCTTCTGGTTGCCTTTATTGAGTGGGGAAAAGCATGTATTGACCGTCTGAATGGCATCTTTGCTTTTGCGGCTTGGAATGACCAAGAGCAATCACTGACCCTAGTACGGGATAGACTCGGCGTTAAGCCTCTCTTTTATTCCCATCAGGACAGTGTGTTATTGTTCGGTTCTGAACCCAAAGCGATTCTAGCCCACCCTGATTTCAAAGCGGAAGTCGGCGCGGAAGGCTTTGCTGAAATATTCGCAGTCGGACCGGCCAGAACGCCAGGACATGGGATTTATCGCAACATGTCAGAGCTGAAGCCAGGTCAATTTGCTATTTTTGATCGAAATGGATTATCCATTCGCACGTACTGGAAGCTCGAAAGTCACCAGCACCCCGACGATATCGCGGGAACAGCCGCCAAGGTTGGGCAATTGTTAAGCGATACTTCCGAACGTCAACTCGTATCGGATGTTCCGATCTGTACGCTTCTTTCCGGCGGACTTGATTCTAGCGCGCTCACCGCACTCGCTGCGACACATTACAAAGAAAGCGGGAAAGGATCCCTCCACACCTTCTCCGTGGATTACAAAGATAACGATAAGCATTTCAAAGCAAATCTATTCCAACCAAACTCTGATGCACCTTGGATCAAAAGGATGACCGACCACCTAGGCACCCAGCATCATTACATCGAATTTGATACGCCAGAGCTTGTGGAATCCCTGAAGACAGCGGTACTCGCTCGCGATACACCTGGGATGGCCGACGTCGATGGATCCTTGTATTTATTTTGCCGAGAAATTAAAAAAGAAGCTACCGTTGCCATCTCTGGAGAAGCCGCTGACGAAATATTCGGTGGATATCCTTGGTTTCACAATACTGAAGCACTTGAAGCGAACACGTTCCCTTGGTCTCTCAAGTTGGCAAATCGGGTTGATCTGCTGGCACAGGACTTTGTAGATTGGATTAAGCCCGTCGAGTATGTCAGCAATCGGTACCAACAAGCTTTAAGCGAGGTCCCTCGCCTAGCTGGGGAAACTCAGCAGCAGAACCGGATGCGGGAAATGTCTTATTTGAACATAACGCGGTTCATGCCTACGTTGCTCGATCGCAAAGACCGCATGAGTATGGCCGTCGGGCTCGAAGTGCGCGTTCCGTTCTGTGATCACCGCCTAGTCGAGTATGTGTGGAACATTCCTTGGGAAATCAAAACTTCTGGGGATCGAGAAAAAGGCATTTTGCGTCAAGCCTTACGTGGCGTACTGCCCGAAGATGTCCTCACACGGAAAAAGAGTCCCTACCCGAAAACACACAACCCGAATTATTTAACAGCCGTCCGAAAATGGGTATTGGAAATTCTAGATGATCCTTCATCCCCACTCTTGCCCTTCATCGACGTCAAAAAGATCCGCGCACTCGCAAGCTCAGACTCTAATGATTTCGATCTTCCATGGTTCGGTCAGTTAATGACGGGTCCTCAGCTATTCGCTTACTTAGCGCAAGTAGATACTTGGCTTCGGACTTATAAAATATCGATTCGTTAATCGTATGGCTAATGGAACTAAAAAGTAAAAATAAAAAGACCTGCTTCCACGCTTTCATGTGGTTGCAGGTCTTTCTTTATATTCAACTCGTTTGATCAGGCAGCTGATCAAGAAACATCCGCAAAGCTTTGGCACGGTGACTCAGCTCATTCTTCTCTTCCATAGTTAGCTCGGCCATCGTTCTCCCCAGTGACGGGATATAGAACAAAGGATCGTAGCCAAAACCACTCGCGCCGCGCTCCTCATGAAGAATGTAACCTTGGCAGACATCCTCAGCTTCAATCACTTCATTCGCCACAGGATCAATCAGTGTGAGCGCACAAACAAAGGAAGCCTCGCTTAGTAATGGAGGATGTTCCTCTCCTGCAGGGAGCTCGATTCTTTTGTCCAGCTCACGCAAAGCTTGGAGAAGCCTCGCGTTATTATCAGCATCTGTTGCGTTTTCTCCCGCGTAGCGAGCCGAATACACACCAGGGTCTCCGCCTAAAGCTGTCACGCATAGACCAGAATCGTCCGCTAATACAGGTACATGAAGGTGCGCAGAGATGATCTGCGCTTTGATTCGAGCATTCTCAGCGAAGGTTTTCCCACTCTCCACGATTTCCGGTAAATCCGTGTAATCCGCTAGACTGCGAACCTTATAACCTTTAGCTCCAAAAAGCTCAGCAAACTCCTTTACCTTGCCTTCGTTACGCGTTGCAATGACGACAAAATTACTTTGTAGCCGCATGCTGGGCACCTCGAATACGTTCTGCAATCGGTCCTAGCACACCGGATTGAACTTCAATCATGGTGTTAATTCCGGCTTCTGCCAATGCCAATAATTCATCCAATTCTTTACGGGAGAAAGGAGCGTCCTCACCTGTTCCTTGGACTTCAACAAATTGACCTTGGCCTGTCATCACCACATTCATATCAACCTTCGCTTTGGAATCCTCTTCATAATTCAGATCCAGCTTCGGCGTATCGCCAATGACACCAACGCTGACTGCAGCAAGGAAGTCATTGATCGGAAACTTGGCTAAGTTTTTGTCATTAGCAAGCTTATTAATAGCAAAAGCCATCGCCACGAATGCACCCGTGATTGACGCTGTGCGCGTGCCGCCATCTGCTTGAATCACATCGCAATCCAGCGTAATCGATCTCTCGCCTAGCGCTTCCAAGTTGACAACCGAACGCAGTGCTCGACCGATAAGACGTTGAATCTCCATCGTGCGTCCACCTAATTTACCTTTTGCCGCTTCACGCTGATTGCGAACTTGTGTGGCTCGCGGGAGCATAGAATACTCTGCCGTGACCCAACCTTTTCCTTGCCCTTTCATAAAAGGAGGTACACGCTCTTCAATTGTAGCTGTACAAATGACTTTCGTATCCCCAACCTCAATGAGGACTGAGCCTTCTGCGTGCTTTATATAATGAGGGGTTATTTGCATAGGTCGCAGTTCTTGATCCGTTCTTCCACCAATTCTCATAAATGTCTTTCTCCTCCTGTAGCTCACTCTAAAGCTCTAATCCTTACGCCCCATTGTAACAAACTCACCAAGGAAAAGCACCCTAGGGTCAGTGATTGGACAAATAACCAAAAAACTACTAGATCACTCCCCTTTTTCGAAAAAAGTGGCGTTACCTAGTAGTTCGTAGCTAACCTATGTTTTTAGAGCTTCGCTGGATTAATATGTGTGGGTCTCAGAACAGGTTTGCTGTAGTTTTGATTATCTGTCGATGTTATTTTCACAGCACCATCCACTTTAATTTGCACTTGTTTAAATGTTGTATTCTCCGTTAAGGATAAGATGACAGATTGCAGCGCATCAGCAGTAGCCTTCTGATCTGTACCTAATAGCTTGTTAGAGAAGTCAACAGTGATCAGACCTTCACCAGGCTTAATACTTTTCAGCTCCGTTGTTGCGTTGAGTACAGCAGCAAGTCCCTTCTTCTGATCCGGTCCTTTAATTAACTGCTCCACAACAGCCTTAGCAACATCATCCGTTCTCTTAATTAGACGTGTCACAGGGACATAATATTTGTAATTTTGATCATTTTGATTTAAGAAATAGAGGGTTACCGGTGTGGCTTGACCAAATTCAGTATCCTCCGCTTTCTCCAAATTGATCCCCATGGTGCGAGCTAATGGCACATCCAGCGGTGTCTTGCCTTTCGGCATTTCTTTCAAATCCTTGCCATCTACACGCAACTGAACCTTATCGATCGTAGGGAAGTTCGTTAAGTTCCACGTAATGGCTTCAAGGAGCTTGCGCTCGTCCTTCACATCGTAGTTCAGAAACTCCTTGGAGAAATCAACCGTAGCGCTTTTATCTGCTTTTACATTGAGACTAATAACCTTAGTCCCCTTAGGCAGGAGAGCTTGGAACCCTGAAGGCAACTGACTTGTTTCTGGGCCTCCGTCCACCATGTACTCTAACGTTGTCTTAGCAACGGAGACTGTCTTCGGTAAGGCTAGGCTCAACGGGGTGACAAAACCTTTGCCATCTTTTACATATACGGTCATCTGAGAAGTAACATCTTCGGACATGTCGACTGTAACCGCAGCTGAAGTCGTCTTCACGTCGACCTCTGCCCCCGTTCCCGGAGGTGCATCGATGTCACTCTTCTTTCCGGTGCCCAAAATCGAACATCCCGTGGTCAGTAGAACAATCACCCCCGCTAAAGCGGCTGAACGAATCCAATGTTGATGTTTCATTTGCTTATTTCCTCCTTCGAGTTTTGCTATTCGCATGGCCTGTACGAAGCTTTTTCGTATTATTATGTATACGAGGCTTTGTCCGATTTATAACTACTTTTTGTCCACCTTTTTTAAAAACTCAAAAAAACAGTAATTCAGACTTCCGATACCAGTTCTTCGCCAATTCGAACTCATATGATATACTGAATACCAGCGTGTGAACCCCCAATAAACGGCGATTCCGTCCTCTGAGGACGCGTGCGTTTATGCAGAAATAATTCGACTATTTACCAAGTGCGACATACGTTCTGATATTTGAACAAGGAGGTACTTGTCATGAGAACATTTTTGAAGGAAAAGACCCTCATTTTCAATGAATTTCGAGAAGAGGTTTTCAGCCACTACCCACAAGCTGTTATCGAGGAAGCTGTTGCAAGATTGCTCGTTGAAATAAAAGGCATTAAGAAAATCCCAACTGAATTGATTACAACTACCCTATTAGGTGTTTTGAGTAAAACGGAAACTTTCAATGTCATGTCCACCCTGATGGAGCTTCAGAAAAAGGTCAAGCATGATGCAGAATTGCTAGCTAGTATGAAAGATCCTGCGTATAACGTTCACCGCACTATCGCCATGTCGATTTGCGGTTTATATGGAAGCGGCGCGATATCCCTCTTTGGCTTCATCGACTGTAAATTCCGCTTCTTTTTCCCAACCAAAAGACCTAAATCCTTCATCTCCAAAGGAATATGTGCGATTGTCGCATCCACCGCAAGTGTCATTATTTCGGATAGCGTGAAAGTGGATTACACCAAACGTAATCTCCAATTGCTGGAGTCACGAGGCGTACAACTGGAAGATATGGTTGAGATTCTTGATCAGTTGCAGCGTCCTTACAATCCCGATATGCCTCGCAGTCTCTGTGAAGAGCACATTCTCGCCGTTCTTCGCAAACAGCAAACTTTTCACGCGCTTCAGCTCGCGATCAAGATCGACACCGCTGTCGAGGCCAAAGAATTCAATGCGCAATACAATCATATCGTGGGCATGGATGAAGGACTTTTCGGTGTGGATGAAAGTATCGCAACTGCTGTCCCTCTTATGTACGGGACCATTGCATTGACGAATTTTGGCTTTCTGGATAAAGCCAAACTGGGCATTATCGAGCAGCTCGACAGTGATCACACGGATGGCAAATGCAATACCTTTATCGATGATATGGTATGCGGCATTGTAGCGGCGGCTTGTGGTCGGTTGGCACATAATCATACACCGACGTACAGTAAGCCGTTGAAGTAATTGCGCTAGGAGCCTTATGCGCAAAAAAGCTCTAACCATGGTTGTGTCATGGTTAGAGCTTTTGTTTTATTTCGTCGCGATGTAGTATACGCGATCTGCTAAAGGATCCACTTGCTGGATGCGGCCTTCGGCTTCCAGCAGAATCAAGTGTGCGATCGTCTCCGACAGCGCGAATCGCATCTGGTGAATGCTCAGCCGGTCGCCGAACGTCGCCCGGCACACCTCATAAGCGCTCAGCGGCGCGCTTAACTGCCCTTCCATGAGCGCGAGCCGCTCATGGTGATGGCGCACGAGCTCCTCTGCGCGAGCTGTGAACAGCGGCCATGGCTCCCGGTGCCCCGGGTAAGCCATCACAACCGGCAGCCTGCTGATTTCCTGCAGGCTGCTTAGGTAGGCGCCGAGCGGGTTTTCTTCCACCTGCGGGAGGAAGGAAACGTTCGGCGATATTTGCGGCAGGACGTGGTCGCCGCAAAACATCACCTGCGCCTCAGCGTCGTAGAAGACCAGATGACCCGCGGCATGGCCGGGGGTCTCGATGGCTTCATAGACGCGGTCGCCGAGGCGCACAGGCCCTTCACGCAGCAGGGTAACCTGCGGCTGCGGGGAAACCAATTCGACGAAGCTCACCATGTGCTTCGTCATCTCGTCCAGCCCGGCTTCGGGGAAGCCGTGCCGGGCGAAAAGCTCTAGGAGCAGCGGAGACATCGGCTGCTCGGGGCCCCACAGGAGCTGCACCTGCGCGTATCCGGTCTCCGAGAGGAGAACCGGAGCGCCTGTGCGCTCCTGGAACCAACCGGCCATCCCGTAGTGGTCGGGATGATGGTGAGTGAGCACGATTTGTTCCACGTGCTCAAAACCAATCCCTTGCTCCTGCAGCACTTGCAGCCAGAGCGCCTCAGCTTCCGGCGTATGCAACCCCGGATCTATAACGGTGTATCCGTTGCTGCCGCGGATCAAGTAAGCATTCACCCATCGCAAAGGAAACGGCAGCGGCACCTTTACTTGTGTAATTTCATCTGTATGTACAGTCACGACGTTCATATCCGAGTTGTCATCCTTCCTTATGCCCAACAAAAATCATCCGACTCGAAGCTTCCGGTGCATAATCCTGCCCTTCATAGCCCCCGTAGACATGATCGATATGTAAACCAGCTTTTTGCAACATGGCTTCAAATACCGGTCTTTCATACAACTTCACCTGCTCCAAATAATGCCGATCCGGCTCACCATCTTGAGAAATCACGATCCGTTTGCGTACAAAGCCATCTTCGATTGCTCTAGTCTCGCGAATGGTCAGATCTTCTTCTTTACGTTCCGACTGTGCAACCAAATTCGCCTTCACATAAACTGGATTCAAAAAATCGATGATGAAGCGACCATCCTTTTTTAGTAGCCGATGCATTTCATGAAGGACCTTTTCATTCTGCTCATCCTCATCAAAATAGCCAAAAGACGTAAACAAATTCACAACTGCATCAAACGTCTCGTTTAGCGGCACATCCCGCATGTCACCGTGAATCCATGTCACATGCCCATCTCCACCTAGCTTGACCGCTTCCTGGAGGAGCACTTCCGACAAATCCACACCCGTCACTGTAAAACCACATCCCGAAAGCGCCATCGAATGCCGCCCCATCCCGCAACAGAGATCCAAAAGCCGTGCGCCTTGCTTCAATTCCAACCAATTCATCATTTTTTTCACTTCATGGTATGCGCCTTGCATGTCTCTATGTTTATAGACCAGCAAATAATCATTCCCAAAACTTTCCTGATACCAAGCCATCTTTTCAACACCTTCAACTTTATAATTAGATAATGTTATAAGAGCAGCCTCGATTTAATAATCCGTAAACCCTCAATTGCTTCTTCCTTGCTAAAATTTCCAGCCTTCAATTGCTCGTCCTCTACCTGCAACAGCTTTTCATAAAAAATAAGACCTTGTGACGGCAGTTCTTTCTGCTCCGGATGGTCCTCCATATAATGAAACAAAACATCTTCAACCTTCGCGTAATTGCCTTGCTTCTCATAATGGGAAAATTGCAGTCTCTGCGTTCCTTCAGGGATTTCCCAGCCTTTCAAATGATTCAAACCAACGACCATCCGAGTGGCAATTTCCTGATTGACTTCATCCTCAGGCTCAATTTCATCTGACAGCGACAAATGTAAAAGGAGATCCAACGATTTCAGATATGCCCAGTAAGCCTCGCTATCCTCTTCATGCTGGTGAAGAAGATCACCTTGCCCCACAAACATATCACTAATCACCAACGCCTTCGCCGTATCGATGCTCCCTTGGTAGGATAGCAACTCCAGAATATCCTTACTGGACAAAGATTGGAGAGAACGAATATTCAAACCCAATAAATGACGACTGGCTTCATCTAACTGTCTTTGCGCATCTTCAATCGGGATATGTTCCTTGTTAAAAAGAATCCGATGCAGCACCACCGTCAATTGTTCAATCTGTTTCATCAAATAATCACGTCTGAACATCTGAAGCAGCTCCTCTCGGTTTCAAATTCATCTCATTTCAGCTTACCACGCCTAGCGTGGAAACTCAAAAATACAATTCGCCTATTTTTCTCTAGATACCGCACCATTGACAACAGCCCTTCATAAACTAATTTTGACTGTATCCCTTAACCTTGTAATTCCCAATACCCGAGCAAGGAGGGGTGACACACATCCATGGGCAGCGACCACAAAAACAAATTTTTACTTACGAACCGCGAACGCGAAGTATTCGAACTCTTAGTGCAGGACAAAACGACAAAGGATATCGCACAGCAGCTTTTCATAAGTGAAAAGACTGTGAGGAATCATATATCGAACGTCATGCAAAAGCTGAACGTAAAGGGTCGTTCACAAGCGGTTGTAGAACTGATTAAGCTTGGGGAATTAAAGATCTGATTCCGTCAGCGAAGGGATCCATGCAAGCCACCCACCCTCTATTGAGGGGAATGGGGGCTTTTATGTTTGTTGTAGGCTTCTACCACGCAAATTAACTGGATTTTGTACATCAAATTTCGCTCAAAACGAGCTGATTTTGAATTTAGATGGATTTTATGTAGTTATATTTGCTCATTTTAGAAGTATCGAGGTAAACGGGAAAAATTAACTGCACTTTTTCCATCTAAGTAGAATATTCGGCGTAATTCCGTCGAAATAACTGTATAAAATCCAGTTAAAGTTTAAAAGGAAGTTTGTGGTGGTGAGTTCTGGGTCAGGGGTTGCAAGATGAGGAATGGTTGATTGGTTGAGTGCAGGTACTGGGGTTAGGGGTTCGGGGTTCGGGGTTCGGGGTTCGGGGTTCGGGGTTCGGGGTTCGGGGTTCGGGGTTCGGGGTTCGGGGTTCGGGGTTCGGGGTTCGGGCTCGGGGTTCGGGGTTCGGGGTTCGGGCTCGGGGTTCGGGCTCGGGGTTCGGGCTCGGGTTCGGGTTCGGGTACTAGTCTAATCAAACAAACACCCCAGTCGAATTTCAACTGGGGCGATCTATCTACTCAACTCGCTCAACCTTCACTGCGCAAATTTTAAACTCAGGCATACGACTCGTCGGATCCAACGCATCATTCGTCAACACGTTAATCGAATGCTCGTCGCCCCAATGGAACGGGACGAAAATGGTACGCGGTTGAATGCCCTCGGTGACCTTGACTTGAAAAACAAGTGAGCCACGCCGGCTGGTGATCCGGATTTTTTGTTCTAAGCTCAGGCCGATTCGTTTGGCCAATGAGGGATGAATTTCGGCAACCGGCACGGGTGCCTTCTTATTGAGGGCTTCGGTTCTGCGCGTCTGAGCACCACTTAGGTAGTGATTTGCCAGTCGGCCGGTTGTCAGCACGAAAGGAAAGTCGGAATCAATGGGCTCTGCTGGCATTTTGGGTTGAATACCGAATAATTTGGCTTTGCCATCCGCATGATGAAAACGATCTTGGAATAATTGCGGTGTACCTGGATGGTCTGCCGATCCGCAGGGCCAGAAGATCCCTTTTTCCTTTTGCAAGCGCTCGTAGGTAATGCCGCTATAATCAGCTTTGCCGCCTGCTGTAGCTGCGGCTAGTTCACGAAACACGTCTTCAATACCCGCATATTGAAAGTAAGCACCCCGTCCTAATGCGTCAGCTAGCTCACTGATAATGTGATAATCGAGCTTGCAATTCCCCGGCAGCTCCATAGCCTTCCTCCGATGGAACACGCGCCCCTCGAGGTTGGTCATGGTGCCTTCCGCTTCCGCAAAGGAGGACGCCGGAAGAATATAATGTGCATACCGTGCGGTTTCAGTCTCGAACATATCGGCGACTACAAGCAACTCTAGCTTTTGCAGGGCACGCTCTACCATTTTATTATTCGGACTTGAGACCAAAGGATTAGAGCCCAGCACGATTAATGCCTTAATTTCACCTTCATCTATTTTCTGCAACAGCTCATAAGCAGAAACACCTTTGCCCGGCAGCTCGCTTGGATCGATGCCCCACACTTTGGCGACATGTTCACGAGCTGCAGGATCTTCGATCAAGCGGTAGCCTGGCAGTTGATCAGCTTTTTGTCCGTGCTCGCGCCCTCCTTGACCATTCGCTTGACCGGTCACAGCCCCATAGCCGCAGCCTGAACGCCCTATTTTACCCGTAAGCAGTGCTAAGTTAATGTAATTGAGTGTGTTCTCAACCCCATTCACTTGCTGCTCCAAACCTCTTGCTGTAAGCACGATCCCGGTCTCCGCTTTGGCGAAGCCACGTGCAATGGTACGAGTCACAGCTTCAAGTACACCTGTTAAATACTCCACACGAGCCGGCGTGAACGACTTGACCGCTTCTTTCACTTGTTCAAAGCCAGATGTCCGTGAATCGATGAACTTCTGATCAACGAGGTTTTCTGCAATCATCACATGAATGAGCCCATTAATGAAGACAGAGTCGAAACCCGGTTGAAGCCGCACATGAATATCCGCTGTTTTGGATGTCATGGTATTACGGGGATCGATGGTTACGATCAAAGCGCCTTTTTTCTTTGCTTCTAATAGATAGGGCATCATCGTTGGTTGGCACTCTGCAATATTCGTACCTGCCAAAATGATATATTTCGCATTAGGAATTTCCGATAATGGCATCGTCATGCCGCGATCGATACCGAAAGCTTGATTACTCGCTGCAGCCGCCGATGACATACAATAGCGACCGTTATAATCGATATATTTGGACCTCAAAGCCACACGCGTAAACTTCCCAAGTAAGTAACTTACTTCGTTCGTTAAAGACCCTCCACCATACACACCAACGGCGTCTCGCCCATGTTCAGCCTGCAGCACGTTAATTCTCTCCGCAATATCTGCATACGCATGATCCCAAGACACCGGCTGCCACGATCCTACTCTAGCTGTCTCCCTATGAAGCGGCTCTAGGATACGTTCCGAGTGGACGACGTGCTCCAAGGCATTCAAGCCTTTTTGACACAGACGACCTGTTGCAACTGGAAACTTCGCACTCGGTTTAATGGTGAGGCCTTCGGTCTTCTCACTAGGTGCTATCTCCAATCCACACTGCATACTGCAAAAGCAACAATGGGAGGAGGGTTGTTCATCTGATAATGTGACCAGATATTCTTTCACGCACTCCACCCCCGTGGAACAATCTCTTTTATAGTAGATATAGTAGGAATAAATTAACTCGCCATTTCGTTAGCTTTAGGAAACCCAATATAAACTGTTCCATCATCCACTTTGGTGAGGTACGTTTTCACGCAGCCAGTATCCGGCGCTTGCACGAGTCCCGAAGGCAAATGAATTTTGCGATCATGCATAGGGCAGAATACATGGTCATCACAGACAATACCTTCAGCTAGAACGCCTTCTTTGTGCGGACAACGATTCTGAATCGCTTGTAGCTTCCCGCTTTTCAATTTGAACAGGGCAACTTCTTCCCCTTGATAACGAATCGTTTTTCCCGTATTAATAGCTAAATCCTCATAAGAAACGGCTTGCACCCAAATCATTTGCTCATTTTGTGTTATCATGTTCTCTGCTCCTCCCGTTATATCTCTCTATTTCTACTTCAGTTCAACAACCTCATAGAGATCACGTTGGATTTTCTTACTATCAATCGCTTGTTTCCAAGGATCTTTGGTCACGGAAAGTGCCAGATCCATGCGGTCACACAATTGTTTACGTTCAGCTTCATTCTCAACAACATCACGGATATGATCGATGCCAAGACGGTGTACCCATTCGCTCGTACGCTCGCCGTATTTCCCTGTTTCACGGTAATATTGCAGATAAGCTTCTGTATATTCAATGATTTCAGCTTCGGTCTTAACGGTGCTCATCAAATCACCCACGCGTACCTTGACGCCCCCGTTACCTCCCGCATATAACTCCCAGCCACCATCAACGGATACGACACCTAAATCTTTAATCCCTGATTCTGCGCAATTTCGCGGGCATCCCGATACAGCAAGCTTCACTTTGGCTGGCGTATTCAGACGCTCGAAGCGTTTCTCTAACTCGATTCCGACGCCCATCGCATCCCCCGTACCAAAGCGGCAGAAGGTTTCGCCGACACACGTTTTAACCGTACGTAAGGCTTTCCCGTAAGCGTACCCTGATGGCATATCCAGCGCTTCCCACATCGCGGTCAGATCTTCTTTTTTCACACCAAGCAAGTCGAGTCGTTGTCCTCCAGTAAATTTTACAGTTGGCACGTTGAATTGTTCAGCAACTTCCGCAATCCGTTTGAGTTCGGTTGGATTCGTAACACCGCCATAGATCCGTGGAACAACGGAGTACGTACCATCCTTTTGAATATTGGCATGCATACGCTCGTTGACGAATCGAGACGTGCTGTCATCTTTATACGTTTCAGGACTAATCATGCCCAAATAGTAATTCAATGCTGGACGGCATTTCGAACAGCCCTCTTCATTTTTCCATTCAAGAACGTTCATCACTTCACGCACATGAGATAAACCTTTTTCTCTGATCGCCGTAACGACTTCATCACGTGTATGTGTCGTACAGCTACAGATGGTTTCTTTTGCAGCATTTTTATCATAAGAAGCCCCTAGGGTAAAGGCCAACAAATCACTAACTAACGGCTTACAGCCACCGCAGGAACGTGATGCTGTTGTGCAGTTCTTCACTTCATCTACAGTCGTTAAGCCCTGATCCTTAATGGCCGAACAAATCGTCCCTTTCGTTACACCGTTACAACCGCAGATAATCGCGTCATCCTTCATCTCTGCAACCCCAGAAGCCGCACCACCACCGCCACTGGAACCGTCCGTTAGAATCGCCGTTTTCCCCATACCGCTAATATCTGTTTCTTCCCGAATCATTTGCATGAGTCTCGTGCCGTCAGCCGTATCTCCAAAGAGTACTGCACCGATAATTTTGTTGTCTTTGATTACGACTTTCTTATAGACACCGGAGAATTCATCGTGAATACGAATCGCTTTGGTTCCTTCGGCTTCAACGAATTGACCGCCTGAGAACACATCAACACCGGATACTTTGAGCTTCGTGTACAAAATAGAGCCTTCATACGGGCCTGTTTCGACCCCGGCCAAATGCTTCGCAAGTACAGCACCTTGCTCATAGAGCGGTGCCACCAAACCATAAGCGATCCCTCTATGCATCGCACATTCGCCGACAGCATACACATTCGGAACACTCGCTTGCAAGTAATCATTAACGATAATGCCGGGATTACATTCGATGCCGGATTCTTTCGCAAGCGCTACGTTAGGCCTGATCCCCACGGCCATAACAATAAGATCTGCTTCAGCAACGGTGCCGTCCTTGAATTTGAGGCCAGTCACGCGTTTGTCGCCAATAATTTCTGCGGATTGTTTCTCCAGCAGGAAGTTGATGCCTTGCTCTTCAAGAGCAGCTTGCAGCATTTTGGATGCGGTCCGATCCAGTTGACGTTCCATGATCGTGTCGACGATATGAACGACATCCACTTTCATACCAAGATTGAGGAATCCACGTGCCGCTTCCAGTCCAAGCAAGCCACCGCCGATGACAATCGCTTTTTTGTACTTTTTAGCCGACTCAATCATAATTTCACAATCACGAATCGTCCTATAGGCCATGACGCCTTCTTTATCTGCTCCAGGCATAGGAATCATGAACGGATTAGATCCGGTTGCCAAAATTAATTTATCGTAGGAAACTGTCAGTCCCTTATCGCTCGTTACGGTTTGTGTAATCGTATCAACACTCGTAATAGTCTGATTCGTGTATAAGGTAATGTTGTTATTTGTATACCATTCGTAGGGATGAATGACGATATCTTCGACTTTAGAATCACCGGAAAGCACATAGGACAACAAGATTCGATTGTAATTGGGATGCGGTTCACTGCCGAAAATCGTAACCTCATATTTATCAGGTGTCAGCTTTAGTAAATGTTCAACGGCGTTTACGCCCGCCATTCCGTTTCCGACCAGGACTAACTTCTCTTTTTTGACTGTCATTGTGATCATCCTTCCATCCATTTACTAGGGCATTTATTTAATTGTAGTAGTTGTAAAAAAGTGTCATTCAGGAGCTAAGCCCCCAAATGACGAATATGGGATATGGAGCTTAAGCAGTTTGATCAACTGCAAAGACGCTAGTCGTAACGTCTTTGCCCATACAGCCTGATGAGCAGGCTGCATGAGCAAAAACTTTACAGGTTGTGCCGCTGACCAAGTGGAATCAGCGGCATGCCATGCCTACTTTATGCCTGAATGGTATCCATGCTTGCTGGTGTTACTTTCACTTTCCCGCCTTCACCAATCCATGTGCGCTTCCATTGCCCTTGAACAACCGCAATGATCACGATACAAGAAAGAGCAATTCCACTTAGAATCAGAAAACCTGGTGTGAATGAGCCCGTCGATAGCTTCAGATTCCCAAGAATTTTAGGTAAGAAGTAACCCCCAAATCCTCCTGCGGCTCCTACAATTCCTGTCATAACCCCAATTTCCGTCCGGAAACGTTGCGGCACCAGCTGGAATACCGAGCCATTCCCCATCCCGAAAGCCATCATAGCAACGAAAAGCATAACCGTTGTTAGTGAGAGTGAAGGAAGGGTAGAGATACCTGCCATCATGATGCCAACTACACCGTATAGCACCATTAACATACGAATGCCACCAATTTTATCTGCAAGCCAACCACCCACAGGACGGAAGAAGCTGCCCCCAATAACGCATAGTGTTGTAAAATCTGCTGCACGTACAGGTGAAAGCCCATACTGTGAATTGAAGAAAATAGTCAGATAAGAAGCCATCCCTACAAATCCACCGAAAGTGACACTATAGAAGATACAGAACAACCAAGAATCTCTTTGCTTCAGTACTTTGCCATATTCCTTTAATGTCTTAGGCGCTGGCTTATTCGGACTGTCCTTCGCCAAAACACTAAATATAATTAAAGTTAATAGAATGGGAATCAAAGCAATCCCAAACACCACATGCCAATCTCCGTAATGCTGAGCGAGACGATTCGCGAACAAGGTAGCAAAGATCGTTCCGCTGTTCCCTGCTCCTGCAATCCCCATGGCTAATCCCTGATACTGCGGCGGGTACCAGCTGCTTGCGAGCGGCAATGCAGCGGCAAAGCTTGCGCCTGCGATACCTAGCATCAATGCTACGAAATACATTTCTCCCATTGTATTAGCGAACAACCATCCCCACAGCAAAGGGATAAGGGTTAAGGAAAGCCCAATCTGTCCTGTCCGTTTTGGACCGATTTTGTCTGTCAACACGCCTAGCACAAGGCGAAGTACTGCGCCGCCTAATGTCGGTAAGGCAACAAGGTTGGCTTTCTCCGCAGCATTCAGATTGAAATCATTAGAGAGAATAACAGCCAGTGGTCCTAATAAAACCCATACCATGAAGCTCATGTCGAAATACAAGAATGAACTGAACAATGACCCTTTGTGCCCCACTTGCATAAAACTTTTCCGATCAACCATGTATTCTCTCTCCTTTTTTCGAGGCTTTTCGCCTTCTTTTTTTCCTACCCTACGTTGTGACTGTACATTAACAGAAAAGGCCGACAAACATACCCATCAATCGTGGGATGTTCATCGGCCTCATTGCCACTGCCGCCACTTCATCGTGATCAGCATGATCGATTATTTGATTCCTTGCATAAAAGAGAACATAAAAAGCCTATCCATTTACGTACTTGTAAGGGGATAGGCGCCATTGCCTTCGTTAAGTGGGTGGCACATCATTGTGCCGATTTCTTAACTTGATTATACGATGCACATGACAACATGTCAATAAACATAACACAAAAATATTGAAAATAAGAACACGGGGAGTATATCGACAAATTTTAGGTGCATATGCTATAGTATTGCCGTATAATAATACCAATCAGCATCTAAACCTAACATGAACTTATCATGAAAAAGTTATTCAAGATGGAGGTATTCCCATGTTACAATCATTCATATTGGTCGACGAGTTTATGTCAACTCGCTCAGCTACCTCCTCTGAGCCCGCGCATACTGTTCGAACGGAAGATTTTCAAGGAAATGAATTTTTGCCTGCTGAAATTATGAAAGATTTAGGATTTCGCATTTATTCTACATCTAATATGAAAGAAATTTCCTTTATCCTCCCCAAGGTCGATGCGGTATTATTATCGGTAGAACCTGAACAAGTAACGGATTGGCGTATACGGTTGCTCGCACAGCGGAGCCTTCCATTGTTCTGGTGGTGTGATACACATACATTTCCTTCTAATGAATGCAAAATGGATGCAGGAATTGATGGCTTAATCGGCTCCAGAATGAGCCCACTGGAAATTCATTGTGCTTTGATACTTGGTGTGAACCATTATTTCCAACGAACCGAGTGGCAGCAAGAACGCGAACAGCTACTTTCCAAGCTCGAAGAGCGCAAGTGGGTTGATCAAGCGAAGCGAATTTTATGCGAAATCAAGGGCATCTCTGAGGCTGAAGCTTATGATTTTCTCCGTAAACAAGCTATGAATGAACGTAAGCGTATGGTCGACGTTGCAACCTCCATCGTCAAGGTATATCAGATACTACAGGATCAGAACAAAGGGGGCCGCAAAAGATGATATCCTTATTAAAAGAAGTAGGTCGCGGTAAACGCGGAGCAAGAGACTTATCCTACGAAGAAGCTGCACAAGCAGCCGAACTTATTTTGACCGGTGAAGCCACACAAGCCCAAATTGGCGCTTTTCTTGTAGCAGAACGAATTAAAATGGAATCCCCTGATGAGATCAAAGCCTTCATTAACGCGCTGCGTCAGCGTGTAAGCACCTACCCTATGCCAGGAAGTATGGACTGCGCTGGTCCGTACGATGGTCGCTCGCGTACATTCATCGCCACATTGCCAACCGCCTTCGTGCTAGCAGCTTGCGGATTACCAACAACTTTGCACGGCAGCCCGAGCATGCCACCAAAATGGGGCATCACCTTATCTGATGTGCTTACTGCATTGGGTGTAAATGCGCTGGAAGCATCGCGAGAAGCTTTGATCTCAGCTGCAGCGCGGACAGGATTCCTGTTCACACCTACCGAAAGCTGGTGTCAACCGCTTGGTGAACTGCGCGAGTTGCGCAAAGAACTTGGTTTGAGAACTGTGTTCAATACCGCTGAGAAATTGCTGCGCTTCACAGAAGCTCCTTACATGGCTGTCGGCGTGTTTCATGGTACGGTTTTTGAGAAGATCACGAATTTGCTCATTGAATTGGGTGTGTCTCGTGGTATTGTTGTGCAAGGAATGGAAGGGTCAGAGGACTTAGGCGTTGATAAACGTACAAGAACTTACCTCATTCAAGAGGGAACAAGTGAATTATTCATTGTAGATCCTGAAATTTATGAGTTGATGGTTGAGGTTCCGGTTGTGGAATGGACAGCTGAACTTCAAGCTGAGACCACATTATCTGTTCTTCGCGGCGATGCGGCACTCCCTTATTTAAATATGGTGTTGCTCAATAGTGCTGTCCGGTTATGGATCTCACAAAAAGCAGGCTCCATCGAGGAAGGCATCTATATGGCTCGTCATGCGATTGAACAAGGCGCAGCCCTTCAGAAGTATAACGAATGGACAGAAGCCATCAAACCTGTATCAACGAAATAATTTATATGCCTAAACGTGTGAGGGTGCTCCAACGCCATATTTGTGGCGGGGCACCCTCTTTTTATTATCTTGGAGCCATCTTTACTCCTTGAGCCATACTAGAAACTGCAACGAAATGGCATCCTGGAATAGCTGCGGGTCATAGCCCGTCAATTCCTTTACTTGCGTCAGCCGGTAAACTAATGAATTGCGATGAATCTCCAGCCGCTCGGCCGTTCTGGCGATGTTCAAGTTGTATTCAAGGAATACGCGCAGCGTCACAAGCAGCTTCTCTGGAAGCTTCGGCAGATGCCGGCCCATGAACCTTTCCTTGGACTCCGTCGGCACTTCACTAAGGAGCGCTTGGGTTTCCACCTCAAGATACCCAGTAATCGCCCTCCCCTGCTTCAATCCAAGCTTAAGCGCCGCACACGCTTCTTGGTAAGCATAGGCGATATCCTCGAATGAGCACACGGAGGAGCTCATGCCGGACTGCGCTTCAATGCCCTGATTGCGTAACAGATCCTGCAGTCGCTCCAAATCTCTCCGCACACGGGCCTCCGTTCTGTCATAAAAGACAATAACCCACGTATGGACATTGAGAAAGCTGCTAACCAATCTGGCATTCCCCATAACGGATTCAGCCAAGCGCAGCACAGACTGCGAATACGAGGTTCGATTTGGCAAATAGACGACAGCCAGCTGATACGGCGGTTTCATGGTCATTTTTAACGTATCAAGCCGATGAAGTGCTCCTTGAAGATTTTGGTTTTCCGCACGAATGAGTTCCTCCACTACGATATCCATCGTAATTTGCTGCCATTCTGTTTGAAGCTTCAAATAGTTTTGCTTCAGCATCATTTCCGTCGTCATTTTCACCAATTCCCCATAAGGCAAAATTTCCTCTGGAGCCCCTGTGACGCCGATTACGCCAACCGTTCGGTTCTGGAACATAATGGGGAGATTCACCCCGACATTTACACCTCGCCACCGCCCTTGGTTATCAGGCGATATCACCAGTGTCTGCCCTGTTCGGATGACCTCAGCTGCCGCTTCATGATACGTGTCCAGCCGCACCGCATCTCCGCTTGCTATAATGCTGCCGTTTTCATCCATGATGTTTATATTTCGGTCTAAACGTCTCATCGTCTCTTCTACGATTTCTTGCGCCAAATCGCGTGTCAACATACGTGGTCACCTCATTCATTTTTCTGCACAATAACCAAAAACAAAAGGATTTCTTGCCCTCATTTTGTATGCCATCTATAAAGACTTTGCTTTCTAGTGCGAGCTATAATTTAGTTATAAATCAAATGAAAGGAGTCACCTACATGAACATTGTGATTGCTCCGGACTCCTTCAAAGGCAGTCTCACCTCTTTGGAGGCGGGAACTATTATGAAGCAAGCCATTCTACAGGAAGTCCGAGACGCCGTCGTAACTGTCATTCCAATCGCCGACGGGGGCGAAGGCACGGTAGATACGTTGGTGGCTGCCACCAACGGTACGCTTTTTCCCTTAATGGCAACGGGGCCACTGGGAGAAAGCGTCGAAGTCCAATTTGGCCAACTGCCAGGGGGTATGGCCGTGCTGGAAGCAGCAAGCATATGTGGCTTGGTCATGATTACACCCATTCAGAGGAATCCAATGAGAACCACTTCGCGCGGTATCGGCGAGGTACTTCGGGCAGCTATGGATCAAGGGCACCGAAGCTTCCTCCTAGGACTTGGAGGGAGTGCAACGAACGATGGCGGAATTGGTATGCTCCAAGCGCTTGGCGGCCTCTTCCTGGATGCCAACGGGAACCCGGTCGACGGCTTCGGAGCTTCACTGACAAACATTCGATCGATCGACTTATCGGGACTAGACGTCCGTTTGAAGGACTGCGACATCCAAGTGGCCTGCGATGTCAAGAATCCCCTTTGCGGCGATACTGGAGCGACCCATGTGTTCGGTCCGCAGAAGGGTGGGACTCCCGAGCAGCTTCAAACGCTTGAAGCTGCCATGCAAGCCTATGCAGCTAGAGTTGAAGAACAGCTGGGACAACCAGGGCTAAGCCAGCTGCCAGGAGCTGGGGCAGCTGGGGGACTTGGCTTCGCTATGCTGGTGCTAGGCGCAAAGTTGACGCCCGGCGCAGAGGTGCTTGCAGCAGCTGTCAAACTGCCAGAGCACATTGCGGCGGCGGACTGGGTCATCACCGGTGAGGGCAGAAGCGATTCTCAAACACTCTACGGCAAGCTTCCGATTCACGTTGCCGCATTGGCCCAAGCCGCCAAGGTCCCCGCGCTGCTCGTCTCAGGCAGTCTAGGCTCCGGAGCGGAACAGCTGCTGGACCATTTTCATGCCACTTTTTCCATCGTTCCTGAGCCTGTGACACTCGACGCTTGTATGGAGAACGCCGGGACGTATTTGTACGAACGGGTACGCAATATTGCCAGATTATTAAAATAGTGATAGGAGGCTGAGACAATGACTAAAGTAGGTTTTATCGGACTCGGCAATATGGGCTTGCCAATGGCAACCAATTTATCCAAGGCTGGCTTCGAGGTATACGGCTTGAACCGAAGTCCTGGAGCAGAGCAACGTTTTGCCGAAGCCGGAGGCCAGGTAGGTCTTTCTTTGCAAACACTCAGTAAGGAAATGGACGTATTGATGACCTGTCTCCCCTTGCCACAAGATGTGGAACATGTGTATCTTGGAGAGAACGGCATCCTATCTAATGGACATACCGGACTCATTCTTCTCGATTTTAGTACTGTTTCCCCGGAACTAAACAAAAAAATTACCGCTGCGGCTGAGGCCAAAGGTATGGCGTTTCTAGATGCCCCGGTCAGCGGAGGAACAGCAGGCGCGATATCAGCTACGCTCAGCATCATGGTCGGTGGCAAAGCAGAAGTGTTCGAGTCCACAAAGCCCCTGCTTGAAGCTCTCGGCAAAAATATCTACCATGTCGGCGAGGTAGGCAGCGGCACGGTTGTGAAGCTGATTAACCAGCTCATGGTGGGCATCCACACCCAAGCTGCCAGTGAAGCGCTAGTCCTAGGACAGCAGTTAGGTGCAAACTTGAGTACCCTGGTGCAAATCTTAAGCAACAGCTTTGCCCAAAGCCGGATTCTCGACCGACACTATAACAGCTTCATCGCTAAGGACCAATTTGAAGCAGGCTTTGCTCTGAAGTTGCTGCATAAGGATGTTGCCTTGGTTCAGCAAGTGGCAGACGAGCTAAATTTGGAACTCCCGATGGGAGCTAAAGCACTGCAGCTGCTAAGTGAAGCTAAACAGACCGAGCTCGCAGAAAAGGACATGTCCGCGATGTATTTATTTCAACAAAACAAAACGAACGGAGGAAATCATCAATGAAATACTTTGCATGCTTTCTACCCATGCTGGATGCACAAAAGAGTCAGACATTCCGCCCTCAGCACCTCGACTACCTAGAGAAAAAGCGTAGTGAAGGCAACATCTTTGCTAACGGCCGCTTCGTTGACGGCAGTGGAGGTCTAGTCATTTATATGGCCGAATCCGAAGAAGCAGCCAAATCTTTTGCCGAGAATGATCCGTTTGTCATCGAAGGCGCCAGAGGCTATGAAATCCACGAGTGGGATATTGTGATTACTGGGAAGTAAGCAAGTTGTGAAAGCAAGCCTTTGGCGATCTGCCAAGGGCTTATTTCCACATGAGTGATACGTCGATATCAAGCAATAGGAGGCCTAGCCGAAGGTTATGCAGGGCCTCCCTTTGATCCAGCTTACACTCGAATTACAATCGATGCAAAATCCTTCAACTCCGCTATCCGAAGGGTAACCGACTGATCCGTATTCCTATAGTCAACCTTGGATTTGGTCACCAAATCTTCAGTACTCTGACATTCCCCTAATCCGCGAAGTGAAAGCTCAATCCCGTACACCGGAATCGGCTCGTGATAAGTTATGCCATTGAAGCCTGATAGATTAAGCAAATGAAGCAAGTACGTGCCGTGATCCAGCCGATGAAAAAACACCTCCACACAAGAAGGAACATTCGTAGCCAGCTTCCAACACTGATCCGCCGCATGCTCCAGAAGGTCAAGCACCACGTTCTTATGATCAGCAAAGCCATGTTGATAATACAGTGTGCCGGCTTGCCATGGAATGACGATGGCCCTTCCCTTTGAATTCGCTGCAACTAGCGCCCCTGCTGTCTGTTCGATGATGCGGTGTCCGAACGCCCGCTCCGGCGGACCGTAGGTCGAGGGCTCCACTAGCGGAAGCTCACGTAGCGCTCTTGCACCAGGCCGCAGACGATACAACGGCCCATCTAGGAATACCCAATCACGCTGAGGGAAACGCGAGAATAGTTGCTTGTCTTCCGTCCATAGGTAGGCCGCCTCCTGGCTGTAATGATGAACCCCCTCCACACTTGCATCGAATACGTGCCGCAGAAACTCCTGCTCCTTCACCCCCTCAGTAAAAGCTCCTCCGGTAGCAAGCAGGCTGACGCCCATCTCATAAGCCCGCTCCAGCACCTCCAGCTCCTCGTCGGTGAAACCCGACGTATCTGGGATGAGGATTACCTTGTAGGCCTTAAGGCGCTCCGCATGGACCGCAAGCGTGCTTTGGTGAATGACATCAAAGAGGATGTGATCCTCCTTTAGCATTTTGTACAAGCCGTAATATTCCTGCATATGTTTCTGAACCGGTCTTCCCGGCTTTATCAGTGCTACATCCGCCATCGAGTGAAACTGTCCGTAATAACGCTCATTCTCTTTGTGATAGTTGAAAATCTCAGCTACGGTTGGGAGATTTTCCCTATCCGGGTAATCTTCGAACACACCGATGATGCAGAAGTCTAATCCCGATCCACTGGCCAGCCCTTCCTTCAGACGAATGTTAATTTCATGGTTCGAGACGCCAGTAAATCGGTGAACTAGATCAATTGCGTTGATGCTGCAGTTGCTGACGAGCTTATCATCCCAGCTATCCTCCAGCGACTGTACGTTCTCTGAAGCGGAGTACAGCCAGACAGGCTGCGGCCGGTGAATGTCAGTATTGGACTCCTTGCGGACAATATCAACCTTGTACTCGTTATAGGTGGAGATGGCGATCTCTCTGCCCTTGCTTTTCACAAGCTCATGAATACGGTCCAGAATTTGTTTCGTCGTCACTTCCTGAAACGTCTTATACTGCCGGTACACTGGATCTTCGAGACTTTCCGTCTCCGGAAGCTCTTGACCGCCGCTGAACTCCCGGAATCCGGCCTGACAGCTGTCACAGAAACAGATGCCATAATGCTTGCCGCTGTAGTCCTTCGTTTGATACCCGAACATATTGAAGAAGATGCCGTCCACCTCGTACCGAGTAAGCACCTCATCGATGACCTGGAGAGAGTACTCCTGTTGATAAAAGCTATTCACACAGGTATGTACGATACCGTGATAATTAACCTCCTTACCCTCCTTGGTCCGGTAGAACCATTCCGGTCGCTTATGAAAAATCGATTCGTGTGCCTTGCTGAAATCGAACCGCGCAATAAACCTCATCCCGTTCGCGTGCGTTTTTTCCACGGCCTCTTGAAGTAAATCCTTGCTTTGCCCAGCAGCACGGTAATGATACTCAAGCTCTGTCGGATAAAAGGCCACGATCCCACCGGCATTCATCATCAACACGTTCGCTGATAACTCCTTCAACTTCGACACTAAGGAGTCCACATCTAAATTCGCATCGGATTCACGCAAATTATTTTGAATCAAACGCAGTTTATTCGTCGTCCACCAAGCCATGACACTCTCTCCTCTCATTGACAGACGGTTACCAAGGAAGTCCCCTGATAACCGTTGTGGCACAGCTTTATTTATTTTTTGTGAAATTCCTTGTACGCTTCAGCATTTTCCACGAAAGCCTTCTTCATCTCAGGCAAATTGTTCAGCTTCTCGACATAAGCCTTATACTCGTCCATGGAAATTTGGCTAACGATTGCCTTGGTCACCATTGATTTGAATTCGCTCTCATACTTCGGCCAAGTGTTGTTGAAGGTTGCGGAATACACGTAGCGGAACGGATCAACCTTGCCGATCGTGTCGTACTGCTCGACTTCCTTCTTCTTCGCATCGTTGTACGTTTTGTCACCAGAAGCACTCTCCACTTTGCCCCATTTGGCATAAGCTAGCACACCTGCGCCTTTGCTTGTCGTGTTGACTTCCTTGACGCCTTGATCCGTCAATACCTTCTGTCCTCCGACTACTTTGTGGTGAACGCCCTCTGTACCATAATAGCCAAAGTCAGTCATTTCATCTGAAGCCGTGTAGTCAAAATATTTCAGCAGCTGCTTCACCTTGGCCTCTGGCACCTTCTTACTGATGTAATACCCACCAGATACCCCTGTTGAAAGGACGATAGCATTATCCTTCGGTCCCTTTAGAGTCAGGTTGATAATCTTCGGATTCGGCTGCGTCTTGCTGATTGAATCCTCCCACTCCTTATCCCACCATACGCTTCGTGCATAGGAAGCCGCACGGCCAGTCTTATACAACTCCTCCGCCTGCGTTTTTTTCATAACCGCGAACTCCTTAGGCAGCACACCATCGGTGTACAATCCGCGGAACCATTTGACCATCTCCGTGTATTGCGGGGTCAGCCGCTTATCCATCATCCCGCCCTCACTATTGTAGGTCGGATCCAGAGCTCCGAAACCAGCAGCGAACGCATCATCTCCGTCGCTAATAATAACACCATGTCCGATCAGTCCCAGCGTATCTTTTTTGCCGTTGCCGTCCGGATCGCTATCGATGATCTTCTTCAAAGCGGCTGCGTACTCATCAAGTGTGGTTGGTACAGGGATATTCAGCTTATCGAGCCAATCTTTACGGATCTTGATACCGTTATCGATTCGGGAACGGGAGCGTGGAACCGCGTAGATCTTGCCGTCAACCGACAAGTATTTCTGCCAATCCGGAGCCATATTTTTCTTCAGGTTCGGATATTCGCTTAGATCTCCGAGGAAAGGAGTAAGATCCCAGAAGGCGCCATTCTTGATCGCACTGCGTAGTGTCGGCCACGTAGAGTCTGGAGAGGCAACCACTTCGGGAAGGTCTGCGGAGGCGAACAAAAGATCCGCCTTTGTCTTCAAGTCTCCGTCTGGCACCCATTCGATGTCGAGCTTGGTGTTTGTGCGCTTCTGCCACTCCGTCCAGTACGCATTGTTCATATCCGGCACTTCATTATATAAGCCCGCGAAAATTTTAATCGTAAGTGGTGCGTTATCGGTCTTAGTCCCGCTCGTTGCTCCAGATTTAACGGGTTCATTCGATCCCGAGCAAGCAGCCAATAGCGATATAGCCACGAAACAAGACATGATTGCCGTATATTTCTTTAGTGCTTTCATATTGATACATCCCCCTTAAGGTTGGTTCTGCCTATCCTGCCTAATACAATGCAAAAACTTTCGTTATCCCTGATCATATCACGATTCGCCTGTTTCGATGAGTAAGCACTCCCAAATCTGCAGCTCTGGCACTTCCACATGAAGCATCTCCTGACGGACGGAATACGCCAACGGCTCCCCGCCGATCAACTGCCGGACTGACTTTACGCTTCTTCCGTTCAAACGCAGCTTCACTTGGATGCCATAAAGAGGCAGCTCGGTCGAGAGCGGTCTTCTTCCCGCCCCATTAACCAAATGGACAAGCATCTCGTCCCCCTTCTCGAAAGCTGTCACCTGCAGCCCTTGATAGTGAGTCGTCTCTAGCAACTTCTCTTCTCCTAGCGCCAGATCGATCGCATTAGCGAGCAGTTGGTAATGCTCATCTAACTTAAACTCATTAATATGATGGCTCAGTGAGAATGGGAAGTACAATGCATGGCCTTCGCCGGAGGCAGCACGCAGCGCAAGCGGAATGTCGGTATGGCTGACAGCCAATGACGCCCGCTCAGGCGGTGCTCCTACGCTTTCCATCGGTGAGAACGGCGGTACCAGTGTTGCCAATATCTGAGTCTCCGCATTGGCCGGCCGGGTATAGACGACCCTGCCACGGTGCGCGATGAGCTCCGTTTGTTCCAAGCCCTTTTGCAGTGGATTACGGTCTCCCTCGAATCTCAAATACGATGCCATCAAATATTCACTGCTGTATTGATCTTGTGATATGCCAAGTAGGGACTGAAGCTCGATCCGCTCTGGAATCGCTCCCTCAACAAGAATTTGGCCCCCTGCATGCACGTAAGCTGTAACCGCAGCGAGAAATTCTTCGGTATAATTCATCCCCTCGGGAATCACAAGAGCCTTATACTGCTGCAACCTCTCCAGCTTCGCCTGATCCAGCAGAAGCACATCGAACAAAATTTGCCGGGCAATAAGCCCGTCAGCCCAGCCCTCTGCTGTAGCATCTGCCGTCCACATAAGAGCCACCTGCGCTACGGTTTGCGCATCCTCCATGTAGTTCTCTACTTTGGCTGCGTTCCGATTGAACTCGGACACAATATCCAGAATGCGCTTATCTGTAATGGTTTCCGGAATACCCGTGAGCGAATGCCAGATACTCCCGCCATGAGCCGGAATTTGCGACAGCCAGAAGCGGTATTCCGCTGGGGGCAGTCCCGTATGACGCCAATCCATACCTGGGCTGGAATGCACGATACCGAAAGGTGCTGGTCGCTCAGGCAGCGATCGGCCCAGCTTGATACTCAGTGCAGGCTTCCAGAACTCAGGGATGTGTCGATGCCCGAGCGACAAAATGTCTTGCGGCTCCGTACAAAGCATATCCGTCGTTTGTGCACGATCAAATAAGTTGTCCTTGTACAGGTTGTAGTACAAGATCATTGGAACTTCAGGACGAGTCTGCTTAATGAAGGTATACAGATTATCCATGTTGTCTCTCATACACGTCGATGCCCAATCCGCTGC
This sequence comes from Paenibacillus sp. J22P165, assembly GCF_059692015.1. Lineage (NCBI taxonomy): Bacteria > Bacillati > Bacillota > Bacilli > Caryophanales > Paenibacillaceae > Paenibacillus > Paenibacillus sp. J22P165. The sequence continues at coordinate 95,641 of NZ_JCAUAP010000006.1, read as the reverse complement.
AAACTCCTTGACGTCCAGCGGCAACTCTCTTCCGTATACGGACCGGTACTTCCTCCGGCAGCCCTCGCAATGACAGGCAACATACCCTGGGGCATTAAAGAAAATGCCGTCCACGTCATAGCCTCTCAATATCTCTTCAAGCACAGGGATGGCTACCGCTTCATTGCGGTAAGCGCTGTTAATGCAAGTCGACATCAGCAGCGACCAATTTCCCGGCCTGTTAGCTCCGATAATCAGTGGTTCGCCGTTCACCTGACGAGCGAACCATTCGGGACGGCTCAGGTAAGCCGAATCCTCTGTCTTGCTGAAATCGAGCCGGGCTATAAAACGGATATCCTGCTTGTGGCACTCCTCGATCACTGCTTGGAGCAAATCAAACGAGGCGGGCAGATGCTCATTCACCGTATGGTACGGCACTTTTGTCGGATACCAGGCATAAATGCCTCCAACATTAAAGACAATCGTATTCGCTCCCATACTTTTCATCTGCGCTGCGAGCTGCTCCGGGTCGATTAAATCGGTATCCCGTACTTGCAAATTCGGTTGAATGACTCGGAGTGGCCTTTGCCACCATGCTTTACTTTCTACACTCATAGCTTCCTCCTAAATATGACCCGGTCAGCGTGGCTGATTGAGTCACTGCTGTATTATAATTTCAACGTAAACTATCCCTTCACCGAGCCCAGCATCACTCCCTTAGCGAAATGCTTTTGCAGAAATGGATACACAATCAGAATTGGACCCATCGCCAGCATAATTGAAGCCATGCGAATGGTCTCTTGCGGCACCAGTCTGTCATCCCCCCCAGACTGACCAACGCCAATGGTGTCTGAATCAATGACGAGCGTTTTGATAAGCACCTGCAAGGTCCACTTCTTGGAATCAGAAATATAAATAAGTGCATTGAAGTACGTATTCCAATGGGATACGGCGAAGAATAAAGTGAAAGCCGCAATTGCTGGCAGGGACAACGGAATAACAATACGCAAGAATACCCCGACATCGGAGCAACCATCGATCTTAGCTGCATCCTCCAGCTCGGCAGGAAGCGATTCCATGAAACTCTTAATGACGAGCAAGCTCCACGCATTCGTAAGCGCTGGCCAGATCAGAGCCGAATAGGAATTGAGCATGCCCAACTGTTTGATCAACAAGTAGCTCGGCACGATTCCTGCACTGAACACGAGTGTGAAGATGACCCCCATGAGCATCAGTCCGCGTCCCGGCATCTGTTTTTTCGTCAACGCATAGGCAAGAGAGAACGAGACTACAAGGTTCAATACCGTACCTACGATGGTTATAAACGCCGTGCTCTTCAGTGCATTCAAGAAACTGTCAGTCGATAAAATATACTTATAGGCCGATAAGGACCATTTCTCCGGAAAAATATAAAATTCCAGCGGCACATAAGACTCTGGGTCCGTGAATGAAACACTGAACACATAGAGAAACGGGAATACGCATATCAGTGAGATCACGGCAAGAATCGTGTAGTTAACATAATCGAACATTTCCAACTTTTTCTTTCGCGTAACAAAGCTCATATCATCACCTCCTTGTTAATAGATCCCATCGTGTCCAAGTTTTTTCACGATATAGTTGGAAGTCATGACCAGTACAAAACCGACCACGCCTTTAAACATACCTACCGTAACCCCAGCGCTGATCTGCCCCTTGAGTATCCCCTGGGTGTAGGCATACGTATCGAATACCTCCGCCATGGAGATGACGAGCGGATTGATCATCAATAGGATCTGCTCGAAGCCTACGTCAGCCATCTGACCGAGCCGCAGAATAAGCAGGATCAGGATGGTCGGGCGGATAGCAGGCAGCGTGATGTGCCAAATCTGTCTCCACCGATTCGCTCCGTCGACGACAGCCGCCTCATACCGCTGCGGATCGACTCCCGCCATTGCAGCCAGGAAAATAATTGTCCCCCAACCTGCTTCCTTCCACATGTTTTGCGCCGTAATGAGTCCCCAGAAGTAGTTAGGGTTCGATAAGAACGCAATGCTCTCGCTTCCGGACTCCGTAATCAGCTTATTTATGATTCCAACATCCGTTGAGAGGATAAAGAACGTCATACTCGCCACGACGACCCAAGACAGGAAATGCGGCAGATACACGATAGACTGGTTAATCCGCTTAAAGGTCTCGTGACGTACCTCATTGAGCATCAGGGCCAAAAGAATTGGAAACGGAAACATAAAGACTAGCCCAAAAATATTGATCGCGAATGTGTTTCTCAACATAATATAGAAATTACTATCGCTGAAGAGCTCGGTGAAATGCTTTAAACCTACCCACTCGCTGCCCCAGAAGCCGCTGTACGGATTGTAATCCTTAAAGGCAAGCAGCAGTCCCCACATGGGCACAAACTTGAATAGGATAAAATAAAGAATGCCCGGCAGTGCCAGCATGTAAATATATTTATGCTGCAGCACACGGTGCCGAAGGCGCGACCAATAGACTTGCTTGGGGACTGTCGCCGTTGTCAGGCGGGGACGGGCTCTGGATGTCTCCATCATTTCAATGCACCTCTTTCGGTTAGTTCGGGATGAACATTATCCCCCTGTGAGCCTATTGTAGGATAGTCGAAAATGGCGGTATAGAGACAATACTTGCTTTGGACAAGCCCAAACTTGCAAGGTCAAATTCTGTCTTGTGCTTGGCAGTCAAAAAAATAGAGACCCGACTCATGTCAGGCCTCGAAAGTTAAACAGCATTACCTATAGGCGGAACGGAACATACTCGGTGTCATTTGTACCTTACGCTGGAAGATACGGGTAAGATTCCGCTCCGAATATCCGATGAGTGCTGAGATCTCACTTATGCTCTGATCTGTCTCTAGCAGCAGGAACTTGACCTCCTCCACCTTGGATTCAACGACGTAATCAAGGAAATTGATCCCCATTTCCTTTTTGAACAACCGACTGATGTACGACGGACTCATCCCGACAAGCTCAGCACACTGCACCAGCGTGAGATCCTCTCTGCAATGCTCGCGAATATACTGGCAGATCTGCCGGATAGCCGACTGCCCATTATCGTTCAGCGTCTCCTCTGTCAGTCGCTTATTCAGTGGGAAGAGTACGCCAGTGAACCAATCGTTGATGTCTCTTGAGGTATGCTTGCTCTCCAGCTGTCCGAACAGATTGTGCTCCAGAATATCTAGAATGCTGCCGCCCTGCTTTTCCAAAGAGGTGATAATAGCGGAAAGCAGAACAGAATAGCTCTGGTGAATAAAATGATACGACTTCGACTGCTGCAGTGCCTTTGTGAATTTCTCAAGTGATTGCTCCGCCAGCTGCGTTTCTCCTTTGGACAGTGCGTCGATAATCGTTCCTTCCAGCTCCCTCGGGTAACGGAATACAGCACGGGTCTTCGTGCTTTCCAAATCCTCGATGTAGAGAATAGAAGCTGTATCCTGATAGATCCGATATTGCAGCGCAACGACAGCTTCTTTGTACGAAACTGGCACATCAGCAATATGTGAGTAACAGCGCCCGATTCCTACGGATACCTCAAAGGACAAGTAACTCTGGAGCGAATCACTCACCGCTTGAGCGAAGGCAATCATCCGCTGCGGCAGATTGCCCTGCTCTTCCATATCGTCCCAGCGAATCAGTCCTACGCCTCTTCCTTCATATGGGAATACATAACCCTGTAGATCCGGATTTGCCCCCATCATTTCCTGAATGACATTCGTCAGCGCAAACGCAATAATCGGTTTGTCACTCGGCAGGAATCGAGTCTCTCTAATGGCATTCTCAACCTCCACCACCATGACCCCGTACGTCGCCTTCACCGTCAGTCCGTACATATCGCAATCGTGAAGCAGAGAGTCACTGAGAATATAATCGCCATTTACCAGCTGCTGAAGGCATCGTTCCCGCAAGGTCGGCTGTACCTTCTCCATATACTTGCCGAGCCTCTGGGATTCCTTATTCAAATAATCGAGACAGGCCCGAATATATTCCAGTTCATTCTCGCTTCCTTGAATCCGACCAGCTCCAAGAAACCTGCTATGCTTGATCAGTTGATCGATCGGGCTATACACCGACTTCGTGCTTAAATATGTAAACATCGCAGCAAGTGTGATGATAAAAAACAGAACCGCAATCGTCAGCACCCGGATCCACGCCAATTTGTCGGCAATGATGTCCTCTGGAATTACGGATACGTACGTGCGCCCAAAGGTGCTTTTCATGTAGGAGACATGCGCTTCACTCCCATCCTGCCGGGTCTCATAGAAGCTGCCGATGCTGTCTTCCGCTGCGGCAATGGTTTCGTAACCGGACCATGCTTCCATATTGATGGGCTTCTCCCTGTGTTTCGACTGCCCCAAAGTGCTAAGAAATACCAGTTCCTTACCCATGGGAAACACTTCAGCTTTTTCAGGAAGGAACCGAACTATCTCCCCAATGTCCACTTGCAATCCCAAGATGCCCTGTACATTGTTGCTCCCGCCTACAGGAACCTTTCGGACGAAAGTAATCAAGCCCTCCTGCGAACTCGTTGGCAAGTAGATCCACTTCGCTAGGCTTGTATCGTTCAGGAGCTGCTGAATATCTGTCTTGTATTTATAATTCTCAAGCTCCATGGAGCCATAATTGTTCGTTAGAACGACGCTTTCTAGTGTGCTATAAAAAAAAATCTCTTTTATAAATTCATTCGCATTCTTGACCAGTGTAATCTTATTGACCAAATCCAGATGCCAGATCAGAGGCATATCCGTAATCCGCCCGGCGAACAAATCTGTCATGATCGGGTCAGCCGCCAGCTGCAGAGAGTCCTTCTCGATTCCTTGGAGCATCCGTTCCGCCCTGTCCTTGGTCAGTACGAGTGTGGAATTGCTCTCGTCAATAATCTGCTCTTTTGTCCGCTCCATAGAAATTTGGTAATATACCAGACCCGCAATCATAATCGGCAGACATACCGATAAGCACCCGACCCAAATCAGCCTATTCAGATAAGTGCCGCTGCGGTCGTTCCCCTTCGGATAAAACCATCGTCTCCAGCTGTTCAACCAACTCGCCATTGGTTCCCTCCTCTGTCTGCTGCATCTTGTACACTCCAGCCTATCTTCATTGTAAAAGAAAATGCAAGAATGCAAAACCGACATTTCTTGCTTTCGGACATGGGACTGCGAGAAGGCGACACGCTTTAGGCGTAGTGCAAGAAATGTCTAGTCAGATGTTGGAGATGACAAAAAGTGTCCAGTACAAAAAATCCATCCCTGTCGGCCTGATTGGAATCAGCATAACTTAGCAAAAAAGTCTTAGCCGGTGACCTGCAGTTCCATTACGGAACAGGCAGACTCACAGGCCAAGACTTTTTCATTTAACAATTCTATTTACCAATAAACTGTTGGGTAAACATTTTACCGCACGGTCCGCCGTCCACAATACCGATGCCAATGTGCGTATAATCTTTACTCAGAATATTAGCCTTATGTCCTGGAGAGTTCATTAGCGCTTCATGCGCCGCTTGAACCCCTTGGTTGCAAGCAATGTTCTCCCCTGCTGCATTATACGTAATTCCGAATTTCTCCATCATATCGAATGGTGAACCATACGTTGGCGAATCATGGGAGAAATATTTGTTATCCACCATATCTTGGCTTTTGAGACGAGCTGTTTTGGTGAGCTCTAGGTCCGCTGTAAGCGCTGAGAGTCCAGCTGTCGCACGCTCTTTATTCACAAGATCCAGCATTTGCTGCTCTTCCACCGTTAAGCCTGATGTCGAAGGAACCTTCTCCTCTGGCGTTGGACTCGGTGTAATCGGCGACGGTGCTGGCGTTGGTGTCGGTGTTGGCGTCACCTTCTTCGGAATCTTCAGATTCCCATATGCCCAGAGAATGGATTGTAAGGTCTGATCGTCAACATTTCCCGTTACCGGCAAACCATATCTGCTTTGAAAAGCTTTAACCCCAGCTTGTGTTTGATTGCCATAATAGCCTGTAATGGGTCCTGAATAGTAACCAAGAGACTTCAACATCCCTTGAACCGCGTAGACATCAGGGCCTTTCGCTCCTTTGCCATATGCAAATACAGTCGTTGTAGAAGCACTGAACAAGACCACACAGATGAGGGCTATCCAGATCAACCTCTTTTTGCCTTGTAACATGCGTTACGTTCACTTCCTGTCATCTTCAGTATCTTCGCCACACTATGGACGATAAGGGTAGCATTTCCTTTCGCACATCCTTTTATCCAAATGATGAAATAAGAACTATACGCCCCTTATTTACATAGAACCTCCTAAACATGGAATTCTATATCTAAAATAAAGATCGAACTGAAAGGGCGCGAGACGTGTGACATGGTTTACGAAGTGGGCTTTTAGTAACAAAGCAGCCGTAATTTTTTTGGTGATATTAATTTTAGGAACAGGCATTGGCAGCTACTTTAGATTGCCGATGGAATTTCTGCCAAGTGCAGACTTCCCACAAATTAGTGTGACGGTCGTCGGTCAAGGATATGATGCCAAATCCATGCTGGATAGTGCTACTACACCTATAGAGAAAGCTGTCTCCAGTGTGCCAGGTAAGAAAGAAGTATTCTCTACATCCTCAGATGGCTTTATGAAAATTGATATGACATTTGATTCGGATATTAAAATGAAGGATGCCCAAGCGAGCGTTCAAGAAGCGCTAAACTCGGTTGTTTTGCCAGCAGGTATGTCCAAGCCTTTCGTCATCCGTTTGAACACTTCGATGATTCCACTCTCCTGGGTTGCCCTCAATTTCAAAGATGGCTTAACCAAACAAAATATCGAGCTTGCGCAAGAGAAAATTTTACCAGAATTTCAACAAATCAGAGGTCTCGCGAGTGTGGTTCTTGGCGGAACTTCGGTCTCTCAAGTGATCATTCATCCTGACAAAGATAAATTAGCCCAAGCGCAATTGCCAGCACAAGTTCTTATGGGTGTCCTACAAGGACAAAATGTGACCGTCAACGTTGGAGAAAGACCCATCGACGGCAAAACGAGCGCCATCAAGGTTATTGGAAGCCTAAGCGATCTAGATACGCTGGGTAATTTATCCGTTGCCCCTGGCGTCAAATTGAAGGATGTTGCTACGGTTGAAGTCGCCGCAAATAAAGACACCTTAACACGCATTAACGGTAAGGATTCTCTAACGTTGGTCGTGACGAAGGATACGAGCTCCAATGCTGTTGATATCAGTAAAGAAGTAGATAAAATCTCAGAAGAAATCGCGACGAAATACCCAGGTGCGACGGCAGAAGTGATTTACTCCACAGCTGAATCTGTCGTCACTTCCGTGAACAGTATGATGAGAGAAGTGTTGCTTGGCGCGTTATTTGCGACAATTGTCATTCTGATCTTCCTTAGAAATGTACGCTCCACATTCATTACAATTGTTTCTATCCCTCTTTCACTTGGATTAACCTTGTTCCTGCTTTCTCAATCCGGTGTGACGTTGAATATCTTAACGCTAGGCGGGGTCGCCGTCGCCGTAGGACGGCTCGTAGATGATAGTATCGTTGTTATCGAAAATATTTTCCGAAGAACCCAGAAGGCCGAGTTTTCCAAGGAATTAATCCTTGATGCAACGCGCGAGGTTGCCAGAGCGATTACCGCTTCCACCTTAACTACCGTTGCCGTATTCCTTCCGCTTGGACTTTTGAAAGGCTCATTGCAAGCGTTCCTGCTCCCTTTTGCCCTAACCGTAACGTATTCCCTGCTTTCCTCCTTGCTCGTTGCATTAACCGTCGTTCCTCTGATGAGCGCTTGGTTACTGCGCAAAACGAAATTAAAAGAGCATAAAGAGTCGAAAGGTCTAAGAAGCATCTTATCCTGGAGCTTGAATCATAAATTCATCTCCATTCTTGTTTCACTTATCCTGTTTGGCGGTTCAATTGCGCTTTACTTCGTCATGCCAAAAGGGGCAGTAGGCGGCTCCACCGCAAGCCAATTGAGTGTCACACTTTCCTATACACCTGAAACTCCGATTTCAACTGTGCGCGACAAAGCCATGGAATTGGAGAAATTCATGCTCGAACAAAGTGAGCTTGATCATCTGATTCTGCAACAAGGGAATACCGAAGATAATGCCAAATGGGGTAGCGTAGCGCCTCCAACGATTGCAACCTTCCAAGTCTTCATGAAGAAAGATGTGGATACTCAGCATTTTATCGATCAGGTTCTCACCCAAAAATCTAAATATCCGGACGCTGATTTGCAAGCAGGCGGTGGCGGATTTGATGGAAGCAGCGGTTCCGCCATTACAGTTGATCTAACAGGCGATTCCGCCAAGAGCTTAGATCAAGCTGCTGCAGATGTCATTGCCGCAATCAAAGGTATTGAAGGCGTCGAGAAAGTGACAAGTAATCAAAATGTAACGAAACCAGGCTACTCGATTACTGTTGATCCTACACGAGCTAAACCTGAAGAAATTGCAGGTACGATCCGCTCCCTCATGAATCCAACACCGATTGGTTCCATGAAGCTGGAAAACAAAGAAATTCCTGTTGTGCTAGATGCTTTGATTAATCCGTCGACGGTTTCAGACCTATCCAATATTCAAATCATGACCGCAACGGGTCCAGCGGCTTTAACCTCTGTTGCGAAAATCGAAAAAACAAATGAGTCCAACACGATACTTCATAAGAATAATCAACAATTCTTGCGTGTGACGGCACTCGTAGACTCAACTAAACTGTCCAAAATCAATACTGACATTACGAAAAACACGAAAGATCTGAAGCTTCCAACAGGCGTTGCTTTGACCGTTGGCGGAGCATCGGCTGAGCAATCCAGCGATTTTGCTGACTTGTTCATGACCATGGGTGTTTCCATTGGTATCGTACTGTTGATCATGGTTATCACATTCAAATCGTTCCGCGCACCGATCGCGAGTATGGTATCCCTTCCTTTCGCGGCCGTTGGAGCGATTGTTGGCATGATGATAACAAAAACATCCTTCGACGTTACATCAATCTTCGGATTCTTGATGCTGATCGGTATCGTCGTCACGAATGCCATCGTCTTGATTGATCGTGTGAAACAAAATGAAGAGCATATGACTATTCGCGAGTCCTTGCTTGAAGCCGCGGCTACACGGATGCGACCAATCTTAATGACAGCCGTTGCTACTATTTGTGCGATGGTGCCGCTTGTTCTTGCCAAAGCTGAAGAAGGCAGCATCGTTTCCAGAGGCTTAGCAGTCGTTGTTATCGGCGGTCTGACTTCAGCAACGCTCTTCACGCTGATCATGGTGCCAACGGTATATGAGCTTCTCCATGCTCGAAAAGCAAAACGTCAAAGAAGACGATTTGAAAGTGCACGTTAAGTAAAAAAAGCTGACCCAGTAGAATTATCTGCTTGGGGTCAGCTCTTTTTTTGTTTATTGAACTAATTTGGTATCGTAATGACGTTTTTCACTGTGCGTTTATATTCGTTGGGGCTCATGCCTGTCATCTTCTTAAATATATTGGAGAAGTACGAATAGTGTTGAAAACCAACCTTCTCCGACAATTCGTAATTTCGAAATTTACCTTCTGCTAAATACTGCTTAGCTAGTTCGATTCTTTGCTCCAGTACATAATCGATGACAGACATTCCCGTCTCTTTCTTGAAAATATGGCTAAAATGAGAGGCGCTAAGCCCAGACTCCCCTGCAATTGCATCTACGGTCAACTCTTCTCCCAAATGCTGACGAATGTACAAGATAGCGCGTCCAATTTCAGGGCGGACCACGATTGCTTCTGCCTCGATTCGATCACACTTCTGCAGCCAAGCTAATAGTAACTGTATAGCCTCACTCAAGTTATTGACAGCTTCAAATTGCGGCCATTCTGGTAAATAGGCCGCGTCAGTCATGCGCGACGCCAGAGATTGAAACCAATTCCGAACTTCTATAGGTGATGGATACCACTCCAGGAGATACGCTTTTATCTTGTCTAGTATTTTGAAATAAGCAGCATAGGATCTATCTACTTGCAGATTGTCAGCTAATGCATTTAACTCAGATAGCTGTAGAAGGCCGAGAGGCCCAAATGGACGGAGCCCATATGTAAAAATCGTTTTAGGCTTCTCCTGATAAAAGCGATGTACGAACAAACCATTGATTTGTTTGTATATAGAACGAAGTTGGTAGAGCCTGCTGAATGGTTCGCTAGCTGCCAACTTCATAGCGACATCTAAGTATTTCTCCAAAGGACCTTGAATCGTCTGCTCAAGTCGCAAACAGGCAACCAGGCTTCCTTCTTTATCCAATTCCTTGTCATCTGAGGCAAGTAGTACAACCATTTTTCCGAACTCCAATGGAAATAACTCACTATGGATAGGAAAAGATTCTTGAAGCAATTCTCGAATAATTTCTAACATGCTGAATTCGATAAGCATTCTGTCATTGCTTGAATAGCGTTCCTTTAAACTTACTAGCTGATCAACTTCAATAACCACTAGTACGAATGTTGCAAACGCCAATTTCGCACCGATTTCTTTCCCTTTCTGATTAATCTCACTATCTGTGGAATAAAGCCCCATTAAGATCTGTTGAAAATAATGCATTCTTAATGGATAACTGTTCCTTTGAATGGTCTTATGGTTCATGGAGGCAGACATAATTGTTATATCTTTCTCAGATTCTCTTGACGCCTTGTCTAAGGCTTCCTTGGTTTCAATTAGGTTGATAGGTGATTTGAGTATATAACCGAGCGCACCATGCTGCATCGCTTGATTAATAAAACTGAACTCTCTGTGAGCGGTTAGGATAACGCATTTTGTTTGTGGAAAACGGTCATTAATATGTTTCAGGAGCGTCAATCCGTCCATCACCGGCATCGTAATATCGATCAAAGCAACATCTGGGTTGAGTGCCTCTATAGCCGTTAATGCTTCTACACCGTTCGTTGCTTCACCGACAATGGTATACCCCCATTCCTCCCACGGAAAAGCTTCTTTGATATGCTGTCTGGCAATCTCTTCATCATCAATCAAAAGAAGACGTTTCAACGGGTTCCCCCCTTTCTTTAGGAAGTTTAATCCATATTTTCGTTCCGATTTGGGGATGACTATCAATGGTTAATTGATAATCGGATCCGAACATGAGCTGGAATCGTTCGTGCACGTTCACAATGCCAATATGCTTCACTCTATTGAATACTTTCTCACGTTGTTCCAGCTTCTCTAACAATTCTTGTAACGTTTCCTTCTCCATGCCAATGCCATTATCTTCAATCAATATTTCCCAATCCTCCTGATTGACCATAGTTCCGATATACACGGTTCCACCTGCGTCCTTAGGAACGATCCCGTGGAAAATGGCATTTTCAACAATTGGCTGCAAAATAAACTTAGGAAGCTTATATTCCAAGGAAAGAGGATCAATGTCGAATTCAAACTCGCATTTATTCGGATAACGGATTTTCATAAGTTCTACGTAATTCTCAATCGCGATCAACTCTTCCCTCATTTTTACTGGATCTGGCGAGTTATCGAGTGCATAGTGTAACTGATTCGATAAGGCAGAGATCAGCGTATCCATCTTCTCCATATCGCCTCGCCGTCCGAGCATGCTGATCGTATTTAACGTATTATATAAAAAATGAGGCTTAATTTGGGCGTGCAAAGCACGAAAATCAGAAAGCTTTTTCTGCTCCTCGCTATATTTTAAATCAGACAGCAACTGCCCAATTTTTTTCGTCATTAAATTGAAATGCATAGCTAGGTAGCCGATCTCATCTTCCGTTTTCACTGCAAGATGGGAATCTAAATCTCCCTCTCCTACTTTTTGAACAAATTTAGTCATTCTTTTAATGGGCGAAGAAATTAATACGGTTATTAATAAGGATAACCCTAACGCGAGTAAAAAAGAGATCAGCGCAAGCTGGATCGAGTCGCTTATCGATTGCTTAAGAGGTGCCAGAAGTTCACTTTTGTTCATGATAACCACTAACTGCCATTCAAGAATCGTATTATATCCCCTCGTCATAATGATACTGTCGTCGGCTTGAGGATTCATGAACTCTTTTTGCCCCCAGCTGGAGCGAAGAATGAACGGGTCAAACCCAGTCAAATTATAGACTTTTTGAACATAATCATAGTGGATATAAGGCTCTTTCCCAATAACTGGACGTAATTCTTTATCCAAAATAATAAGATTCTCAGATACATCCTGCACTTCATCAGGAAATAATGTGTAGTACAACCTTTCCAAATTCACATCAGCCAGCAAGATACCTCGAGAGCCATTCATCAAATCTACTGGCGTTACATAAGTCAATGTGTATCCTGAAACTGTGGAATGATAAGGCCCAACCCATTTTGAGTCTACAAGTGGACTCGCTAATAATTGTTGAATCACAGGATCGTCAAACAAATCCCAACTGTGCGAAGAAGAACTGGCTAGAACGTCTTGATTGGAAATCAGATGGACATTACTCAAATTCGGCGCTAGATAGAGCAGATTCACTGACATCCAGGTTTCCAACTGCTTATAGTCGCCCGTTTTCAACCTGCTATCATTCACGATCGAGCTAAGCGCAGTCCGTATATTTTGCAAATTACTGTCTAAGTACCGATTGGATTTCTGAACGGCTTGTCTTGCATAATCCATTTGAGATTTGATCAGTATCTCTGACGAGTGTTGATTAAATGAGTACGCCGTCACTAACGTCAGTAACTCAAAACAAAGGAATGTCAGAAGGAACACTTTTGGCGTTATTCGTAATTTCCCGAACATAGCGGATATGCGATTCATGCGTGCCTAACCCCTTCATGGAAACGTCTACATACAATTATAGAAGGTGATATTTGAATAAACAGTCATTATTACGTTAAAATTATCATTTTTCTACGAAATCGCCAAATAACTAAAGTTTTCACATGATTATTTATATCTTTATAAACCTAAATACTTTATTCTGTTTGCATAATAACCCAAAGGAGTCATCAGAATGAATTCTATTCCTGTGGTCCATGTCAACCATTTCAAAGGTTCCGACGATGCAGTAATGATTCGCGCGGCGATTCAACATGCGATAGAAACAAAAGCGGAGTTCGTGATTTTTGAACCACGACGCTATATGCTGCAAAGTGCAATAACTTTCTCTACAGCAGGGTTTGAACATGATGCCGGAAGCACCGCGCAGATCAGCAAAGAATGCCATATCGTCATTCAAGGCTCTCAAAAGCTAACATTATTAGGTGCAGTGGACGAACAAGGCGATCCTGCGACCGTATTCGTTGGCATCAACGATCTTCAGATTCACGGCTACCTGCCCGCGATCCTGTGGTGTGAAGACAACGACAGGCTTGCACTCAAAAATATCGCTTTTTCCCGTGAGCCGTTTTACGCATCGGCAGGTGTTGTTATTGCAAAAAGTGATTCTCATATCGTCGTCGACGTTTTTGAAGGTAATCCTTGCTACGACGGAATGGGCTGTTATTGTATGAATCGTTTTAATCCAGAGACAGGAGCACTGACTGGTGAAAGTGTTACTTATGGTTTTGGAGCCGGCGTACTATGGGAACTAATCGCCCCGAATCAATTGTCCTTAACGAATACAGAGGTAGCTGCTAAGGTACAAGTCGGAGAATACGTCTCTTGGCATCAAGGGGCTCAGACCGACTTTCAAACTTACTTTGCCAGATGTGACCATTTAAACCTTTTCAATTTAAGGACCTATAATTCCAATGGCTTCTGCATGTTAACGGAGGCATGTAAGCACATAACCGCCGAACGCGTAATTTTTAAACCGGATGGCAATCGCTTATTTACAGCCCCAAGGGATGCTTGGAAAATCTTCAAATGCAGTGGTGATCTCAACATTGACCAGTTGATCATCGAAGGGGTTCGAATGGATGGTCAGAACATGCACAGCAATTGGCTCATTTTAAAAGAAGTGCTGAGCGATGATGAGGCATTGTTCTTTTGCCATCATACCTTTGCAAAGCTGGACATAGGCAGTGTTATTGAATTAAATCACGAAGAAGACATCTATCGGCTAACCATTGCAGATTGGCATCACGAAGGGAAAGGCGATCGAGGGAATTATTACCGGGTTCGATTGAACGAGAGGCTACCTATCATCACACAAGAAGGCATGCTAGGAAGCGCCGCTTGTTGGGAGCCTGACAGGTACATTTGTAAAAATTCGGAGTTTACGAACATTGCTGGGGCCGGTCATCTAGTGCGATACGACCATGTGGTTATTTTAAATTGCACCTACAAAAATACGATGAATCCTGGGATCTTACTCGGCGCAGAATTACCCGTTCACGCCGAAGGTGGGCATGCAACGGATATCTTAATTAAAGATTGTGAGTTTGACAATTGCGGTTTCTTCCCCAGATATGGAGCAGCCGGTTGTATTGGTGTGAAATCCGCTGGATTCAGCGGTAAATTCAATACCAACATTATGATTTTGAACAATACGATGAAAAACTCCGAAATCGGTGTGCATGCCATTGATGCCCACAACGTTTTCATCATTGGGAATACGTTTGAAGGTATATCCGTCCCCTTGTTAAGAGACGAGGAAGTGAATGGAACGATTTATGAGCATTTAAATCAACACAACATCAGTTAATGAATACATATACAATAAAAGAGGCTGTCCCATAAGTAACCTTTGGAAGACGCGAAGCAGAAAACTTTAAACTCTTGGGTATTCTTTCTAGCTGCCACTACGTGTTTAGATGTATAAACTACATCTAATTAGTCCGAATCTGACCTGTTTGCAGGATTAGATGGAAAAACTACAGCTAATTTGCTTGAAATTTGAAGATATGAGCAAATTGAAGGGAATTAACTACAGAAAATACAGTTAACCTTTCGAATTCTAGAAATCCTCTTCAAATAGATGGAGAATATCCAGTTAGATTACGGGAAGCAAAGGAATCAGGTTCATGACTCAAAGGTCATGAACGTAAAAAGAGGCTGTTCTCAAAAAGTCTAGATCGACTTTTGAGACAGCCCCTTTTTATTGATGTTATCGTACTTAGCTAGTAACCATACCAAAAACGAACCCATCATATCCTTTACTTCCAACAGTTTGAATCGCAGTGGCTGTTATTCTATCCTCATCTGCGATAAGATCATAAAATGCCCTAACACCCTGTACACGTGGATCTTCACTGTTTTCATTAATAACCTCGCCTTCTCGAATGACATTATCTCCAATAATCACAGTTCCAGGATGGGAAAAGTAAAGAGCCCATTTTAAATAATTGGGATTATTCGGCTTGTCAGCATCAATAAATATAAAATCAAAAGGTGCCACACCCTCGTTACTCATCTCTGCCAGTTGCTCTAAAGCATCCCCTACTCGAAGTTTTACCTTATCTTGCACTTCCGCCAGGCAGAGATTAGCTGCTGCCACCTGTGCATGATGTGGATCAAGCTCCAGCGTGACTATTTCCCCCTCGGCAGGCAGGGCTCTTGCCATCCAGATTGTACTGTATCCTCCCAATGTACCGATCTCCAAGATACGTTTTGATCCCTGCATGTGTACAAGCAAGTTTAACAATTTCCCTTGTGTAGGTGAAACATCATAAGCCGGTAATCCTGCCTCTTGATTTCTGGACAACACTTTTTCGAGAATAGCATCATGTTGAATGAGACGCTCCGTTATATACTGATCGACCTTATCCCAGACGTTGATCTGACTCATTAAGATCACTTCTCCTCTTCATTGTTGACTTCTATTAACAGTGTAACTGAGTTAAAATCATAAATATAATATATGTTTATAATAGATACATATATATATTGTATGAATGTCTGAATAGGAGAATCGAAATGAATCTACATGCCTTACGCTTGTTTCATGTCATTGCTAGCACCGGAAGTGTAACTCGTGCTTCCGAACTACTTCATATAAGCCAACCAGCCATAACTGCACAGATTAAGAAATTTGAAAAAGAACTGCTCCTAACGCTACTCAAGCCCCAAGGAAGAGGTATTGTATTAACAGATGCAGGTGAAGAAATTGCTTTACTTGCAAAACGACTTTTTGCTGTAGAACAACAAATTGAACGGTATGCTCAGGATTACCGTAACGGCTACTATGGATGCATTCGTTTAGCCGCGACCTATTTACCTGCTCATTTCCTAATCCCTACCTGGATAGCCCAATTCAAACAACAGTTCGAACAAGTTGAAATGATCATTACAACTACGAATTCCAATGACGCTCTAAAACAACTCTTAAATGTCGATGTGGATATAGCCATTTATGGGGGGATACCAGAGGAATATTCGGATACGATTCAGACAGAGGAATTATTTCAGGACGAGTTATGGTTCGTCGTTGCACCTAATCATCGGTATGCGAATCAACATATTTCACTGACTGACATGATGAAGGAACCCTTCGTTATGCGTGAGGAAGGGAGTTCAACTCGAGAGCGATTACTATCTTTATGTCGCACCTACAATACTTCACCCCCTACAATCTCTTTGCAATTCAATGGGTTGCATGAAGCTATCACCGCTGTTGTTGCAGGCTATGGTGCCAATTTTGTTTCTTCGTTGGTTGTGCGCGAATATGTAAGACGTGGTGAATTATGCCGAGTCTTTGTAGAAGGGATTCATTTAACCAATACAATTGCAATTTGCACGCGCAAAAATGAACCCTTATCAGCTTCCGCAATGAACTTTATTAAGATGATTCGCCAAAATCCTGTTAGAAATTAGAAAAAGCACAATAGGCGGCCGTTTAATTATCGGCAACCTTTATGCTTTTTCGAACTGACGTATTAGTAACTAACAAGTTCAAGTAAATCCGCCACTGCAAAGTCTGCTAAATCGCCTACAGTCATGGTAGCATCGTCACTCTCACCGACTAAGCCAGGTTCCGCAGTAACAGATGAGCCTAGTGCTGCACCATGTAACCACAACGTTCGGAGCCCCGCCGCACGCCCACCGGCGATGTCGGTATACGGATTGTCTCCGACCATGACACAAGATTCCGGACGTGCAACCCCGCAGTGTCTTAATGCCAAGTGGAACATATGAGGCGCAGGCTTGCCAAAGTACTCGACGATCCCTCCGGTAATCGCCTCCGCAGGTTTGTACAATGCCCCGGTCTCAGGAATCTTCTGACCACGGCTGCCTGGGTGGAACAGATCAGGATTGGTAGCAATAACTGGCGTCCCATGGTCCATTTCTTCTACGATTGCTTGCAGCTTTGCATAATCGAATTTTGGATCTCGACCAATAACCACAGCATCTGCACCACCTTCGATATCCAGTGAAACGAGCTTATGTCCATATTTTTTCAGGGACGACTGGAGAGATTCGCTTCCGATGGCTTTCAACGATAAGGCGCCATGCTTTTCCAATATATATTGCCCAACCAATTCGGTTGCAGTCAATACGTGCTCCGGGTCAACCTCTAGCCCCATTGCAGACAGTCGTAACGCTACCTGAGAGCCCGTATCTGTCGAATTGTTAGTCACAAACCGTACATGTTTGCCCTTGATCCATCGCAGCCGCTCCAATACTGCTTTAGCGCCTGGAGCTAACCGATCTCCAAAATATATGCATCCGTCCAGATCAAAAAACACGGCTTCAGCCTGCTCCAGCATGGCCATTGCAGCTTTTGCCTTTTTTGTTTCACTTGGTTTCAGCTCGCTCATAGACCTCTCCTCTGTCCTTCCCTCTTAGCTGCACTTCTTGACCATCTGCGTCTGGTAGTTGCATTCCGAACCAACTCGCGATCGTTGGCGCCACATCGACAGCCTGGATCTCTAGCAGCTCTTGACCGCCTGCTATTCCTGGCCCAGCTATGACGAACATCGCCTTCATCGCTTCGTGATCTGGCAAATATCCGTGCATACCGACGAATTTTGCCCGCTCCGCCATCACCTCATCACCCGCGTGGCCAAAGTTAACGAACCAATCCAACTCCATCTCGAACACGAAATCTGGTTTGAAGCGTGCTTGCTCTTCTCCAATTGGCAGTCCCCATTCAGAAAAGTCAACATCCGTCTCCAACAGTCGATATACACCTTCAGCATTTGCCAACTGATCTCGCACTTCAGCTAACAAAACTTTGCGTTTAGCCGGTTCCCGCTCCAGCACATAGGCATAGCCACATCCACCGTTCGATACTGCCATGACTTGACTGCGCTCAGGCGCCTCAGCATCAAACCAACCTAACTTCTTAAACAGTACATTCGGGTAAAACGTTTTAGTTGCATCGCTA
This sequence comes from Paenibacillus sp. J22P165, assembly GCF_059692015.1. Classification (NCBI taxonomy): domain Bacteria; kingdom Bacillati; phylum Bacillota; class Bacilli; order Caryophanales; family Paenibacillaceae; genus Paenibacillus; species Paenibacillus sp. J22P165. The sequence continues at coordinate 77,459 of NZ_JCAUAP010000006.1, read as the reverse complement.
AAACCATGATCGGAAAGAACAATTACATATGTCTTTTCGCTTAACCCCGCGTTGTCCAGCTCCTCCAGTAGTTGGCCGATTCGCTCATCCGTATAACGAAGTGCCCAATCTAGTTCTGCCGAATGTGTTCCGTAGTCATGCTGGTAGCTGTCGGGCAATAAATAGTGCACGAGCAATAGGTTCGGCATCCTCGTCCGGATGAGATGTTTAGCAGCTTCGGTCGTCAGCCAATCCTGCATGGAACCACGCGCGTGGTCTTTACTCCAAGCGGCGTAATGCTCCATCGGAAGTCCAAGCTGAACCAACTCCTGCCATAGCGATTCACTACTTCCCGCTTCCATTAGATCTTGCTCATAGCACTCCGGAATTACGTCATCGAGCCCCTTGGCTCCATACGTTTTCGGCCAGCATAAAGCTGCCGTCTTTCCACCGAGCTCATGTACCGCATCATAGATCGTTAACCCTTTTACTGATTCTTCCTTCGGGTACATGCGTTCTCCAAAATGTTCCCCCACCTGATTCGTCTCGCGATCCACTACCCAATTCCCCAATACGCCGTGCTTACGAGGATGCGTCCCACAGACCAGGCTGGTATGAATGGCCCAAGTAGCAGTTGGAGTGATACTTCGTAACTTCCCGCTCGCACCAAGCCCAGCAAGTCGCTTGAGATTAGGCATCGGCACGTCTGGCCGCTCCCAATTCGAATAGCCAAAACCATCAATGCTTACGACTAATACGGAAGGAAGTACCGTCAATTCCTGTATGTGCATTTTTTCTTCCATGAATTATTAGACTCCTTCCCTATTCTTTAACCCCGCCCAATGTCAGGCCTTGGATGAAATATTTCTGAAGCATAAGAAACATAACGATAACCGGAAGCGCCCCTACAGCAGCACCTGTCATAAGTAGCTTAAAGTTAGCTAAATTGGCGTCTTGCAACGTCTTTAGACCTGCAGTCAGCGTGAACAACTTTACGTCGTTCAGCACGATAATCGGCCACAGAAAGGAGTTCCACTGAGCAACGAAAGTAAAGATTCCTAACGAAGCCATAGCAGGAAGTGCCATTGGCACGACAATGTTGACAAACACCCGCCACTCCGATGCTCCGTCCATCTTACTTGCTTCTATCAACTCAGTTGGCGTGCCGAGCAGAAATTGGCGCATGAGGAACACACCGAACGCACCGGCCAAGCCGGGCAGTACGATCGCCCACTGCGTATCAAACAGATGCAGCTTCTGCACAAGCATAAACGTAGGCACTAACGTAACCTGCTCAGGAATCATCATCGTTGCGAGTATGATCCAGAATACTGCCATGCGACCTGGAAATTGCTTCTTAGCCAGTACGTACCCTGCCATCGTATCGAAAAGAATATTTCCAATTGCCCCAATCACAGCAATGAATAATGTGTTCCACAACCAACGAACGACCTGTGTGCTTTTGAATAAGTACACATATGTTGTGAAAGTGGAATTGACCACTTCCTTCATTTTTGCAGCATGATACTGCGCCTGAGTTACATCACCCTGTTGCTCTGCCGTACGCTTCTTGTTCCACTGAGACACATATTCCACCACTCCGTATGGATACATCTTAGGCGGATCAGCCTCAACAAAGGAAACAGGCACTTTCATCACTTCATTCTGATAAGTTGGAAGCTGAAGCGATGTCGTGAATATCCAATACAGCGGCAACAGCGTGATTAAGGCGGCGATCGTCAGCATGCCATACACGACTGCTGCGCTCAGTCGGTTGCGAGCACGATAACTCAAGAGTTTCCTCCCCCTTCATCACCCATTAGGCGGTACTGAATGACGGAGAACATGAGAATGATCAGGAACAGAATCACAGATTGCGCAGAGGCAAGCCCATATTCAAAGTCACGGAAGGCCGTTTTATAAATGACATGAACGACTGTCTCCGTTGCATTGCCCGGTCCTCCATCTGTCATCATCACAATTTGAGTGAACACTTGGAATGAGCCAATCATTGACAGTATCATTAAGTAGAACGTTGTCGGCTTCAACAACGGTACAGTGATGCTCCGCCAAATCTGGAAAGTCGACGCTCCGTCGATGCGAGCCGCTTCATACAAATTCGGATTAAGGGCTCCCATGGCAGCCAAGTAAATGATAATCCCCGCACCAGGCGGGATAAGCAGATTCATAATAACAAGTGACCAAAGTGCCATCGATGTCTGCCCCAGCCAATCGATTGGCTCTAGTCCAAATACAGCCAAAAAGTCATTAAACAAACCAAACCTATAATTGAACATCCAGCGCCAAACCATCGCAATAACTACCATTGAAGTCACAGATGGGATGTAAAATGCCGCACGGAAGAAAGTCCTTGCCTTGGGGCGAAGAGGATATATCAAGGAGGCAATTATTAATGCGGTCGCTACAGAAAGAGGTACTGTAGCAACCGTGTATAGCGCCGTATTCCAAATCGAAGTCTGGAACATTTCATTGCGGAATGCATCGATATAATTGGCGAAACCAACCCATTTCGTCGTGAAAACACCAAACTCCTGAAAAGAAAGCACAAGCGACCATAGAACTGGAATGACGGTAAATAGAGCAAATAAGAGCAATTTGGGTACAAGAAACGCATAAGCCGGTGCTGCATGTCTGAACCCACGGAACAGACGCTGCCCGAGAGTCGGCTTGCTCTTGGCAGCATGAATAATAGGATTCAAGCCGATCCCTCCTTCCGTATCTAAATACTTACTTTTTCAACAATGGATCGATAACCTTACGTGCGTCCTTCAGCGCTTGCTCGGCGGATTTCGTGCCGTTCACGGCAAGCTGCATTTCCTTCTGAATCGCTTCATCAATCTTCGCCCATTGTGGATGGCGAGGCATGATTACCGCAGTTTCCGCGATTTTCTGAGCTATCTCCATTTGAGGATTATCCTGGAATGGACGTTTCTCAGCAGATGATTTACGGGAGGCAAACACTCCGTAATACTTAGCCGTCGTATAGATCTCTTCCGTTGTTGAAAGTGACCTCATGAACTCAGCGACTACTTTACGTTTCGCGTCATCTTTCTGTTTGAACATGACCCATCCCAACACGTCTCCTACCGTCATGGACTTGCCTGACGAACCGGTAGGATATTCCGCGACCGTGAAATTCATTTTATAAGGATCCTTTTGTGCAGAGGCAATTGCCCAAGAGTTCCAAGGCATAACAGCCATTAATCGCTTGTCCGTAGCCGCGAACTGCTTCCAGGCATCCCCTACATTGACAGTACCCATGTCAGACGGAGCCACTTTGTATTTGAACTTTAGATCCAGGAATTTCTGTAGTCCACTAATCGCTTCAGGAGAATCAAATGTGTATTGGTTCATATCATTGCTAAGTGGTTTGCCGCCATCCATCATGATGAACGGCCAAGCTTCATAGTAGCTAGGCATAATGTAAGTCGACACACCGAATTTGTTATCTCCCGTTAATTTCTGCATTTTTTCCACAAACTGCTCGTATGTCCACTTGCCATCTTTAGGAGGTTCTACCCCTTTTTCCTTGAAAATATCCAAGTTAAGCATAAGCGTGTGTACCCGCGAACTGATTGGAATTCCATACGTATGACCTTCATATTGGAATTGCTCTAATGTGTTTGAATAAAAATCGTTCCATTCTTCTTTTGTATAGACACCATCGACCGGTTCAATGACACCTTGTTGAATATTTTTAACACTTGCTATTCGGTTGCTGATGTTGTAACCGAGATCTGGCCAAGCTTTTCCCGCGATCGCTACATTCAACTTGTCTTCCATCTCAGCCCATGGCACTTGTACGATGTTAATCGTAACGCCAGGGTGTTTGGATTCAAACTCTGCCTTCTTTTGTTCTAACCAAAAATATTTGTTGTTGCTGGCAGCGTCAGACCAACGAGGGCCATCCCATACGGTAATCTCCCCTGTCCAAGCTGGAGTTTGTGTCGAGCTACTGCCAGTAGTAGGTACGGTGCGGCCGCAAGCAGATAAAATCACGATAACAACAAGTGAAAAGCATAAAAGTCGAGATAATCGACGAATAGTCATAATAGGGATAACCTCCAAAGTATAGTTGTAGTTGGACGATCACAATACGGTACTTGCTCAGTGCTATTGCCATTCTTGGCTGCATCAGTCCTTTCAACGAAAAAATGAGAGAAGACGCAAAGAGTTCAGCCTCCGACGTATAATTCGGAAGTCTGCAACCCTTTGAGCTTTCTCTCATCTCACAAACTCATTTGGTTTGATATGTAATTATTGAAGAATTTCTTCGAAGCTTTTCGACCATAAACTAGCTTCGGTGACGGATAACGATGTAGCCCCTGCATTCAATGCCATTCTTGCCTCTTCCAACGTTTGAATCAAGCCGCTTGCGATTACCGGAATCTGTTCATTGGCCGTCGCAAATCGTTCAATCACTTTCGGAATAACTCCCGGCATTAATTCGATGCAGTCAGGTTCCACTGATTCTACCAATTTCAAGCCGTTCTCCACCGCAAGCGTATCAATCACGAACAGGTGAAGTATTCCGAACAGGCCAGCTTGTTTAGCAGCCTTGACCATGTGACTCTTTGGCGTGACGATACCACGGGCTCCGATAAACTGCGTAACCAAGTCTATCGTTTCCTTGTCCGTGCTCGACAGTCCTCGAATCAGGTCGAGATGCACAAACGCGTTTTTCCCAGATGCATGCGTAGCCCGAACAGCATCGATAATCTCAGCAGCATTGCCCCCCATGAAGAAGACATTGTCGACTTCCGAGTCCAGTGCCTTGTTCAAATCAGCCATCTTCCGCACCGCTGCAATTACTGGCTTTTTGCCGATCACATGTAGCAGAGTCATCGCCAAATCCCCTTTTTATCTTGGAACGATCGTAACAACTTCATTGTACATTGCATTTCGCATAGTTGTGTTAACGCAGTAATAATGTTTTGTAAAAAGCTCGAAGTCATATTATTCCATCTTTACATGAACCTGAAATTTCACTTTTAAATTCGGATAATAGTCTTCTCGCCAGTTTTTTAGTTCATGATAAGGAATTTGATTACGGAAATGTTGGCCAAATCCGAAAATATCCGTTTTGTTTCTTTGGGCTTGTTCGAACATATGGTAAAACCGCTTTTCGATCAGCTTTTCAAGTTCACTTTGTATCCGGTCATTCGTAACGCCTTCTTTTCTTTCTAAAATGTCAATCATCATATATAAATCGCTTGAAACCTGTGGATCACTACTATTTTTCATCGACGTATTATTTTGCAATGAGCTTTTTCTTACCTTGATGCTGGCATAGCCCAGATTCTCTATCTTTCCTTTTGTATTCTTGTTTTGAAACAAATTAACTAAGTGATTTTCACTCGGGCTAATTCTTTCCATTATTATTCCATTTCTTAATACAGTCGCACCATCAAAGCTTAATAAAGTATCTTTTCCGGTATTAACAACCGGAACGGCTATATCTTTTGTATATGAAAACAAGCTTCGATAAACTTCCCATACGCGGATAGTCGAGACCTCTGGCGCCCAATCGGGTCCTTTATAAAAATAGTTAATTATAGAGGTTGCATGTGCATCAAGTTTATCCTTAATAGTTGAAAACATTTTTTCGATATTTTCATCTGTAATGGCTAACATAGCTACTGACGGTAATTCCTGAGATTTCATTAAAAACTTAAACACTTCACTCAAATCTTCTTTGTCATTCTCCAAATTGTTATGGATGATAATTAAGCGTACTTGTTTGTAGTACACGGCATCTTCAGCATTTGTTTTCAGCTGTCCCAGCACACTTGAAACGTTTGCACCTTTATGAGTTACTGTTCTTGACAATTTGCTGCCTTTTTCCGTTATTGGCGTATACATTGTCACTTTGAATTGGTCATCGTTCTCTTTGGATATCCCGATAATTAGAGGAATGTCACGCTTATCTATTTCTTTAATATCCCAGCACCCGCAGAGAAGGGTTAAAGACATAAGTACAACAACATTTATTAGATGTCTATTTTTTTTCATAGCCCGCCATCCCCCTACTAGCTAAGGCACCGTAGATAAAAATGGTAATTGGAAGAATAACAATTGAGAAAGCATGAGCAACTGCACTCCATAAAGCCAATTTTTCAAGCCACGCCTGACTCGGAACCGATACAGCGAAAATAAATGAGGTAAGCGAAAAGGCACTAATCCAATAAGAGGTATTTCTTCTTTTCCAATCGAACATTTTCTTAATAATTTGTCCGATCATCCATAATAAAACCGCATTTAATAGAATTGTGAACCCCACTAATGATATACCGAAAAATATCGTTTGCTGGTTGAATACAAACCAATTCATGTCAATGGAATCCGCCGCTTCTTTTGCAGGAAAAGGAAATGTAGCGACTGTTTCTTGCCCAAAAATAAAAAGTGGAATATACACAACAGCTAGATAGAATAAAATCACACAAGTCCATGCCCCAAAAAGTTGGCCGAACGTCAAATTGGTTTCGGGTGGTACAAATCCCAAAAATAAAGACGAGAATCCCATAAGATAAATAAAATTTATATCCGTTAAGAAATCGAGAGATGACGGCCAAACCGGTAAAGCGTTCTTAGAGTCAAAATTTACAATCGAAGTAAAAATAACAAAAACCACCAAAAAGTTAACGATAATGAAAATGAAAACGGAAGAACGTAAAATCGTGCCTAAGCCTTTTATAGCCGTATACGTTGAAATGACGAGGAGAAGAATTAATATGGACCAACTAGGTGTCTGAATCAAAAAAATCGAACCAATACTTTCAGCATGTTTACGAAGACTCATAGCAACAATCACAGTCAGATTGAGTACATATGGGATTAGAAAAATGTATGCAGCCCATCTTCCTATTTTCAAAAAAATATCAATAATATCTTTATTCGGGAAATAATTTAACCCTTTCTTGTAGATCATCATTACGAACAGTTGCACCAATCCGTAAGCAAGAATCACTCCCCAATGACCTGTTTTCGTTAACTTATAGACGAGACTAGGATACTGTAAATAACCGAATCCCATATGCATGATAATAAAAACTAAACCGATCTGTAACCTTTGAGTCACTTTGTGTCGCCCTTTCGTTCGATGCGAAATGTCATATACGGAATATCGCATGCCGTTAAACTCGCCAAGTATATGCATACAAAAGTCAAACCAGTAAATAAACCTAAAATGCCAAAAACAGATGCCAAAATTAAAATGGGGTATTTTAGAGCACGAATGTACAAGGAATTTTGCACGCCTACTACTGATGAACTTGCAATCAGCATGGCAGTGATCACAATAACTAATAAATTACTGACTAATTTCGCTTCAACCATTGCTTGTCCAAGTATAATTCCTCCAACCATTGTAATCGTAGGACCTACGCTTTTAGGTAGTCTTACAATTGCTTCAATTATTAAATCAACTAACACGACCATTGCAAGGGTTTCAACTATGGGGGTTAACGGAATGCCTTCTCTGCTTTCTGAGATAAACAAGGCGAGATCGATTTTCAGGACATCAGGGTTAACGGAAGTTAAGGCAACATATAGAGCGGGGAGTATAAGCGTGGCCAAAACCCCTAATCCCCTTAGAGTTCGAATCATTATTGACAACCCAAAAGGGAAATTGCGGTCGTTAACAGTACTCAACATATCCATAAATAGATGAGGGAAAACAAGCGCGAAGGGATAATTGTCTAAAAATAGAACGACTCTATTCTTTTTTAACGAATCGATAGCTTGATTCGGAATTTCAGTTGAGAATAGATAACTAACAGGATTGATCTTGCGTTGGCCAAAATATTTATTCAAGTCATCAATCGTTTCAATATCCGATTCAATTTGTTTTAAATGCAAGTCAACTTTTTCAATAAGAGAACTGGGAGCTTTCCCCTTAATATACAGCATGGAAATCCTTCGTTTAGCCAGCTCTCCAACTTGATAAGAGCAATGGCACAGACGTTCTGTGACAAGCCACTTTCGAATGATACCTAAGTTAATATCAATATCCTCTCCAAAGGCGTCTAAAGGACCATTTATAATGCTTTCATTTTTGGGCTGATCAATGCTTCGACTAAGTTTTCGTGAGATTGGTTCCAATACGGCAATACGATTACTTGGATTACTTTCTGATATGAGTACTAATTTGCCTTCTAAAACAGCTTTTATGATTTGTTCTAATTTAACGTCAAGCTGATCACTGAGGTTAGTAAATAGTTCATTTACGGAAGCAGACATTTTGGCCATTTGTCGAATATATGAATTTGTATTAGCGAAATCTATCAACGTGTTAAAACCTATGAGATAAATTGCTGTTTGATCCAATTGTTCTTCCTGAATGAAAAAGTCATCATGATCGGCAAATATGGATTTAATTTCCTGGACTAATGCAAGCATAAATTAAACCCCTAAATTTTGACGTGATACTAGTTTTAGCGACGAATGGAATTTTTATACAGAAGTATAAGCTTGTTTGAAGAGCCAGCTAGACTGAGTTTTAAATATAAGCTCACGTATACATTCTTACTCAATTCTTAACCCTCTTTACTCGCGCGAGCGGCTTTTACGTTGTTGTCCGTTCCGTCTAAAACCATTCCTGTTCGTACCGATACACTTCTCCTATTGACAACGAACACTTCCATGCCTTAAACTAAATTTAGTACCAGATACTAATACTTGATACTAAAAAGGAGTGTCACTCATGTCGTCCTCTATTTCTTTACAAGCGCGAATTTCAGCCATCGGCACTTATGTGCCTGAGTATATTTTAACCAACGAGGAACTCTCCCAAAAGGTGGATACGAACGATGAATGGATTGTCCAACGCACTGGCATTCGAGAGCGCAGAATAGCTGGAGCGCATGAGTTCACCAGTCATTTATGTATAGCAGCCGTGCAAAATTTGCTTGATCGATACCCCAATTCTCTTGACGAGGTAGACCTCGTCATCGTGTCCACACATACACCAGACTTATCGTCAACGCCTGTTGCCTGTCAGGTTCAGGCCCACTTCGGCATCCAAAACGCGGGAGCCTATGATCTCAATGCAACGTGCGCAGGCTTCGCCTATGCGCTTCATACAGCTAGTGCCTTAGTATCTGCAGGAGTCCATCACAAAATACTCGTGATCGGCGGCGATGCGTTGTCCAAGATCACAGATTACACGGACCGATCCACTTGCATCCTTTTTGGTGATGGCGCTGGAGCAGTGGTCGTAGAGCGCGAAGAAGCTAAGCCTGCATTCCTCGCTTATCATATGGGATCAGATGGTACAGGTGCCAAGCATGTGTACCGGACAGGACTGGCTACAGAGCTGAATGGCGAGCCGCTGCTAGGAGAAGGAAAGCTTGTCCAGAACGGACGTGAAGTGTACCGATTCGCTGTTTCGACCGTACCGCAGGGCATTGAGATGCTGCTGCAAAAGAGCGGCATGCCTCTCGAGGCGATCGATTGGTTCATCCCTCATAGCGCGAACCTGCGTATGATTGACTCGATCTGTGAGAAGAGCGGTATCCCGATTGACAAAGCGCTGTACAGCCTTGAATACTTCGGCAACACTTCCGCGGCTTCTATTCCGCTAGCATTAGATTTGGGAATTAAAGAAGGAAAAGTACAAACCGGCAACACCTTGTTACTATACGGATTTGGCGGTGGTTTAACACACGCCGGACTCCTTGTACGCTGGGGTTAAGTCTACAAATGCTTATTGATCCAAGGCTTAGCCGGTTTACCAAACTTACCTATACCACGTGTACGCTTGGACTGATTCGTAACTTTTAACATCAGAGCATGTTGATAGTCGCTAATCGTCTTTAGATTATCCGCGACATGTCCTGCTAGCTGCTCTGAACCCTCTATATGATCTGCGACAGATTCTATGATTCGACATAGTGCTCGCTGGCTTCGCGCCAGCGAGATCAATATGTGCAGCTCAACACTCTCGCGATTCACAGCTTTTCATCCTCACCAAAAGGAAGTAAACCACCAAATCCCATGGTGTCATCGGACCCCAAGCCTAAGCCTAAAGCTGAACCTGAAGAATGTTTCCCAAGCATCGCCTTCATCTGGCGATTTAACGCATTCTCCAGCTTCGTTATGCCGTCAATAAGGTCAATGACACTCTCATTAATTTCGCCAGTGACGTTCATCTTATGGTCATGTCCCTCCAAATTCGCCGCATTAATATGCTGACAAATCCAGTTTTGCGACTTCGAAGCTTCCACAACTCTCGCTTCCAGCATCAAACTTATTTCATATTGCAGCTTGGCTGTCGCTTCAAGCATCTGCATATAGAGTTCTGTTCTTTCCAAGGTCATTCCCTCTATTCCTCATCAGGTACATGTAATTCCTTCATGACTAATTCCGTTTGCATCGCCATCGCTTCTTCTAATTCAGCAAGGCTATTTAAATAGGCCGTTACATTTTTGGTTAATTGTAAAGCCTTCTTCTGAAGCATCCCTAAGCCAGCAAAACCAGGATGAGAATCTGGCAGATCTCCTGTAATTGCCGCCATTTGCGCAGACACATGCCGGTGTGTTTCCAATATTCGCCCCATTTGGCTATGTGAAGCTGCAATCTGAGAAATAATCTTCGTGACCCGCTCCTCCATGGTATCTCACTCCTACAACCTTTTTCACACTACGTTATGCAGCTTGTTAGGAATCGGTGCCTAAATAAACCGAAGGGGATCAACGCCCCATTTGTGAATAAACTTCTTGCGATTGCGTCGCAGCAGTTCGCGCTTGGATCGACCCATTTTTTTTCGAAAACTAACACTACCGCGATGATACACGAAGCAATCGCCTGCGATGAGAAGTCGATAGCCCGCTAGTCGGGCACGATACGAGAAATCATCGTCCTCGTAATATCCGGGAGCAAATCTTTCATCCAGTTCACCAATCTGATCATATAGATTCCGCTTAAATAACAAACAGAAGCCTACTAATCGCTTTGCTTCCCGCCATTTTTCAGGATTTACCTGACTGTAAATGTGCACCATATTCGATATCCCCGTGAAGGGTACACGGATTTTTTGCTTACCAAAGACATAATTAGAGACTGGACCTACCATTCCGATATCTTCTCGACTGTGTAAGCAGTTTAGCATCTTTGGCAGCCAATTCGGCGTTACTATCGTATCGTTATTCAAGAGCATTAACGTGTCACCTTCCGCCAAGCGTAAGCCGTAATTACAGGCAGCTGGAAAACCGAGATTAGCGGGCAGAGCAACGAGTTTAATATTTTCATTTCGACAATATCTCATAGTTCCGTCTTGGGAGCCATTATCAACAACTATAATTTCATACGGCGCAAAGGTATGCTGACGGATGGAAGTGACACAGGCTTTCAACAAAGCTAAACCATTAAACGTAGGAATAATGATGCTCGTTAATTGCAAGTTCATGCCTCCTCACTAAGGTGCCATTTTCAATACCCATTGCCAAATTTCGAATGGACGGAAGCAGCTCTTCCGCATTAACAATCTTGTCCTCTTCTATGAAAAGCAAGAAGTCCGACCGCGATATCTTCGAAGCCAGAGCTCTTGCGGCATCTCGTTCAATTCGTACGGGAACATGAATAAGAATAGCTCTTGAATGCCTTTTAACCATCTCTAATGTACCGTCTGCTGACCCGTGAACAATGACGATAATCTCCCTAAGCGGTAAACGTTTCAATGGCTCCAACACATTCACAATCGATGCTTCTGTATTGGAAGTGATGATGACTGCACCGACAGGGTGGACACTTGTCCTAATTCTTCGACTTAGCGCGCGCTTACGCTTAGTAAATCGGGAGGTCACCTTCTTAGAAAGAGTTCGTTTGCGCCTCTTCCTGGAAATGACCTGCCCACTCATCCGTTTCTTTCGATATCGTTTTTCCAACAGGGCTTCACCTCATAACTCATGACATCACTTTAAGCAATCGTTGGATTTGTAAGCTCCCTTGTATATCCTTCTGTGAAGCCGACACCGTAGCCCGCATTATACGCTTCATTGAATGCTCGATCATAGGCTAATTGAGCTCTTCTCGCTCTTGGGCTTAGGATGATACGGCGCGGAGCCTTGCGGCGACGAGCTATGAGCCGACTCCCTTTGCGTTTAGGAAATCGAATGAGACGGCGGACTAATCTGCGTCTCCCCTTACGCCTTGCTAGTGGTCTTAACCGACGAATGGCACGCCCTTTTCTCCGAACAAGCGTCCTTTTTTTCAGACCTGTTTTTAGGGTCGTTCCCGCTCGCTTCTTCCGAATTTTTCTACTTATGGTCAGCTTTTTAACCTTTTTTTTCGTGATCACCTGCTACACCTCATCTTTCTAAATGGTCCACTTATTCAGTCCTTATCTAGGCCCGAAAATGACGGAAAGCATCGTAATCAGCCGATTCGTATAGGTGTGATCACGCATCGTACGATAGAGACCGCGCATGGCAATGAGCTTACGTTCCTCTTCATGAATTAAATAATGATTCATTTTGTGCAGCATTTCTTCTGGTGACGCATACGTCACGATGTCATAGTCTGGCGTATAGAAATTGACTAAATCATCCCGAATGTCCGTCAATTGAAAGGCACCGCAACCAGAGATTTCAAATGTTCGGGGATTAGGAGAAGCGCCGGTAATTCGACGAGAGTTGTGGTTATACGATTGGTCATCGAAAGCTCTATGCATATTAATGACAATTTTCGCCCCATTGTAGAACGTGGCGGTTTGATCTGGCGGCATCCACGTATTCAATTGAATTTGAGGTGCAAGTAGACGATATTTCTTCAGCCGTTCCCACCAAATTCCTGAGATAATGATTCGTTTGCTCGCTAAAAACGGTGTAATCTGATTGAACACGCCAACTCGGTTCCAGTAAGCCGATCCAATAAAACAAATATCGCGCTGGACACCTAGTGGCACTGGTCTTGGTCGAAACATTTCCGGTTGAAAGGCTAGTGGTAAATAATGAACCTGCTGACATCCCATCTCCCGATAAAACTGTACACAATTCACTTCTAAGGTAAATAAATAATCATAGTGCCTCGCATAGGAAGCGGTAATATCCGTGTAATAGGGATCATCAGTTAGCCATATGGCTGTCCGAATACCCATATGGCGAACCCGATCAACAACATTCAGGGAGAGATTCATCCCCTCTAAAACAATCATCACATCAGGTCGGTGTCTCGCTGCAATCGTTTCGACATTAGCTTTTGGATTCCCGATACGAGTCTGATCGTTGTCACAGTTTCCTATAATCAACTCACGAACTAAAGGGCGAAGGCCGTTAATAACGGCGATATCCAATGGCTCATAGGGGTATCCTTTGCCCGATGTAACAAACAACACACGTACGTCCCAGACAGGACTTGGCGCACGGTCACGAGCCGCTTTTTGCATGATCGCTTCACATTGCCCCAACCTGACTCCATTAGCGTGACCAAATTGATTACCATCAGCAAGTCCGCGCTCCCGAGCATGCGCACTATTGATAAAACGCACAACCTTCACTCCCTTCTAGGCAAATACAATGTCTAACAACTTAACTAAACGATTTGCGAACGAATGCTCCATTCGCGTTCTTCTCATCCCATTAATTGCAATACGCAATCGCTCTTCCTCATGAATTAAATAATGACTTAATTTATGAACAAGCTCTCCCGTATGATGGAAGGTTTCGATTTCAGATCCGGGTCGATAGTGCTGTTCCAGATCATGGCGAAAATCCGTTATTTGCAAGGTTCCACATCCCGCGATCTCATAGGTTCTCGGATTAATGGAATATCCCGGTATATTTCTACTATTTTTATTGTAGATTTCATCGTACGTAAGTCGGTGAATATTCAGGACGATTTTGGCACCATTATAATACTTCACTGACTCTTCGACCGGAACCCCACGCAGATTAATCCCTTGTTGAAGCAGCGCGAAATGATCTAATCGATCCCATAGTCCCCCGGCAATGACCACTTTTTTCCCTATTAAGAAAGGGGCTAACTCGTTGAAAAGGGCAATTCGGTTAGGAAAGCCCGTGCCTATAAAGCAGATATCGCTTCGGTAGTTAGGGCTAATATGCTGAGGTTTAAACACAGTTGGGTTAGCCGCCAAAGGCAAGTAGTGAACTTGCTTGCAGCCTATCCCCTGATAGAACGGTACACATGACATTTCATGCGTGAATACATAATCATAGTGAGGGGCTATTGCGGGTGTCTGATCAGTAAAATAGGGATCATCCGCAAACCAAATGGCGGTTCGAATCCCCATCTGTCTTACTTGATCCACATGATTAGCATGATCACCAGGGAAAACATGAAGCCCATTCATGACAAGCACCAGATTTGGTTTAAGCTCATTCGCTAATCGGAGCATATCCGCAGCCGTGGCTGTGTATAAAACGCGGACTGTTTGTTGCAAACCATGAATAATGCCATTGTCAATGGCATCGAAGATACCTTGAACAATAAATAAAACGCTAGCTTCTCTCAGCGGTATGGGCGCCGGATAGCAGGTGTCTAGGGCGAATTGGCATCTGCCCATACGATAGCCACTTTCTCGGCCAGCCTGAAAACCTTGACTGCGTCCTTCCGCGATGCGATTACGAATTACCATGTATCTTTCACCTTCTTTGCCTTAACAGCTGTCTCGTAGTACTCAACTTGTAGAAAGAAATCAAGTGCGGATTTCCAATCTCGCATAGGCGCAAACCCACTGGACTGCATGGCTTTGTGCACAAATGCCGTATACATCGGTCTTTCAGCCGGCGCTGGCGGAAAAGCGTGGGTGGGCACAGCTTGGAGAGAAATATGTGCCATGCCAGCCGCTTGGAGGATATGCGTGGCGAATTCGTATCTGGAACATACGCCTTGATTCGAAGCATGATAAAGTCCATAGTGATCTGTTTCAATCAGTGATCGAATAAAAATGGCCAGATCCAAGCAATAGGTAGGGGAACCAAACTGGTCATCCACAATGGAGAGTGTTGAATTTGTGCGTGCTTTTTCCAACACTTTAGTTACAAAGTTCGTTCCCTTCTGGCCATATAACCAAGAGGTTCGTACAATAAAGTGCCTTCTGCATGTCATAGCAACGAATTTCTCTCCAAGTAGCTTGGATTGCCCATAGCTATTGAGCGGATTAGGCATATCCGTCTCTTCATAGGGACTTTGCTTCGTGCCATCGAACACATAATCCGTGCTGACATAGACGAGCTTAGCTCCAACGATTAAGCAAGCATTCGCTAAATGAAGGGCGCCTAAGGCATTCACTTGATAGGCAGCTTCCTTCTCGAATTCAGCTTTATCTACGTTGGTATACGCAGCAGCATGCACGACAACGTCTGGCCGTTCGATTAATATTTGCTGCATAACTTCGTGTTCTTGACTCACATCCAACTTCGCCTTATCCCATGCGATTACCTCATGCAAAGGGCTCAGCACACGTTTAAGGTCATACCCAAGCTGCCCGCCGGCACCCGTAATTACGATTTTCAAGTGGGATCAGCTTCTTTATCTTCACGGTACGAACCATCTGCAATTCGGGCGTACCACTCGCTTTCTTCCAAATACCAGTTCAACGTCTTTTGAAGGCCGCTTTCAAACGAATAAGCCGGCGTCCACCCTAATTCGCGACGTATCTTCGAGCTGTTGATAGCGTATCGCCGATCATGTCCAAGCCGATCCGTTACATAGTGAATCAAGGATTCTGGCTTGCCCAACAACTTCAAAATTCGCTGAACGACCTCCAAATTCGTCCGCTCGTTCTGACCGCCAACGTTGTACACCTCACCAGGCACGCCAGCTGCAATCACACATGCAATGGCAGAACAATGATCGTCTACATACAACCAGTCTCGAACATTCAAGCCATCCCCATAGAGGGGAATAGTTTCATTTCGTAGTGCACGGGTAATTAAGAGTGGGATTAGTTTTTCGGGAAATTGACGGGGACCATAATTGTTGGAGCAGCGTGTTATCACGGCTGGAAATCCATACGTTTCGTAGTAAGCTCTTACTAGCAAATCAGAGCCCGCTTTACTAGCTGAATACGGAGAATTTGGTGCAATTGGTGTTTCTTCACTGAAGGCTCCTTCAGCTCCAAGTGATCCATACACTTCGTCTGTGGAAATATGAATAAACTTCTTAACTTGAGCTTGACGAGCGGCTTCAAGCAAAATTTGAGTGCCAACTACATTTGTCTTTACAAAACTACCGGGGTCATGAATACTCCGATCTACATGCGATTCCGCTGCAAAATGAACAACCACATCGACTCCACGCATCCATTTCTTCATGAGCGTCGCATCACCAATATCACCATGAACAAACTCATAGCCGCCTTGCCCTTCTAACATCCTGGTATTGTCCCTATTTCCTGCATATGTGAGTAAATCGACATTGATCACATAATCCTCGGGATGATGCTTCTTCCAATAATGAATAAAATTACTTCCTATAAATCCCATGCCACCAGTTACTAGCAACGATTGCATTAGTTGAACTCCTTCCTAACTAAAAGAGTGGCTTGAAAGAGCGATTCATGTGTCCCCGCGTCAATCCACCATCCCTTCAGAAACATATGAGAAAGTGCGCCTGAAGCTGCATACACATTGTTAACATCTGTGATTTCCATCTCGCCTCTGGCTGAAGGTGACTGTGATTTTACAATGTCAAAGACAGTAGAGTCATATAAATAAATCCCCGTCACGGCGAAAGGAGAGTTTGGTTGCTTCGGCTTCTCCTCAATGTACGCTATATGCTCGTTTTCCATCATCGCTACACCGTATCTACGAGGATCTTCAACTTCTTTCAGTAACACCATGGCTCCCTCACGTTGTTGGTTATAGGAATGAATGATGGGTTGCAGCGGGTCTTGGAATAAGTTATCTCCTAGAATAACCACGAACTTCTCACCCTTCTCCACAAAATCCTCTGCCAAAGCCAAGGCTTGCGCAATACCACCTGCTCGATCTTGAATCTTGTAAGTCAAATTAGCACCGAAACTGTCTCCGCTGCCCAGATAATCTACATATAAGCCGGCAGATTGTTTCCCCGTGATAATTAGAATATCTCGAACACCTGCCTGACATAGCTTATCAATCGCATACTGAATCATGGGCAGATCTCCAACTGGAAGCAAATGTTTATTAATAAAGTGCGTCAAAGGGCGTAACCGACTTCCTGTTCCTCCTGCAAGTACAACGCCTTTCACAAGTCATCCCCCTTCACGGTCTGTTCATCAGTTAGATATGGTGCATAGTCACATCCATTTCTACTATCATATGCTATGGTGATAGACGGAAATTGGACGAACATCACTAAAACGAAAATTGGTCATCTATCTATCAGGTACCAAGAAAAAAAAAAAAAAACGGTAGTCTCGCATTGGGTGCGAAACTCCGTTTTCTTCAATACTTAATCGATGATTAATTGGTCTTACCGATGGCAATCCAATTCACAGTACCTTGTTGATCAGGTGAAAACTTGGCTCGGATAATGGACAGTACCGCGCTGCCTGTAGACTTTTGACTAACGATGACATAACATGCTGGATGATTCGTGATGGCTGTTAACACATAATTCGTATTCGCATATTCCTCATCAAATTGGAGAACCAGCTCGATGGTTTCATCCTGAATCTTCATAACGAAGGGCTCTAGGCCAAATTGTTGCAACACATTTCTTTGCCCAGAAGAGGTCCGCACAACACTATCTGCCAACTTCTTCACGCTAATAGACGCATCTGCTACATGTTGATTCGTGATTGCCCCCGCTTGCAGCTTAGTTCCATCAACGCTGCCCGTTGCGAGATGAAAATCGGTTACCGCTCCTTGTGCCAGCTTATAGCTGTCTACACTGCCATCAGCCAGCTTAGCTGTAAGGATTGCACCATCACTAATTTTGTCGCTATCCACACTGTTAGCGGCTAGCTTCGATCCTGTCACAGCCTCATCCGTCAGGTGCTCCATACTCACCGTACCCCAGACGAGTTTACTTCCATCCACACTTTGCAAAGCTAGCTTATCACCAGTGACAGCTTCGTCTTGCAGGTGCACACTTCCAATCGCTTTATCGGTAATCTTGGAACTGTCTACACTGCTATTTTGCAGCTTCAACCCATCAATCGAACCCGGAGCAAGATGGCTGTTTGTCACAGAACCTAAGGAAAGTTTTAATCCATCAATGATAAAGTCTGATAAATGCTCTCGTTGAATCGCACCATAAATAATTTTAGAGCTATCAACGCTGCCAGATGCCAGCTTAGAGGTATCTATCGCTTGATCAGCTAAATGTTCACTGTTTACAGCTCCTTCTGCCAACTTCGTTCCATCAATGCTGCCTGGCGCCAATTTGGCACCGTACACGGCGTGATCTGCAATATGATAGTTGTGTACAGAACCGGAGATCAATTTGCTGCTGTCTACCGAGTTTACAGCTAACTTTTCATTGTCAATAACGCCGGCCAGGAGATGCTGGTTACTCACAGAACCATGCGCTAGCTTCGTTCCGTTCACCACGCCTAGCGACAGATGTTCGTCTGTTATTGTACCAGGCAAGATTTTCGAGCCGTCAACACTTCCATTCGCCAGCTTGGTACCAACGACTGCTCCTTCTGCCAAGTGATCACTATTGATCGCGCGGAATGCCACCTTCGAACTGATGACTGAACCATCAGCCAAATGCCGTGCAACAACCGACCCAACAGCCAGCTTGCTGCCATGCACACTTTCATTGGCTAATTTCGAAGCCGTGATTGACCCATCAATAATGTGCTCGGAATTGACCGCTTTGTTCGAAATCTTGGTACTAATTACACTGCCATCCGCCAGCTTCTCTGAAGTCACTACTTCATCTTCTAGCTTTGTGTTCGTTATCGCGCCATCTTCAATGACCCTCGTAGTCACCGATTCCGACTGTAGCTGTGATGAGCCTACTGCACCTCGCGCAATCTTCTCTCCCGTGACTGCAGCGTCGGCTAAGATTTCTGTGGTGATTGCGTTTTCCTGCAGTTTACTCCCCACAAGACTTCGATCTTCGAATACATCCAGGGTGATGGAGCCTTGTGCCAAGTGATCGGAAGTTATCGACCCTGGCTTAATATGCGTACCTTCGATAATTTCATCTTGCAAATGGCGGGATTCAATGGACAGCGGCGCGATTTTCGCCGTTGTTACAGCTTCCTCAGCCAGCTTACTTGTCGTAATGCTTTCTTCTTGTATATGTCTCGTTGTGATGGCTTCGTCTGCAATATGATTGCGATGAATCGCGTGCAAGTCGATTTGTTTCTCACCAATTGCTCCTTTCGCAATGTGACCCGCAGATATGATCTCTTCCTGCAAATGAGCGGCGAGAATGGTACGGTAAGCAATTTTGTTAGAGGTGATGCTCTCGTCCTTTAGCTTGGAATTGACTACACTTCCCTCTGCCAATTTATCTGTAATGATGGATCCTGCAGCAATCTTGGAGCTGGATACCACATTTTCATCCAGATGCTCAGTCCGTATCATGTGGGAACCAATATGTTTGGCGATGATGGCACCTTGGGCAAGTTTATCCGCAGTAACCGCCCCGTCTTGCAATTTACTGCTGGAAATAATCAGATCATTCAAGTGGCCAGACTCAATAGCTTGCGGTATGATATGTCTGCTCGCTACAATCTTCTCACCTAATTTGGCAACGGTAATCGCTCCATCTTGAATGAGCTTCGCGTCTATAGCGCCTTCTCCAATATGTTTAGTCCGAATTGCTTGATCAGCGATGTGGTAACTGGTTACCTCCGCACCCTCAATATGAATACCTCTCACAGCGGATTGTGTGATATGAATCGAATCTACGGCTTGCGGAGCAAGCTTAGCACCTGTCACAGCCTGATCAGTGAGCTTATCACTGGTAATCGAGTGAGTCCTTAGATGATCTGTTTGAATACTCTCAGCTTGAATATGGATCGAACTGATACTGTCCGTACCCAGTTTATCTTCTGTCACTGCACCTTCTCTAATTTTCGCAGAGGTGATCGCAGCGTCCATGAGCTTAGCCGTATCAATAATATAATTCGCCAAATGCTTCGTCTGTACAGCACCGCTAAGAATTTTATCCGATGTGATGGCTTGGTGATCAATCAATTCACTAGTAATCATCAGTTCAGATAAATGTTGTGGCAAAATGGCGCCGTCCGCCAATTTCGTGGCGTCTACCGATTTATCTGCAATTTTGGCAGTTGTAATGGAGCTATCGAACAGTTTCCCACCAGACAATGTGTTATCTTGAATTTTATCCCCTGCGATGCTGTTTGGTGCTACATGTTCATCATGGATGGCCTGGTTGGCAATTTTTGGGCGGGTTACGCTAGCCTGGGCAAGCTTGGAATATTCGATGGCACCATCCTTGATGGATCTGACACCAATGCTGAACGGTTTTATCTTCGTTTCATCTATCGAGCGGCTTGCAATTTTATCCGATGTTACCGCTTCATCAACAATGTCATCTGTATAAACAACGGGGTCAACGAATTTCCCTGTTTTACGCTCCGTTAATAACAAATCAGGTGTGATCTGCTCAGCAGCCTTCGAGACATGCAAAACTTTGCTTGACTCTGTCTTGTCTGTCTTCTCTGTCTTGTCTGTCTTCTCTGTCGTCAAAGATGGGTTGGCTTTCACGATCAGTTTGGGTTGCTCAACCACTTTGTCTTGCTTGATTGGTGCCTCATCCAGCCATTTTAATTCGTTCATATTGGAGTTCACTTTGTGCACGTTCGCTTTCTGGGTGGTGCTACTCTTACGCTTATTCATATGACTCCTCTCCATTCGCCAAGATTTATCATTGGTAACATATTCATTCTGACCTTAATAAGTACATTAGCCCCCAAAAATGTGCGCTAACCTAGACAAGAGCCGTTGCCTTTAACATTTGGGTGTACAAATCTGACCTCACCTCAGCAGCTCTTTGCCACGTAAACAAGTTATCGACCCTTTTTATGCCGTTTTCTCCCATCTTCCGCTGCAGGCTTTCATCTTTTAATAACCGTAGGATACGCTCTGGGAGTTCTGTTTCAATGACGTCCTTCTCTACTAGATAGCCGGTTTTACCTTCCTCCACAACCTCTTGTATGCCACCTATTCGAGTTGCAACAACGGGGACACCTGTAGCCATAGCCTCTACATTCACAAGACCAAACGCTTCGTTTCCAACGGAGGGGGCAACAAAAACATCCGCAATACGAACCCATTTCGGCATATCTTGATGCTTCACATATGGAATAAATAGCACATGTTTAGGCATCGTTTTCGCCGTTTTAACTAATTGCCTTACATAGGCTGTCACTCTCTTTGATCCATAAAATGCACTCCCTACGATAACAAGCTTGGCGTTTGGTTCACTCTTCACAACAGTTTTCATTGCTTTCAGCAGATGATGCACACCTTTCTTAGGTATCAATCTCCCCACATATAAAATAATTTTGCGATGCTCGCAATCTAGTCCTTTGCGCATTTCATTACGAGATTTGATGCCTTCATCCGACCATTTGGACGTGAATTGCGCAATATCAACACCTAAGTAATGCGTAACAATTTTATGAGCAGCATTCGGCACTTTTTTTTGCAAAAATCGTTTAAGAAAGTCGCTGTTAACAATAATGACGTCAGCATCACGCAAACAAACGGTTAACGATGATTTAGATATATATGGTTTTGTAATAAATGACGTAGAGTGGAGGACGAGACTTATTATGGCATGAGGATTTCGTTTACGAAGAAAGGGCAGGAAACGCGGCCGATTATCCACTTGAATAATGCCAGGACTTAGAGCAGAGATTTTTTTACCTACCTGTTTGATATAGGCGGTTTGCCCCTGATAAGGTACTCGCTGATACGATACACCACGTTGGATATCCTTCCAAGGTTGATAGGATACTTTCCGTCCTAGTACCACGACAGGCATACTTTTCACCAATTGCTCCCCTGTTTTCTGAACCACTTGCTCAACCGAGCTGCTCGTTCCAGAAGGTATAGGAAAGGATCCTGGTGTGACAATGACGAGACGGTTTGATTTGGGCTGCCGTTTAGTCTTCAAGTTCTAAACCTCCTGGATTCAATGGGCTAGGCTCCGCCCCTTTTCGCTGCTTCTTCTATACATATGCGGATAAAGTGGTAAAGCATAGGCTACTGTCCTTGTTTGACAAGAAAGTATCAGCGTTTGTACAAACAAGTAGCGTTCTTTTTCCATAAACTAAGAGTGATTCCGTCTTCGGCAAATAGGCAAGCCCCAATGAGAGAGGGAGTGAAGTCAATGAGTAATCCCTATGTGGGTATTTTAGTAAACGATTCCTTGTACGCAGGTATTCCTCTAGGGAACACACAATACGAAGCCATTCGATTTTACGAGGATGCCTGCAACCTCTATGGCCTTACCCCTTGTTATTTCCGAATTCATGATGTTCATATGAAAACAATGAAGGTACATGCCTATGTAAAGGATGGCCAACATTTCAAAAGAAAATGGTCAGATCTCCCTAAAGTCATTCATAATCGCGCTATTTATTTGGACTCTTCATCAGCCAAAATTTTAGAAGCATGGAAACAGCAGGGTGTTACCCTCTTTAATCATTGGAACCGCTATAGCAAGATGCGCATACATGAAATTTTATGGAAAAATGAGAGCATTCGCCCCCATCTCCCCTGCAGCTTTCCCGCCACAATTGAAAATGTGAAGGCCATGATGGACTCGTATGACACACTCATTATCAAACCGACCCATTCCAGCATTGGGCGCGGTGTGATGAAATTATCGCGTCAAGGTAACGTGTGGAAACTGCTCTATCCCCTTAATTTAAAACTTACCAATCGGAGTTGGCGAACACTCAAGTTCCGCCATCACTTGCCAGGCATTCTTCAAAGGCGAATACTTAAGGGCAAATATATGGTTCAAGAATGCCTGCCGCTTGCCACCGTAGATGGCGCTCCCTTTGACCTTCGTATTTCCGTTCAGCGCGGGACCGATGGAGCATGGGGCGTGACAGGCATCATCGCCAAAGTGGCCGCCCATAAGCATTTCCTAACGAATGTCGCGCAAGGCGGGCGTGTCATATCCTTATCTGAAATTCTGAGCAGCCACTACCCGCAGCTTGATCCAGACGCTGTCTGCCGACAGATGACGAAATTCGCGCTCCAGGTCGCCCAGCACCTAAGCACAGAATTGCCGAATTTGGCTGATCTAGGATTGGACATCGCGATGAGGGATGATGGTTTCCCTTTGTTTATCGAATGCAATGGGAAGGATCAACGTTACAGTTTCCGTGAAGCAAATATGCAAGAATGTTGGAGAGCCACCTATTTTAATCCCATGGCCTATGCCAAATTCATCTTAGACGGCGGCACGCCCCCGTGCTAAGAGCCAAAAAACACCGTACCCCCGAGCATTAACTCGGGGGTACGGTGTTTTTTCGTGAGGATGAGTGGTGGAGAGAGGGGAAGCTTACCGTGCTACTTCTGAGCGGCAGTGGCCTCTTCCACTATGACTACTTCTATCCGACACTCTCTGGCACTTCCACTAGGACTACTTCTATCCGACACTTGCTGGCTCCCACCCTGCCACATAGGCCAATTAGCTGGAAAAAGTCCAGTTATTTTCGCCATTTTCCATACTTTTTGATGATTAGATGGAAATTCTACAGTTAATTCCCATCATTCTCCCAAGTCGAGACGAAAAACGAGAAATTAACTTCCTATTTTCCAGTTATTTCATATAAATACTAGAATCGCTCGAAATTAGCTGTATATTTTCCAGTTATTCCGAGATCAAGAGACTTACAGCCAAGCCGACTTCCATCTTATTTCGCGCTAAGCGGAGCCAGCACACGCTGCACCTCAGCGTTTAGCTGCTTCGGATCCGGCGCTGTCACCGAAATATCCTGAAGCTTGTACTTTTGCTTCAGCTTATAGACTTCGGCCACACTCTGGTCGATCGTGTCCAGCGGAATCCGCCCTGCTTGCACAGCGGTACGCAAAGCATTAATAACCGCAATCGCTTTCTGCGGATCGTGACCGACCATCACGATATTGGATCCCGCCAGCACAGATTTCACAGCAGCTTCTCCCATTTCATAATTTTCCGCAATAGCGCCCATTGTCATATCATCGGTCATAATAAGGCCCTGGAAGCCAAGCTCCTTGCGCAAAAGATCCGTCATGATTGTCTTCGACATCGAGGCTGGGTATTTCGTATCTATTTTGGGCAGCAAAATATGCGCAACCATAATGGCATCCGCCTGATGCTTAATCGCATCTGCAAAAGGGATCAGCTCAAGCTTTCGCAGACGAGCAAGGTCATTTTGAACAACAGGCAAGCCAATATGGGAATCTACAGATGTATCGCCATGTCCCGGGAAATGCTTTACCACCGGTACGACCTTCATCTCTTGTATACCATTCATCATCGGAATACCGAAGCTGCTTACGAGTGTTGCATTTGCACCAAAAGAGCGATCACCGATAACCGGATTATTGGGATTACTATTTATATCCAAATCAGGCGCAAAATCCATATTAAGCCCATAGGCATTTAGTTCTTTTCCGAGCAATTGACCGATACTGTGGGCCAGTTGCGTTTTACCGGATTTCCCGATCGTCTGACTAGTCGGTGTTTTCGTAATTTCTTCAGGCAAACGCGTTACCCGGCCACCTTCTTCATCCACCCCAAGCCAAAGCGGGAGCTTGTTCACGGTATTCGTCTTTTTCAACTCATTGACGAGTCCAACTAGTTGATTAGTATCCTTCACATTCGGTTTATACAAAATAATACCGCCTACATGATAGGTTGTAAGCAAGCTCCTTGCTTCCTCATTCATCGTGTAACCATCGATACCTGCAATAATCATTTGACCCAGCTTCTCCTCCAAAGACATCTTTGGAAGACTTATGGAAACTACTGGGGTAGGAGATGGCGTAACTGTACTTGTTGGTGTAGGAGTAACAGTTGGATGGACCGACGGCGAGACACTCGCCTGCGGTGTACTGGAAACAGGTGATCCACTTGGCTGAGCTTCATGTTGTGACGTACATCCCGTAATAAAAAGCATAAGTACCCCTACGCTTCCAATTCGACGCATGGTTTTGAATAACGCTCGTTTCATATAATCGCCTGCCTTTACATTCACAATCCACTCTATAGAGTAGACGCTCTACCCCTAGAATTCGTTGAATTATCGCTTTACTCACTGCGAAGCTCTTGCAAGAAACAATGCCACATCACATAAATGCCATAGGCTCCTAAATAGGCACCTGTGAATAGAAATAGCTTGTTTGTAAAAATAACATGGATATTCGTCATGAAAACCGTATCATCCCGAAGGATCTGGTACACGTTCACAGCGATGATTGAACCCAAGACATAAGCGCACAACACAGCTGCACCTGCGAATACAGCTTTGAAAGATTGTAGTACCCAAGAACTGCACAACATAACTAGTGGAATCAAAATAACAAATAAAACGATTATAATCGACATTGTCGCTTTCACCTCTTCAACAGCATTGACGATTTTGCTGTCGAAAATACAAAAATCTTCCGCGCTTTATCAATGGATTTGTACAATCGGCAATTGATTCTTTTACCTTTCTGTGGCAAGATTAGCGAAGAACCGCTAATAGGAAACTTTGGCCGAAAACCCAAGTCCCTCCTAACCAACGAATGAACAGGAGTTTATGATCTATGTCTAAACCTTTTTTCCGATTACTGACCGAATTGTCTTCACGCAAATGGGTTTCTCAATTGACTGGTGCCCTTGCCCGTTCCAAAATAAGCCGGCTATTTATCCCTCGGTTTGCCCAAACCTATGGGATTCCTATTGAAGACGCTGAGAAGCATATCAAAGATTATAAATCCTTGAACGATTTCTTTACTCGCCGATTGAAACCAGGTTTGCGCCCGATCCACGAAGATACGACCCGCGTTGTAAGTCCTGTTGATGCCATGATTACAGGTATTGGCGACATCAAAGAGGGCCAAATCGTCAATGTCAAAGGTCAAGACTATACCATTGATGAGCTGCTTAACCGCTCACCGCGCACAGTCAATTACAACAACGGTTTTTATTTCGTTTTGTACTTGAGCCCAACTGACTATCACCGTATCCATTCGCCAATTTCAGGTGATATTCTGGAGAAAGAGCATGTCCTCGGGAAAGTGTATCCGGTAAATGAGTTTGGTTTACGTCACATGAAGCGCGTGCTTAGCCGCAACGAACGATTAATTACCTTCATTCAACATGCAACCGGAGAAGTAGCTGTCGTTAAAGTCGGCGCACTGAATGTAAGCTCTATTCAATATGTATCACCGCTTCCGAATAAACTTGAACGTGGTCAAGAGCTCGCCTATTTCGAGTTCGGTTCTACGGTCGTTCTGCTATTTGAAGATGGCATGTTCGAACCACGTACTGATCTTAAGTTAGGCTCCAAAGTAAAAATGGGCGAAGACATCGGACGTTTTTTAGACACCTAGTCGGGGATCAGAACCTGAGAGGAGAAAACCATGGCATCCATTTCAACAACGTCTCCTAAATCTAGCTCGAAGAGCTTGCAAGGAACAGGAGATATCAAACCTACGGTTTACCGGATTTTATTCGCAATCGGGCTAGTTCATTTGCTGAATGATTCCATTCAATCTGTCATTCCAGCTATTTTTCCCATTTTAAAAAGTGAAATGGGGCTTAGCTACACGCAAGTCGGCTGGGTGCAGTTCGCCATTAACTTTACAGCCTCCATTATGCAGCCTGTTGTCGGTCTCTACACGGATCGGAAGCCATCTCCTTACATATTGCCCATTGGGATGACATCGACCTTAATCGGGATGCTGCTGCTTGCTTTCGCTCATTCTTATTGGGTTGTGCTCTTGTCTGTCTGTTTTGTCGGACTAGGCTCGGCTGCCTTCCATCCAGAAGGTTCACGTGTGTCACACATGGCCGCTGGAAACCGTAAAGGCTTAGCCCAATCGATTTTCCAAGTCGGCGGCAACGCCGGGCAATCCTTGGCTCCGATTATGACCAAATGGATTTTCATTCCGCTGGGATTGTTCGGATCTATCTGGTTTACCGGTGTCGCGGCTATCGCCATTGCCGTTCAGTTGTACATAGCACGCTGGTATAAGGTTGTCCTTCAGGAAGCGCCTGTGAAGGCCAAAACTGTCGTAAAACGTGTGGTTAATCCGCAGCGGCGTAAGCAAGTCATGTTCGCAATTAGTGTATTGATTTTCCTTGTGTTTGTTCGTTCTTGGTACGGCGCAGCAATGAGCGGCTACTTCGCTTTCTTCCTTCAAGATACGTATGGTATCTCTATTGACCGCGCACAGAATTTCATTTTCTTATTCCTAGCGGCTGGAGCTGTTGGCACGTTCTTTGGCGGACCGATTGCAGATCGCTTCGGTAAGCGTAATGTCATTTTCTTTTCCATGTTAGGATCTGCACCTTTCGCTTTATTACTGCCGCATGTGTCCGTTGCTTGGGCGTACGTGCTGCTGGTTCTTATCGGTGTCATCCTGTTATCCAGCTTCTCTGTTACCGTCATATATGCGCAAATGCTGTTCCCTGGCAAAGTCGGAACCGTATCCGGCCTAATCACAGGATTAGCCTTCGGTCTTGGCGGTATTGGCAGTGTCGTATTAGGCAACCTGTGTGATGCCATTGGAACCACACGCGTAATGGAGCTATGTGCATTCTTGCCTCTACTTGGGATCCTTACTTTCCTGCTTCCGACAGACCGTAAGCTGAAAGAATGGACAGAAGAACATGCGTAAGAATTAGCAATGATGCGACTTGCAAATTAGATCATACAAACCAACAAAAAAAGCAGTTCAGGCACCACGCTGGATCAGCGTTGTACCGAACTGCTTTTTTCTATGAATCGTGATGAGCTTCGTGTCCCTCACGTTGACTCCGACGTCGAGCGACACCAGATTCATACGCTGCTTCCATAACAGCTTCTCTGACTTTCTCAACAACCGCATGGTTGAATACGCTCGGAATAATATAGTACTCATTCAGCTCGTCCTCACTGACAACAGCTGCAATTGCCTTAGCTGCTGCAAGCTTCATTTCTTGCGTAATCTTCGATGCACGGCAGTCCAAAACGCCGCGGAAGATACCTGGGAAACAAAGTACGTTGTTGATTTGATTCGGGTAATCCGAACGTCCTGTCGCCATAACGCGGACATAAGGCTCCGCTTCCTCTGGGGTAATTTCTGGCGTTGGATTGGCCATCGCAAACACAATCGGATCTGCGGCCATACGTTTCACATCTTCTTGTTTGAGCACACCTGGTCCTGAAAGACCGATGAAAATATCTGCACCCGAGATAACATCTGATAACGTTCCACGTTCTTCATTAGGATTCGTGTTCGCCGCATACCAATCCCAAGCAGAATTCGTATACGTCTCTCCACGCACAATCGCTCCCTGACGATCTACACCAATGACATTCGTAACACCAGCTGAAATCAGCATTTTGGTACAAGCGATACCAGCGGCCCCGATACCTGTGACAACAACCTTACAAGATTCCAACTGCTTGCCTACCAGCTTAACTGCATTCAGCAGCCCAGCTAGAATGACAACAGCCGTTCCATGCTGATCATCGTGGAAAACAGGAATATCAAGCTCATTAATCAAGCGTTCTTCAATTTCAAAACAACGAGGCGATGAAATATCCTCCAAGTTAATTCCGCCAAAGCCTGGTGCAATTGCTTTTACAGTACGAATAATTTCTTCCGTATCTTGCGTGTCCAAACAAATCGGGAAGGCATCTACGCCTGCCATTTGTTTAAAAAGCATCGCTTTCCCTTCCATGACAGGCATTGCCGCTTCGGGACCAATATTACCAAGGCCAAGAAC
Organism: Paenibacillus sp. J22P165; assembly: GCF_059692015.1. NCBI lineage: Bacteria > Bacillati > Bacillota > Bacilli > Caryophanales > Paenibacillaceae > Paenibacillus > Paenibacillus sp. J22P165. The sequence goes on along the minus strand of NZ_JCAUAP010000006.1, from coordinate 48,605 downwards.
GGCTGTACCGTCTGAAACAACAGCAACGGTATTTCTTTTAATTGTTAAGGAATGTGCTTTACTTGGATCTTCATGAATTGCCATACAAACCCGGGCAACTCCTGGGGTATATACGCGGGACAAGTCGTCCCGATTCTTAATCGGTACTTTAGGGGTCACTTCAATTTTACCGCCCAAATGAAGCAGGAAGGTCTGGTCTGACACGTTGATGATGCGAACACCTGGAATGCCCTTCAGTACTTTCGTAATCGTTTCCGTATGCTCGGGATCACTAACTTTGACTGTAATATCACGTGTTGTCGTCGTTTTGCTAGCTCTTGTGACGTCAATCGCCACGATATCTCCGCCTGCATCGCCAATGGCTGTTGCAATTTTTCCAAAGGTTACGAGCTCTTTATGTATTTCCAAACGCACGATGACACTTGTGCCCCCACCATTTAATCCTGCCATACTAAGGATCACTCCTACGAAAATAATTTAATTGACCACATGTTAGATGATATCATACAACCTATTGCAATCAAAGCAATCGCCCAAAAGACTTCTTTTGCGCACTGATAGAGACTTTTTATGGTTTGTAGATCGAACGGAGCCGGCTGACACCTTGCCTGATCTCGGCTTCCGTCAAATGAGCAAACCCGAAGCAGGCTCCTGCTCTCCCCGCAGGGAGCGCATAGTTACCAGCGTCCGTCCATGTCACGCCGGCCGCGCGACACGCAGCTGCATACTCATTGTAGGAGAGCAGGTCTCCGCGCCACCAACCGAACAGATGCAGCCCGCTGTCACTGTCCACCCAGTCGAAGAGGGTGGACAGCTGCTCCTGCAGCAGCGCCTGCAGGAGCAAGAACTTGCTCGCGTACACCCGCCGCATGCGGCGCAGGTGTCGCTCGTAGCCGCCGCTCGCCATGAAGGCGGCGAGCGAGCGCTGTTCGAGCAGCCCCGTTGGGTGCGGCTCGTATAGCCGCTTCGCGGCTGCAAATGCGTCGTGCAGTGCCTCCGGCAGCACGACATAGCCGATGCGCAGGTCCAGCAGCATCGTCTTAGAGAAGGTGCCGATGTAGACCACTCGGCCCTCTTGGTCCAGCACCTTGAGCGGCTCTATCGGCCGCCCGCGGTGCCTGAACTCGCTGTCATAATCGTCTTCGACGATGACAGCTCCTTGCTCCGCCGCCCAGCGCAGCAGCTGCTGGCGGCGCTCCAGTCCCAGCACCGCCCCCGTAGGGAATTGGCGGCTGGGGGTCACGAACAGCAGCCGGGCGTCCCACGGCTGCGGGATCAGCCCTTGCTCGTCCACCGCCGCGTGGACGGGCACACCGCCAGCCGCCAGCACCGCGCGGCTGGCGCCTTGATACCCGGGGCGCTCCAGCACCACGGGATCGCCCGGGTTCACGAGCAGTTGGGTCAGCAAGGCGATCGCCTGCATCGACCCATTGACGATGACGATGCGCTCCGGGAGCGCATCAATGCCTCGCATCCGCCTTAGGTGCAGCGCTATCGCTTCGCGAAGCGCGTAGTGCCCCTCAGCGATGTGAACGTCCTCATGCGGCGACTCCGTCATCCGCCGCACCTGCTCGTACATGCCGCGGTTCCATTGCTCCCGCGGGAATTGGTCCATCTGCGGCCGCGCCACCACGAAAGCAATCTCCGCTTCTGCGAACTGACCCGCACGCTCTTTCTCTTTCCTCGACTCACTACTTCCACCGATCTCGGCTTCGCTCACCCTAGTGCCCCATGCCGACAATTCAATAGTCTTCCCCGTCTTCGCCTCATGCATCACTTGACCGTCAGCGTAAACGACGAAGGTCCCCCTTCCAATATCTGCCTGTAAATAGCCCTCAGCGATCAGCATATCATACACTTGATTAACTGTACCCCTAGAAATACCAAGTTGATCAGCCAATTCTCGACTAGCTGGCAATTTGGTGGACATCTTCAGCTTATTTCCGACGATTTCATCGCGAAGCGCGTGATACAATGCTGCATATTTACTTGGATATCGTGTAAGGTACGCTTGAAAAGGCAAATAGATAGCCATCCAACCACATCTTTTCCTTCTAAATTGGTACATATAAATTAAGTCATATTGGTTCTTTTTATTAATCCAATTATACCGTATGCTAACTAAAATCACATTACATTCATTCACAATTCACAGGTAAGGAGAAAATGAACAATGAATCTACAGCCACCTATTCTTGAAGGAACGCGTGTTACCCTGATTCCCCTACATGAATCCCATATTCCTGGCCTGACGGAAGCTGCGAATGACCCTGCTATCTGGACGAACATTATGACGCCCCTGCTGAGCCCAACTGAAGTCATCACGTTTGTTGAACAAGCGCTGAAGGAACAGGAGGCACAACAAGGCATCCCTTTCAGTGTGTATGACCGGCTTACCGATACGATTGTCGGCTGTACGCGACTCTTTGATATCTCCGTTCCTCATCGGAATATGGAGATCGGGCATACCTGGTACAATCCTAGCGTATGGCGCTCACGCGTGAATACAGAATGCAAATATTTGTTGCTTCGCTATTGCTTTGAATCTCTGAACCTGCTTCGTGTTCAAATCAAAACAGACCTTCGCAACGAACGCTCCCAAGCAGCTATCGCACGTCTAGGAGCCCAGAAGGAAGGTATCCTCCGGCAACATCGTGTCATGTATGATGGTTATGTGCGAGACACCGTCATGTACAGCATCCTCGACAAAGAGTGGCCTCAGGTCAAGCAACGATTAGAAGGCTTTTTAGACAAATAAACCAAGAGCAAGTGACTGGGATGGGATCTTCCAAGGCACTTGCTTCTTCTTTCTTATCGTTTCGTAGAAAATTTATTTAGCGCAGTGACGTGCAGGTGTGAAAGTGATATAATAACTGGGAAAAAATGAATCGCTCATTGGAAGGAATGACCCAATCTTATGAATCCTTTGGCAAGTCAGTTAAACGAGACCCTGCAACGTGAAAATTCTCACGTACATGACATGCTTTCTGCATTAGGTAAATCGATTTACTTCCCGAAAGAAGGCATTCTCAGCCAATCGGCTGAAGCGAAGACCAAAGCTAAGAAATTCAATGCTACCATCGGTATTGCAATCGAAAATGGTCAACCCATGCATCTGAAGGTCATTCAAGATACACTCTCCACTTACAATCCTAAAGATATATATGAATATGCTCCACCTGCTGGTAAGCCTGAGCTTCGTACTGCTTGGCGCAAAAAAATGCTCGAAGAAAATCCGGGCATTGGCAACAAGCTTATCGGTAACCCGATTGTAACGAATGCGCTGACGCATGGTCTAAGTATCGCTGCTGATCTTTTTGCAGACGTTGGTGATGCGGTTATTATTCCTGATAAAAATTGGGAAAATTACGAGCTCACTTTCGAGATTCGCCGCGGCGCCCAAATCGTGAACTACCCGCTCTATAACGAACAAGAGCGCTTTAATTCCCAAGGCTTGCTTGATGCGCTTCTCGCTCAGAAATCCAAAGGCAAAGCGATCGTTGTCTTGAACTTCCCGAACAATCCTACAGGCTACACGCCTGATGCAGAAGATGGCAATGCTATCACAGCGGCGATCAAAGAAGCTGCAGAAGCAGGTATCAACGTCGTTGTCCTTACTGACGATGCTTACTTCGGTCTTTTCTTCGAAAATTCGTTGCATGAATCCTTATTCGGTCAATTGGCTGACCTGCATCCTCGTGTGCTTGCGGTCAAAATCGACGGGGCAACCAAAGAAGAGTACGTTTGGGGCTTCCGTGTAGGTTTCATCACCTATGCGGGTCAAAGCGATGCACTTCTTGCTGCGCTTGAACAGAAAACAATGGGGATTATCCGTGCAACCATTTCCAGCGGACCGCATCCTTCCCAAACTTTCGTGCTTCATGCTTTGAATTCACCAGAATTCAAAACTCAAAAGCAAGAGAAATACGACATCATGAAAGGTCGCGCGAACCGTACGAAGTCCATCTTGGACAGCGGCAAGTTTGACGATGCATGGGGCTACTACCCGTTCAACTCCGGCTATTTCATGTGCTTGAAGCTCAAAACTGTTGATGCCGAAGCTTTGCGCGTACATTTGTTGAATCAACATGGTGTAGGTACAATCGCGCTAGGCGAGACAGATCTGCGCGTTGCCTTCTCTTGCATTGAAGAAAGCAACTTGGAAGAGTTGTTCAACATCATTTATCAAAGTGTTAAAGAAATAGAGACGGTTGCCGCGAGCAAATAAGGCGAGCACCACGAAGAGCACCTATTAACCATTCGGTTAGAAGGTGCTCTTTTTCATGCAGAACCCTTTATAACAAGGACACAAGCTTTCTCGCCATTGCATGCAAGGATATCTCCTGCTCTACGGCTCCAAGGTTATAGGCTACCTTTGGCATACCGTACACAATGGAAGTCTGTTCATCCTGCCCGATTGTTCGTGCCCCCTTGGATCGCATCTCCAGCAGTCCTTTCGCGCCATCGCTCCCCATACCCGTGAGGAGTACACCTATTGCGCGTTTACCCAGAACCTCTGCAACCGATTGAAAAAGCACATCTACTGAGGGACAATGACCGCTAACCCGCTCCCCCTCCACACATTCCACTTGATAATTAGCGCCAGTTTGCTTGACGCGCAGATGCCGATTGCCAGGCGCAACCAGCACCTGACCAGGAACAATAAAGTCACCGGATTGTGCCTCTTTCACAGCAAAAGGTGTCACTTTATTCAGCCGTTCAGCGAACATTCTGGAGAAGTCTGAGGGAATATGTTGCGCGATTACAATGCCGGGCATTTTGGGAGGAAGCTCCTGCAAGATGGTCCTAATCGCTTCTGTCCCGCCGGTAGAGGCGCCTATGGCGATTACACGATAACTTGTTTCCGCCAAAGAACGAACATCCTTAGGGAGCGCAGCTGTTTGCACCAACGGCTTGGGTACAGATATGCGAGCGCCGACAGCCAGTTTGATCTTGATTTTGATTTCTGCAATAAATTGCTCCATCCTTAATGCTGAGTTCGATTGCGGCTTTACAACAAAATCTACAGCTCCAAAATGCAGCGCGTCCAACACCGCTTTATCCACCGTACTTACCATAATGACTGGCAATGCAACCTGCGGCAGCAGCCTGCGAATAAATTCAATGCCATTCATTTTGGGCATCTCAATATCGCAGGTCATCACATCCGGTTCCAGTGCCATAATTTGATCTCTCGCATCAAACGGATCTACCGCTGTCCCAACGACCTCAAAGCTAGGATCCGCCGCGAGTCCCTCTGCCAGCAGTCGGCGATAAATCAAGGAGTCATCCACGATTAACACTTTAATTCTTCTAGTTGGCTGCACCATCATGGCTACTCCTTTCGATAGACAGCTGGCATGATATATCGCAAAGGAGATTCTGTTCGTGGAATGGACTCTGAATGACCAATAAATAAATATCCGCCTTTTTCTAAGTTTTGATAAAATTTATTGATCAATTCCATTTTCGTTTTGTGATCAAAATAGATCATGACATTTCTGCAAAAGATCGTATGAAATTTCCGCTTAAACGGATAGTAGGGCTCCATTAAGTTAAATTGACGAAACGTTACTTCCCGCCGAATAGGCTCGATTATTTCCGAGAATTGCGAGTCAATTCGCGTTACATATTTCATTTTCCAATGTATGGGAAGCGATTGTAAGCTGTCATTCGTATAAATCCCTGAGGAAGCTGTTTCCAGTACTTTTCTGGAAATGTCTGTGGCTAATATATTTTTATCCCATTGACGCTTATCTGACTGAAAGAAATCATTCAGAAGCATCGCCAGCGTATAGGGCTCTTCCCCCGTTGAACAACCCGCGCTCCAGATTCGCAAGTCTCGATCCGTAATCGTCTCACGCAGATAAGGTAGTACCTCGTTTTTTAAAAACTGAAAGTGCGGCTGCTCTCTCATAAAAAAAGTATGATTCGTCGTTATGCGTTCAAGCAATGTATCGGCAGCCCGCCCAGTCCGATCATTGATTAAATACGTATAGTAATCTCCGAAAGATGCCAAATTACGCTCAATTAACACATGATGGAGTCGCCCGGTTAATAATGATTGTTTGTCTTCTTTAATGACAATCCCATAGTTTCTGTGGATATAGTCGGTTAGTTGTGTAAACTCATCTCTGGTAATTGTAAGCATATCAACGAGCGACCTCCCTCGATATATAGAAGCGGAGGAAGCTTCTTCATGAGCCCCTCCGCTGTAGCTTTAATATTTGCCGAATTCTCTATCACTTAAAACAATTTTATATCGATTGCTGGAAGCCGATGTTGCGGCAACCTCCGCTCGAGCTGACTTCATCGCATTTCCTCTGCGTGTATCGTAGGTCTGTACAGGGAAGATCGATTCCTCCTGTCCACGTAATATGGAGGAGGCTGTCTTCTTGAGTTTGAAACGCCCCACCATCTCTTTCAGCATTTCAGCTTGTGTAGACAGCTCTTCACTAGCGGTAGCACTTTCTTCCGAAGAAGCCGAGTTCGTTTGCGTAACCTCCGCAATAATCGAAATCCCTTGATTAATTTGGGTAATCCCTGTAGCTTGCTCACTAGAGGCGACAGCAATTTCTCCAACCAAATCTGCAGCTTTTGCGACATCTTCTACGATTTTATTGAGTGCCCCAGCGGTCTCATTAGCGATCTTCGTACCATCCTCTACCTTACGAATGGAACCTTCGATTAACACCGTCGTCTCTTTGGCCGCATTCGCCGATCTTGCCGCCAAATTGCGCACTTCCTCCGCTACAACAGCAAACCCTTTGCCATGCTGACCTGCACGCGCTGCTTCAACTGCCGCATTCAATGCCAGAATATTGGTTTGGAAGGCAATTTCATCAATCACTTTAATGATTTTAGAAATATTGCCGGAGGCTTCATTCATTTCCACCATGGCTTTCAACATATGCTGCATCTGTTCATTGCCTTGAACTGCATTGATCTTGGCTTTTTCAGCTAATGCACTCGCTTCATTCGCACTCGATGCATTTTGTTTCGTCTGAGCACCAATCTCCTCTAAGGAAGCTGTTAGTTGTTCAATCGAGCTGGCTTGTTCCGTTGCACCTTGTGAAAGCAATTGCGCTGTTCCCGATACCTGTAGAGAGCCAGAAGCAACTTGTCCTGCGGTATTGTTCATCTCATGCAAGAGATCATTGAAAGAGAAGACAACGTGATTGAGAGAAGTCTTGATGGATAGGAAATCCCCACGGTAGTCATTTCTAATCTCTACGTCCATATCACCGTTTGCCAGTTGTGTCATGACTTCCGAAATCTCAGAAATATAAGATGAAAGGGTTGTAATCGTATCATTTAATACATGTTTGATCTTGGCATGATCCCCCTTGTAATCCCCCTTCACACTCGAAGTGAGATTACCTTTAGACATCTCCTCAAGGACGAGAGAAGCTTCTTGAATAGGTGCAATCATCGCATCAATGACTCCATTGAGTCCGCTTACCATTTTAGCCCAGTCACCAGTAAATCGACTTACGTCCCCACGTTCATTCAATAACCCCGCGCGCGATGAATCAATTAATCGGTTAATTTCTTGACTAATATCTTTTAAATGCTTACGCAGCAGCTCAATATTCTCGTTAATAAAAGCTTTTTTCCCTGGGAACTGTTCCAGCTTCGCCTCAAAGTTGCCTATAGCGAACTCGGCGACACAAGCCATAGCCTTCTTCTTCACCGTAATATGGCCTGCCACCATATCATTAACGCCTTGAGCCATTACTTTATATGCGCCAGCAAACTTGTCCGTTGGAATAATCACATCAATATCACCAGCTTCATGTTGACTGGACATGTTGTTCATCTCGCTGATGAAATTTTTCACATTCGTTCTTAAGCGCTCCACCGTTTCGTTGATGAAAGCCTTTTTACCTGGAAATGTCTCTAACTCAGCTTCGAAATTCCCTTTCGAGAACTCATCCACACAAGCCATAGCCTTCTTCTTCACAATAATATGGCCTGCCACCATATCATTAACGCCTTGAGCCATCACCTTGTACTCACCCTTAAATTTGTTCACGTTAACAACGACATCAATGTCACCTGCGTTATGTTCTTTGGACATTGTGTTCATCTCAGCGAGCAATTCCCGCAGGGTGTCTACGGTCTGTTTCATACTTTTACCAAGCTCATCCTGATCGGACTTAATCTGCACATTGACCGTGAGATCGCCTTGTGCAATTTTTGCTGCATCCCACGTTTGTTCTTGCATGCTGACAGCCACTTGTGCGACTGCTGAGGTTAACTCCGTGAATTCGCTTGAAGCAGTACTATCAAACCCAACACGCAGATCGCCTACTGCCATTTGCCGAATAACATGACTAAGACGGCTTATCGGCTTGGTTATCGAGCTCGCAATGAGCTGGCCCAGAAGGATAGACAGAATAACGACAGTTCCTAGGATAGACAGATCTGAAACTTCAAAAAATGCTCGCATGACAGTTCCAACGGCAATAATGCTACCAAAACCAATAAACAATTTCATATTTACCTTTAGCTTTGCTAATCCTGTGAACATGCGTAACCGCCCCCTAGTGTATATTGGCCAATTGTTCTGTAATGTCGTCATTCACAATTTGATTACAATCCAGAAGCAGCTTCACATCCCCTGCTACCTTCCCTATTCCTTTGATGTATCGACTTCGCCCACCATTAACATCCGGAGGCTGGACAATGTCATGATCTGGGATCATGAGCACTTCTGCAACACTATCCACGATAAGCCCAATAGATAAATCGGCGATATCTATGACGATGACACATGTACGATCGTTGTACGCTCGAAATGCTTTCTTGAACCGCAAGCGCATATCCATGACCGGAATGATCTTGCCTCTTAAATTAATGATGCCTTTCATGTAATCAGGAAGCTCAGGGACCTCTGTAATCGGCTGCATACCTATGATTTCAGTAACAAATCGAATCTCAATCCCATAGGTTTCGTTACCTAATGAAAAAGCAAGGTACTTTCCTTTTTGCGTGTCTTCCTCCTGCTCTCGTACCAACAGATCATCCTTCACTTCCATTGTCCCCACTCCCCTTGCGTTCTACAGAACACTTGTACATTGGATTCTCATCATTTGTTTAATTCCGCAATATCCAAAATTAAGCTAATATTCCCATCCCCAAGCAGCGTGCACCCTGCAATTCCGCCAATGCGGATCGTTCTTTTTATATAGGTAGGCAGTGACTTTACAACAACTTGCTGTTCACCCAAGAGCTCATCTGCGAAAAGACAGAGTACCTTCTCCTTATCTTCCACAATCACAATAATGCCTTCCGTAAAATTTGTAATCGGTGTCTGCACCTTAAAACAGCGATGCAAACGCACAATTGGCAAACATTGCCCTCTCAGCATGATCATTTCATGACCATCTGGATCTGCAAGGAGATCAGATTCCACAGGACGGAATGATTCCTTTATGACGGATGTAGGTATCGTATAGCGCGATGCACCAACACGAATATTCATGCCATCAATGATGGCCAGAGTCAGAGGAATTTTGATGGTAACGGTGATTCCTTCACCCTCAACACTGTCTATAGACACGGAGCCGCCAACCATTTCAATATTCTTGGCAACAACATCCATGCCCACGCCTCTGCCTGAGAATTCAGAAATCTCCTCCTTCGTAGAAAAGCCTGGATGGAAAATAAGTTGATAAATCTCTTTATCTAGCATCTCATCGGCAGATCGTAGAAGAATATCTTTCTCCAGTGCTTTGCGCAGTAGTTTTTCTTTATTCAACCCCTTCCCATCATCTTTCACAATAATCAATACGTCACTTCCTGCGTTCTTCGCTTCCAAAGTAACGATTCCAATAGCAGATTTACCGCTTGCTAGCCGTTCATTTTTGTTTTCAATCCCATGATCAATCGCATTTCGCACCAGATGCATCAGGGGATCTGAAATTTGTTCGATAATTGTTTTATCAACCTCAGTCTCTTCACCTAGAATGCGCAGCTCAACCTCTTTATCCAATTTTCTAGACATATCACGGACGACCCGATTCATCTTGTTAAATGTCGCTGTTAAGGGAACCATGCGTACGGACATGACGACATCCTGAAGTTCTTTTGTAATTTTGCGTAAATGTCTAGATGCCTTATGAAAATTATCCAGTTGCAGCTGATCTAGATCCGGATTTTGTGTGACCATGGCTTCAGCGATGACGAGTTCCCCAACCAGGTCCATGAGTTGATCCAGCTTGGCAACATGTACTTGAATGAGACTTGCTCCCGTCGCTTTGACTGAAGGATTTGAAGTTTGAATCTCATCTTGTTCCATTCCAACTAGGGGACGTTCTTCCTCTTGGTCAACTAACGTTGACTCCCGCTTTACGACCTGAAGCTCCAATTGCCGTAAAAAAAGCGTATCAGCCAAATGGATATGTACTTGTTCATATGTATGTACCGATTGAAAAACAAGATGAAAACCATGTTCACGAATATATGGAATGGTTTCTTCATTCTCTAGAATATCTTTGGGGATATAAGAGAAGTTGTCTGTGATCGCATGAAGCTGGTGGATCACATTATAGGCACGAATATTCTCCATCTGACAGTCTTCCTCGAAATAGAGAATGGCTTCATAGCTGTGCAGTGAGGGTGTTGAGACATGCAAATGATGTTGAAGCCCAAGCTGTTTTAGATCATGCAAATAGTCGTGGAGACGTTCAATGATGAAGCTGGCTTCCCCATCTACAGGAGAGAACATTTTGACCTTATCGATCTCTCTTTTTATCCAATCTGTACTTTCCAGAATTACATCCGAAAGCGAGAAGAAGTCCATTAGCTCGACTTGCTCTGCTCTCAGATAGGCAAATACATCCTCAATCGCATGGGCAAGAGCAGCAATTTGTGTGTAGCCCATCATGGCCGAGGATCCTTTAATTGTATGCATGATCCTGAATATTTCATTAATTGCGTTGAGGTTAAACCCATGTAACTTCTCACCAGCAAGCACAAGCTGCTCTAACTGTTCCGTGAGTTGTGTCGTTTCGAAGACATACATTTCTAGCAAGGAGTCATTCATAGCATGATTAAGTATCCCAATCACCTTCTAGTTGAGTCATTAAAAATGTGTATTTCCTCTTGGAAATATCTCCCGATTCATCACTTAAAGTAGATTTTTGTTTAAATATGTAATATATATTTTACCTATGACTATAATCGGGATAAAAAGATAAGTAAATAGATATAATTACCCATGATAGATTAGTTCTATATGACTAATGTCATGTATTTTCTGCAGAAATACAGGGATTTTCGCGCAGTGCATGTGTGATTCATACGACAGAAAAGACGTTCGATGGACTCATCGGAACGTCTTTTCTGTCATAACTCTGATTACCTCATGGATGTATCGAGCATTGCGGTGGTGGTGCTATTACGAAGGTGGAGCTACTGCGCAAATATCGACAGCTCCCTACCTCCACTTCGGTTGCGTCAAACCCAGCAACAAGTCCGCCGCCAATCATTTTGCCATCCAATAGAACCATGATGTATGTTCCAAACAACATCGCGTTCGTAAAATCTGCATCTCGATGAATAATGTCCATTGGCCCCCCCAAGAAATAGCTTCCTACATTTATTTCTATTTAGAAGCCCCTATCCCTTTTTCAGCATCTTAATTTTTGAATAGGCATCCTTATTTTGGATATTATATAATTACCAATCTATCTGTTACGCACATCCTACGAGTAGGAGAGAGACACTTTGACTGAACATGGAAAAATAACAGCTGGTCAAGCGGCTGCACTCCTCTACTTAAGTATTATTTCAACTGCACTGCTGTACTTGCCCAATATTACGGCCAAATCAGCAGGCAATGATTTATGGCTATCTCCAATTATTGGCTCGGTAGCGGGATTTCTTTTGGTGTTTGTAACCTGTAAGTTGGCCAAGAAATATCCTAATCAAACTTTTATGGAATATTTACCGGCAATCATTGGATCATGGCCTGCTAAAATCCTAGGATTCTTGTATATTATTTCGTTGTTAAATATGAGTGGTGCGGTTCTGAGATCTTATACCGAATTAATGCTCAACGCCTTTCTACGGATGACGCCTAAGGGTGTCATCATTTACTCTATGCTTATCATTTGCGCTTATGCCGTACGAAGCGGATTGGAAATAATAGGGAGAGCAGCTCAGCTATTCATGCCTGTTGTTATTATCTCTCTTATTTTCATCATAGCTTTGCTCTCGAAGGATTATAACATCAAGGACATGCTGCCAATCCTTGAAAACGGATTGTTGCCGGCTCTTAAGGGATCCATTCATTCCATGACATGGATTTCTGAATTCTTCTTCATGAGTTTCCTGATCCCTTATATCCATGATGCCGATTCGATCGGCAAATGGTCAACTCGCTCTGTCATCTGGGCTGTAGCTACAATGTCCGGCATGAATTTATTTGTACTATGGCTACTCGGTCCAAGCTTGGAAACATTTCTTTACCCTATTTTAGCTGCGGCACGATATGTGAGTGTAGCAGATTTTCTCGAAAATATTGAATCTCTTATTGTCATCATTTGGGTCATCGGTTTGTTTATCAAAATTTCTTTGTTTTATTATGTTACCGTTATGGCCATTACAAATTGGCTGCGACTACAGAATTACCGGGCAATCGTGCTTCCAACAGGTTTGCTAATTGCGCTCTTCTCGTTATGGGGGATTCCAAATTTACCATCCTTAGTATCTAGAAGCAGCGGTGGCGGAGACTTCAATGATCTTTTTTTCCGACTAGTTTGCCCCGGTATTCTTTTAATCCTCGCTACTAATCGATTGATTCCCACTAAAAAAGGAGGCATGGGTACCAATGACCGATTATTCGAACATAAGGATCCTGCCCACCCTAACGGATAGTTTAAATTGCCTCCACACCATTTACGACCGCTGCTATGATATTGTTTTTCATGAATTCCGTATTGGTGAGGAACTTGATGCCTGTATTGTGTATTTACATGGGCTTGCAGATTCGCAGTTAGTGGATCAACAACTACTTGTCCCCTTATCCGTTTCAAACATTTGGATTTCTACCGCTGAAGCGATTCAAGAGGAACTCAAACTTTCCGACATTCAATATGTTTCTACCTATGCAGATATCATTTCTGCTGTTTCCATGGGAGCTGCCATTCTCCTTATAGACGGTGAAGATCGAGCTTTAGGTATTTCCTGTCAAAAATGGGAGACGCGGAATATCGAGGAACCCAGTTCTGAGACACTTGTTCGTGGACCTAGAGAAGGTTTTGTCGAATCCATTTCGGTAAATACGTCCCTGCTCAGACGAAAGCTTAGAAATCCGGATTTAAAGCTTGAAGCCATCTCGATCGGCAAGTATTCGCAGACCGAAATCGTGATAGCTTATATCGAAGGCATTATTCGACCAAGTCTCGTAAATGAGATGATGACTCGTCTTCAATCCATCCAGATTGACGGTATTCTGGAAAGCTCCTACATAGAAGAATTAATTGAGGATAACCCTCTTTCACCTTTTCCACAACTGCTTTCGACTGAACGTCCAGACATTGTCTGCGCCTCATTACTGGAAGGGCGTATTGCTGTTCTTGTTGCTGGAACGCCCTTTGTTTTGATAGCTCCTGGTACGCTAGCGGTGTTCTTGCAATCGCCAGAAGACTATTACCAACGGTTTTATGTGGCATCAGCGATACGGTTGCTTCGTTACTTTTTTATTGGCATCGCCCTGTTAGCTCCATCCATTTATATTGCCGTTGTTTCCTACCATCAGGAAATGATTCCCACGAAGCTATTGCTTTCTATGGCAAAGTCCAGAGAAGATATCCCTTTTCCAGCACTTGTTGAAGCGCTTTTGATGGAAGTCACCTTTGAGGCGCTTCGCGAAGCAGGCATCCGTTTGCCGAAGCAGGTAGGAGCAGCGGTGAGTATCGTTGGTGCGCTTGTAATTGGTCAAGCAGCCATAGCCGCAGGTCTCGTATCCGCTCCGATGGTCATGGTTGTAGCCATAACCGGTATTGCCTCATTTATGGTTCCTCACTATGGAGCAGGTACGTCTATCCGACTTATGCGCTTTCCTATCATGATTACCGCTGGAATCTTAGGATTATTAGGCGTCATTCTCAGTATCCTTGCGATTATCATTCATTTGCTCGGACTTCGTTCATTCGGTTCTCCGTATTTGACACCCATGTCCCCTGTACAGCCCTACGCTTTGCTCGATTTGATCATACGTGCACCAAGATGGTTATTTAACCGAAGGCCTCGTGTAGCGTCTCCCCTTAACAGACACCGTCAGTCGCCAGCCATGAAGCCCAATGTTCACGGGAAATCAGCACATAAGGTCGATGAATAAGCTATGAAAACATATCTGAGATTAGGTCTCATCTGTTTAATTTTGATATGTTTAACTGGCTGTTGGGATCGCATGGAAGTCAACGATCTGGGTATCGTTACAGCTATTGGCGTAGATAAAAATCAAGAGAACGAGGGTGTCGTAGTATCCGTTCAAGTCTTCGTACCGAGCTCGAATAACACAAGCATTGGAGGCATGGAAGGAAGTAAAGGGAAAAATCCTGAGAGCATCGTAGTTTCCGCGACAGGTGTAAATATGTCGGATGCCAATCAAAGACTACAAGAGAAACTTTCTCGTAAATTATTTTGGGGGCATGCCAGTACAATTGTTTTTGGAGAAGAATTAGCGAGAGACAGCTTAGAAGATCCGCTTGCTTTTCTCCGTCGTCATCCTGGTCCAAGAGGAAGATCACTTATCTATGTCTGTCAAGGAAATGCTGTTGATATGCTAAATGCGAATCCAGTCCTCGAGAGGGATACGTCGGAGGAACTGCGTGAAATGTCCAATTTACACACGGGATTATACGTAACGTTGTTGAAACTGCATAATTTACTTGAATCTGATTCCCAGTCCTACGCCCTTCCTTATACCAAAATGTACACATCGCAGAAACAAAAAAATAAAGCCATTTATGTATACGGCTCCGCATTGCTTAAGAAAAATCAAATGGTCGGACTGTTGGATGACGCTTCGACGAGAGGCCTCATGTGGTTGACCAATGCGATCAAATCAGCTCTAGTCACTGTCAATTTCAATCAAAATCAGGGAAAAGTGTCTGTTGATGTGTTTCATAGTCAATCAAGCATTGAACCTTTCATTGAAGGGGACAACTTGTCTGTGAAAGTGACAACACTTATAGAGTGCAACGTTGTTGAGAACACGACAAAGCTAAATATGCTGGAAGAAAAAAGCGCTAAAATCGTAGAAAGCAAAATTTCCAGTATTTTGAAAGAAAGAATTTTATCTGTCGTCACACAAGCTCAAAACGACTTTCACGTGGATGCACTCGGCTTCGCGACAGCATTTCACAGGAAATATCCTCAGCAGTGGAAAAAATTAGGTCCGCAATGGGACACTTTGTTCCCCCAAGTTATTGTTAGTGTCGAAACGGATGTTAACTTGGAACGGACTGGCTTTATTGAGGATCCTGCTAGTAAAAAAATGGGAAGCAAGGAGGAGTAGTTATGAAAATAGTAACAATCCTTTGTACGACTCTCCTTGCTCTATTTATTATTCTCTTAGAGTGGCCAATTCACAAAAAATCTCCAAGGCGAGAACAAGTTGCACTCGTCAGCATTACCTTGATTGGTTGGGCACTTTTGATTACCGTGTGTCTCTTTCCGAATATGCCAGGAACTACGCAACTTATTGAGATTGTGTTTAAACCTTTCACTTCGCTGCTTAAATGAAATCTTACATCTGTTCGTTTTTTTCACGCTGGATCTTCAATGGCACCGTCTGCAGCGACCTAACAGCAGGCAAAATGAGAATGGCCACAGCAGCTACAACTCCGATCGCGACAATCCTATTTCCTAACAAGAGTTGAACAGCCAAAGAAAGCACGATTCCCCCTAAGTTGCCAAACAACAACAATAAGCCTGTGACGGCGCCGACTAACTTCGGATCGGATTTGGCCTCTGCCAGCGAAAGCATCACGGGCAAATCAGCAAGCAGCAGAAATCCACATACGGCAAGCAAGCTGATGAATAGCCATTGTGGCATACCAACTGCGAGCCCGACCAGAAGCAACACGCTCGCCACAAGCGAGCAGAGAACGACCTTCCTAGCGCGTTGACCGCTCAGCGCCCATCGTGGCAGGGCCGCAGCGCCGGCAATGCCCGCCGCCGTCATAACACCGATGCCAATGCCGACTTGCTGGGCATTGTAGCCGATCGCGCTGGCTAGCACTTCGAGCCATGTCGCCAGCGTAATGAAAATACCGAAGCCTGCGAAAAGGAGCAGGCTGAATAGCCGCACCAAACGCTGCGACCAAAGGGTCGCAATCGCGCTTAACCCGAATGCGCTGCTCGTATCAGCAGCAGCCGCATCAACTTCGAATACTGGCGCACGTCTCAGCGCCAACAGCATTGCCACGGCGGCAATTACGCTAATACCTCCTTGCGTCCACAGAACAGCCAGCATTCCCTGCCATGCCATCACAAAAGGAACTGTAACCGTCGATACCAGGATACCGACGAATAGACTTGCCGTACCTGCCGCAATGGCATTCGCTCGTTGCTCGGGTCGCACATAGAGCACAGCTACTTTGTTCACAGCATTGAGTACAAGTGGCTGTCCAATGGCAATCACAAGCTGCCCGATGAGTGCATATTCATAGCCAGGCACGATGCGAATAAGCGCACCAACTGCCGTCAACGCACCGCCGATGAGCAACGATCCGCGAAACCACCGGTCAGCGCCCAGACCAAAAGGGATAGACAGCAGCACGTAGACAAGCGGGAAGACGAGAGATAACCAGCCTACGGCATCGATAGAAACCTCCCACTCACGGGAAGCTGCCGTCGTTATGGGGGTGAAGGTTACCCACAGCAGCTGAGTTACTGCTGCAAGCAAGGCGTAAGCAGCGACAACCGACCAGCGAGAGCGAGACGCACTTGACTCCACCATGAAGACACCTCCCCATTGTTTATCAAACCTATCCAGTCACACCGAATATCTTTTCTAGATACCCATTCAGCATGATGCCATCTGGGTCCAAATCCTCTCGAATACGGCAAAATGGCTGCCAATTCGGATATCTTTCTGACAACTCCGCTGACCGCAGCGAATGCATTTTGCCCCAGTGCGGCCTGCCGCCGTATTGCAGGAATATGTCTTCCATCGCTGCAAAATACTCCTCATGCGGCATCCCTTTATACATATGAATGGCAATGTAGGCAGAATCACGCTCGAACGCCGGGCTGAGCCAGATGTCATCCCCTTTCGCAAAACGACACTCGATTGGAAAATGAACGTTGTACTTATTTTTCGTCATCTTTGCTCGCATTTCTTCAATAACCGCTGGCATGGCTTCTGCTGGAAGATTATATTCCATCTCGTTAAAACGAACGAGTCTTTGCGTGGCAAACAGTCGATGGCTGTAATCGACTTTGCTGCCTACAGGCACTTGCGATGCGGATAGTCGACTCACCGTCTGACTGAGCTTCGGGACCTTACGGCATAACTCGGACAATAGACCGAAAACCGTATTTTCGAGTAGGACATCCCCAATGTAATCACGCATCTTGCGACTCGTCACCGCTTGATCCGTCGGGTTCATGAATTTGAGCTGACAGGGATCCGCATAAGGGAACCAATAGAATTCAAAATGCCGATGTCCGCCTGCGATTTCCGGCAGCTCCTGCAAGCATTGTTTCAGCGGTATTCGCTTACTTTCGTACTTCATTTTAAAAGTAGGTTGAAGCCTGAGCGTTACTTGCACAATAATACCCAGTGCGCCAATGGAAACCTGCATCGCTTTAAACAAATCAGGGTGAGTCACAGGTGTGCATGTGATAACATCGCCAGCCCCCGTCACCATCGTCAGTCCCACCACTTGCGTGGCAATGTTGCCGAACTGTTGGCCAGTGCCATGGGTCCCCGTACTGATGGCGCCAGCAATCGATTGTACATCGATGTCACCCAGATTCTCCTGTGCCAGCCCTTGATTGAATAACAGCTCCCCAAGCAGCTTGAGCTTGGTGCCTGCCCAAACCGTCGCAGTCTTTGCCTCTGCATCTAACTCCACTAGGCCTTGCATTCGGTCCAGTGTCATCAGCACATCATCCGATGCTGCAATTGGCGTAAACGAATGTCCCGTACCGACAACCCGCAGCCTGCGTCCTTCTCGTCTGCAAAGCAGCACAGCCTGGGCCACCGCTTCAATGGAGTCCGGATAGAGCACCGTCTGCGGCGAAGCCTGAACCGTACCTGACCAATTCGTCCATGTCCCTGATTGGCTTCTCATAGAAAACACGCCCCCATACCGCGATACGTTGAATATGTACTTACAATGCTGCCCTGCGACACGGCATATAGCGTTAGGAAACGCTCGCATAGCTCCCCTGCCTTCGCATGACGGAAAAACACCGGATCGCCCAGCTCCAGCTTGACTTTCCCGCGCACGCGCAGCGGCGTCTGCACTTCGCCTGCGCCCTCTAATGCCAACAGCTCCAGACCTTCAGGCAAATACGGCTTGGGTCGTTTATCTGCCCCTGTCGGTCCCGAGGCTGTATAACCGCCACCCATACACGTCACGATATTCGGCTGTGGACGCCGTACAATCTCTACCGCATACCCAGCAGCGGGCTTATAGCGAAACGACTTGTAGTTGTCGAACAAGCCAGGTGAGTAAAAGCCTGACCCTGCGGTGATCTCCGTCACCCACGCTTCTTCCCGCGAGCTATCCATACTTCCTGTCCCACCCGCATTGACGAAACGAAGCTGGACCCCCATCTGGTTCAGCCGTTGTGTAACTTCTTCTCTCCACTTGGCGGCTTTACGGATAGAGGATTTTTTCAATCTGCGGATTAGCGCATTTTTCACAGCTTGCCCAGGCACATTATCACCAACACCAGCAATCTGCGCCTCGTACCCCATAATGCCGTCCAACCGCAGCCAGTTGGCCTTAACGATGGCTTCCGCAACAGGCCGTACGTGCTCCCATCGCGTCAACGGTGAGCGCCATACGCCAAAATGCAATCCAGGAAAATCAGTCGACATATCGATGTCGAGACAAATGGGTACAGTTACTTGCTGCTTCGCTGCGAGCTGCTCTAATTGCTCAACATGCTCGATACTATCGACCATGAACGTAATCGTTTTGCCTTCGCCAATAAGTGAAATCACGTCGGTCAGCGCCTCAGCATGCCATTGCGGATAGCCAAGTAGAAGGTCATCAAAACCATCGCGGGCTAAGAAAGCAGCCTCATCCGCCGTGTAGCACATAATCCCCTGATACACACCATCAGCCGCTAGAATACGGCGAAGCACCTCGGGGCAGCGAATCGATTTGCTCGCTACCCGAATCTTTTTTCCCCCTGCTTCCTGCGCAATGGCCCTGATGTTAGCATCCAACAAATCCAAATCTACGAATGCGAATGGCTTCGGTACATCCTTGAAAATCTGTTTATAGTACTCGTAGGATCCTAACATATGACTTACCTCTTCCTAGTGAGCCGTATTAAGGCTTAGTCAGCCTGCGAATGATTTTCAGCCCGATTTTACTCGAGGGATAGCGAAAAGGAATATCAAACATCGTTGTCTGTTTCAATATACTTTTCATATGCGAAAATATGTGAAAACTCATCTCGCCATGATAGCTGCCCATTCCGCTCTCACCTACTCCGCCGACAGGTAAATGCGTGGAACCAAAATGCATCAATGTATCATTGACACAACCGCCGCCGAATGAAATACGCTCAAGCAAGGCATCTTGTACCTTTTTGTCCTCCGAAAAAACATATAGGGCTAGCGGCTTCGGCCGAGCTTGGATCAAGCCCACCACTTCATCGAGACTGTCGTAGGTTAGGATTGGAAGTATGGGCCCAAAAATCTCCTCTTGCATAACTGGCATATCCCATGTGACCGCTTCTAGCACTGTCGGTTCAATTTGCAGCGTCTGGTCATTAGCGTCTCCACCGATAACGACCTTCCCATCTTTCATAAAATGCTGCAATCGCTCGTAATGACGGCGTGATATGATTTTGCCATACTCGGGGCTTAGCAGCGGCTTGTCACCATAAAAGGAATTGATAGCCTCTTGCAAATAGGCCAGCAGTTTATCTTTCACGCTCCGATGCACGAGCAGATAGTCTGGAGCAACGCAGGTCTGTCCCGCATTTGAGAACTTCCCGAAAGCGATACGCTGTGCGGCCAGCTTCAGTTGCGCATCATGATGGACGATACAGGGGCTCTTGCCTCCGAGCTCCAGCGTCACTCGCGTGAGCCGCTTCGACGCCGCTTCCATCACAATTTTTCCGACCGCAACGCTGCCCGTAAAAAAAATCTTGTCAAACGGCTGCTCCAGCAGCTCACTGCTGGCTTCCACGCCGCCTTCCACAACAGCTATATACTGCGGTTCAAATGTTGCACGTAGTATCGAGGTCATCACAGCTGACACCGCTGGTGCTAGCTCCGATGGCTTCAATACCACCGTATTTCCTGCAGCAATGGCTCCCACTAACGGATCAAATGCCAGCATAAACGGATAATTCCACGGTGCAATGATAAGTGCCGCGCCTAGTGGTTCTGGGATCATGTAGCTGCGACTCCCCGAATGCGTCATTGGAGTTTTCACTTTCTTCGGCTTCATCCAACGTTTCAGATGCTTGATGACATGTGCAATCTCTTGATACACAATGCTGATTTCAAACGCGTACGCTTCCTTCTCACTTTTATTCAAGTCGGTGCGAAGCGCCTGGATAATCTCCGATTCCCGATCAACAATCGCTTGTTTCAGCTTTCGGAGCTGTGTAAGACGGAAATCAAGTCCTCGCGTAGCCCCTGTGTGATAATACTTTTTTTGCTGCTCCATCAATTGGCTTATCGCCATTTGGCTCTCCACCTCTCGGATATGTGTATCCCGAACTACTATTTGGAAACGCTTTCAAACCGTCATATTAATAGTTAGTTAATCCTTTTATCTTACCACCGCAATCCCAAAAGTGACAACAGCCCCAAAAAAGCTATTTTGGTAATATTCTCCCCGTCTGCGTCCTGCTTGGCATTTTTGGCACGTGGGTCGTCAGCGATCACTTTCGGGCGATTGAATATTTAGAACACGACTGGCCTAAAATTGCGCTGCCCATCGCGTTTGGCCTGCCGGCCGCGACGAGGCCCTCGCACACAATTTTTGTGCGCTAACGAGCAGCTGCCTGCCGCGACTTGCACCTTGCGCACAATTTTTGTGCGCTAGCGAGCTGCCGCTGGCTGCGACTACATAGAAAAAGGCCGACCAACAGCAACGAGCTGTTAGCCGACCTTCTATTCATCTACTGAAGCGTCGCTTCTTCCGCCAACGCCGCCGTATCGTTTGTGTTATCCCACATGTAAGCTTTGATGTAATGACCACTCACAGAAGCAGGTGTCGTTAACGTTGTGGTAAACGTTTTGTTATCGTATTTATTCACAACGGCTTCTTGAATTGTGTAAGACACAAGTCCCGTTGGTGAATACAAGGCAAGAATTAGTGTCGCGCTAATCTGCTTCTCCGAGGAATTTATTACTCTAGACGAAGCAGTAATGGCACTGTTCGCTGAGATCGACGTTACTGTCTGACCCGTTGCATTCGTAAATGTTGGCACATCTACCGTCAATCTCGGTCCAACAATAACCTCAGCTGAGTTACTCACTAACGTATTGCCGCCAAATGTAAAGTTCGCACGGAATTGCGTTGCGCCGCTCGCATTACCGGTAATTATACCGCTGCTTAAACCGGCAATCGACGGATTATCCACAGTGTACGTAAGCGCAGCACCATCTGCGACGAGATCTATCAATTGCCCCAGGTTATCAACGCCCGTGACTGTATACGTGGTGGTTTCCGCTAAACGCAGCTGCAGCTTTTTCGTCGTCAACTGGACACTCACGATATCATCTAAGCCGAATGTGCTCTCATAGACGAATTTCACGGCATCCGCTGCAACTTCGCCGTTGCCCGTATCGTTCAGCTGCACATAGCCTGTAGTGCCTGCGCTGAAGCGATGAATACCGAGCGGAACCCATGCGCCGCCTTTCACGCGCTGATCGACAGAGTACGCTTTGGAGCCGCCGGCTCCGCTGACCGTATAGCTTGCATTACCAGCGCGCGATGTCGTTCCATCCGGCAGGAAGTAGTACACCGTATAATATCCAGTAGTCGGGATTGTCGGTGTCCATTTGACCGTACTCGATCCTGAACCTGCTGCGATACGATGGTAATCGTTATTATAAGCGTTACCACCCGTTGCCGCCGTCCAGCTTCCGGTTCGAACAGCTTGCGCGTTATCAACCGTAACTGCAACTTTCGTTGTTGCGGATACGGTAGCGCTAGCTGCAGAAGCATTCCAGTTTCTGTCTTTCGCTTTGACATAGAAGCTGTAGGCCGTTCCCGGCGTCAGACCGGTCACTGTAGCCGTATTAGCAGCGATGACCGAAGTCAGGACCTGGTTGTTCGCAGCATTATAAATGTCTGCATCCAATGGAACACCACTTTCAACCGATGTCCACGAAAACGATACCGTCGTATCGCTCTTGCCTGTAACCGTGACAGCTGTTGGAGCGCTCGGCGCCACCGTATCTGTGATTATACTTGTTGGATGTTCGAAAGCCCCAATATCTGGTAATCCTATATAAATCGGATTGTTCCAGAAATCGCGAACTCCGTGATTAGCAACCACTCTTCCGGCACCGATGAGCGGAGAACTGGCATTCAATTTATACCCATCCACAGTCGTCATGCCATCTGTACCTGCACCTGGATTTACGAAGCCAGGGTTTCCTACGATATTGCTTAGCCCTTGAGCAGGCGCAGGCTGTCCATAGAACCCATTATTAATAAACCTTGGCAATGCGGCATACGTCTCAGTTGACCCTGTGACATAGAAAATATTGTTGATGAACGTGGCGTTTGCACTGTTTTTCATTTGGAAGCCAATACCAAGGCTGTTATAGAAGACGTTATTGTAGAAAATGCTAGGGTCCGCACTGTTGATCGTGAAGCTATGCCAGCCATTCCGCTTATCATTCTGGCTGATGTTATATCGGAGGATGTTCCTCCCATTTTTCAACTGGTTCATATCCATGAAAAATCCGCCTTCATTCTCATGGCTATAATTATATTGAAAAATATGATCACCCTGCGCTTGAATGTCCGTATCGAAAGCCGTTGAATCGGAGTCATTTTTAATCTCCGCATTCACTCTTCCCACTTCGTTAAACTGCACGAGCGCTTGATTCGTTCGCCATACCCAGATGCCTGCAATCCATTTGATACCAGGTGCATAGGCCCCCACATCCAAGGTGACATTATTCTCAATCAGCGGATTGTTGGTAACCGCGATAATAATGCCATCCGCACCGTTATTCATAATTGAATTGCCTCGCACGGTAACATTTCTGTTAAAGTACGCCGTATCATTGGAGTGCCCCGCCATATTGATCCCGATCGTAACCAGATCATGAATGTAGTTATTCTCAATCGTCAGACCGTCATAATAAGCCTTCGGCTGAGTTGGTTCCCACTCCCAACCATCGATTTGAATACCGGCGTTCGCATTTTTATTCACGCCTTTATCCTTGCCGTCTGTCGTCGTCGTTGTCGTCTCACCGGTCAGATTCATACCCGTCACATCATGGATATCCATGTTGCGGATCGTTATCCCTCGCATTGGACCGTTATGAAAAGCTTTAATCCATATCCCGTTCCGGCGATAGTAGCCGGTCAAGTAATCGTCGGGATCGGCAGCTTTATAGTTCGTTATCTCCAGATCCTGCAACGTAAAGTACTGAATATTTTCCAATTCAATCGCAGCGTAGGCAGCATTAGCATTGATAATCGGTTTAACATCCCCGCCGTATTTCCCCACAATAATTGGATTACCCGAAGCACCCGAGTTTCTAAGTTTAAGCGAGCCTGTGTACGACGTGCCCGATTTGAACAATATTTGATCCCCAGGCAAATAGTTGGTCTTCGCATTGACTTTGGTTATCGTTCTCCAAGCCGTTGTCGTACTTGTGCCGTTATTACTGTCGTTCCCATTTACAGCATCGACGTAATACGCCGTATTGTCAGCATAAGCATGTTCCCCTGGTACGACTGCCACCCATGCTGTCATCAACACAGCAGCTGACATTAAAATCGAAAATGCCCGCCCTATGATCCCTTTAAGCTTCATGGTTTCCCTCCTCATGAACTGCCGATTAGTTAATAACAACGGTCGTCACTCGCGGATTGCGTACGCCGTCTCCGCCAACTTTTACTGTGTAAGTGCCAGGGGAAGCTTCCAGTGTGCTTAGGTTGTGGCTAAACGTGAAGTTTCCGGTACCATTGCTTAGCATTTGTTCAAAGTACACCGTAGCACCTGCCGCATTTTTGACCAACAATGTCATCAAACGCGTATTCACTTGGGTCGTTTGCCCCGTAACGGTAAGGAGATTCGTGCCGTTGTTATAGCTGGCGGATAAACTCATTTCTGCTGCTGGCGCAGAGGCCTGTTCAAATGTGACTGAACCGAATTGTCCTCTTGCCCGCTTGGCTGATTCGCCATTAGTCGTCCAGCCCCATTGTCCACGACTCGCATAGCTGCCATCACTAAGCGCCGCGTTCAGAAGAAGTGCTTTCCCTTCCCATGGATTTGTGATGCCAAGCGCATAAAGCGGTATGGCTGCTTCCATGGTATATCCTCTGCCATCCGCATCTCTCACGATTTCCATGAAAACTAGCGGTTTCGAATTAGCGCCTTGCGTATTCATATACCATTGGTAGCCATTTTCAATACCGCTGCCTAGAACAAGCTGACGGTCGCTTGGCAGCATCGTTCCGACGGCCTCCGGATGCTGTGTGAAATCCATATCCTCATCACCCAGGAAGAGTTCAAGCGCATCGCCGTTCCAGATGCCTGTTCCTGTTCGCGTATTGTTCATCGGGGTCGGGTCTTTGATTTTCGCGCCGAGGTAGAGCTTTTTATCATCATATTTCAGATAAATATCTGCCCGATGTTGATCCCCGTTGTTATCCGTCAATCCTTGGATGCGTATCAACTCGCTGCCCGCCCATTCGCCGCTTGGGTTGCCGCTTGCATCGGTCGACACGACACCATCCAGCGTTATTTCGGAGGCTGTCTTTTTGATCGTAACGTCGTAATCCGCCGGGACTACAGGGATTTCTGCGCCATAGCCGAAGGCAAGCTTCGTCATGTTAGGGAACCCGTTCGCGATATTGCCGGCCAACCTTACCCTGACGAACTTCACCCCATTTGGCAAATAATTAGCATGCAAGGTGTCAGGAATACTATTATTAGCTGAGGATCCGAAGGCAGGATGCTTATAAATGCCAGTCAGATTATACAGCGTGAAATCTGTGCCGTTTGAAGACGTCCAAAGCTCAAAGGCAGGAGTGCTCGGCAAATTGGCGTAATAGTAGCCCTCGAGATAGGCTGATTTGAAATCTTTGCCGGTTGGTGCTGCAAACGTCATAGCTGTTGTCGCTACAGCCGGGTTGGTTCGTTTCACATAAGACGTCGTATTAAACGTGCGGATCAACGTAGAAGTTGTCAACGGAACCACTTGCAAGTTACTCGTGTCGCCGCCGCTCACGTACTTCGAGAAATCGACCATCGTATCTTCCACATAGCCGTCAATGCGAGCTAAAGTTGAAAGTGAACCTTCAAAAGCAACTTGATCGACCTTAAAATCTGACGCTGTCCCACTGTTAAATGCTGCTGTCGGCATTTTTACACGAAGGAACTTGGTGCCAGCCGTAATAGGTGACGCAGCGACATACGTTGCTTTCACATATTGAACGTCGGACATGAGCTCAGGATGAAGCTTACGTACTAGCGTTACTTTATTCCCATCCACGAGCGTTCCTGTTTGGCTGTCGTAGGTCGCTTCATAAACGGATAAATCATCTAATGGCGTAAAATTCATCGTCCATTTGTTATACGTCACATCAATGCCGAACGATTTGAAATCTTGTGCACCTGCATAATAAGTGAAATTGCCGCCAATTCCTGTTACACTTCCACTGCTTAAGGTAACACCGCTCTGGCTGTACACGAGATCAAGCTGATTGAGCGCATCGGTGGCACGCCCTGTAACATCAAAGGTAAGGACATTGCCAGGATAACGAATATAGACAGATGGGCTCAGTACAGCTGTACCCGTGAGCACACCTGCTGTTGCAACCGGTGTTACTTCAAAGAACAGATAGCGGTTCACATCGGCTGCCCCAGCCGTATAGGAAAGCGAGGTAGCGCCACTGATCACCGTTTTACCCGTGCCATCTGCGTTCGTCCCCCGATACCATTTGAACGTTGACGTGCCTTGCGGATTCGATTCTGTATCCCCATACGTATAACTGCCCGTTAATACTTGGCCGCTTAGCGTTGTACCGTTCACCGTCACGCCGGATGCGGTTGGCGCCTGATTAGCCGGATCTGCCACAAATTTGCTCACCGTAATATTGTCCAACTGAATCGTGCCCGATTGAAAGCGATAGGAGGAGAACGTATAATCCGTCACTTCACTCGCAGCTTTATACAGCGCAACATTCGTTGCGGATGACATAGGCAAGCCGTCGATGGACACGCTGTATTGTTTCGTTGTCATATTCACGTCAACATGAATGTTATACCATTCATTGGCTACGATGCCTGACAGTACGGTCGATTTTAAATTACTGCCATATCTGCGCGCAATATTGCTTCCATTGAATAGCAGCTCCAGCACTTTATCGCCTGCGGCATCCTTGAGTAAAAGGAAGTAGCCCTCAAAACTTGAGCCAGTCTGCTTCGTCATGACCTGCATATCGATCGAGAAATCCGTCGTAATCGGCGCTGCAAAAGCATAAGTCGCTGTATTCGCCACGGAATTATTCGTTTCTGTCGTGGTCAAATAGCCGTTGCCAGCCGTATCTTGTGCGACAGAAACGAGATTCGCGCCGGTCGACGCCGTCCACCCTGCCGGCACTTGCCCAATGGTTGTACTCTCGAAGTTTTCCGATAACACGTTGACAATAGCTGCTTCTGCTTTAGGTATAACGAAAGGAAACATGCTGAATAGAAGCGTAACAATAAGAAGCATGGTTATTCTTTTCCTCATTCTGCACCTCATCTTTTAAGATAAATTTCAAGACTCTCCCCGCAGCACCTTATCTGCCACGGACTTCAGCATGGAATCATTCACAACTAACTGTGCCTGATTGGCTTGATCCAGTACGAATTGTTCAAACGAAAGATCACTTAAATGGGCAGCTATGCGATCTTTCACTTCAGTGAGCGGGATTATCGCGTCGCCATCGTTCGTACTAGTTGCCTTAGATGGGGATGATTTCGTATCCGTTGACGGTTGAGTATTTGGGAAAATATTCACCCTGTTCACATCTGCTCGCCTGAAATCA
Source organism: Paenibacillus sp. J22P165 (assembly GCF_059692015.1). Classification (NCBI taxonomy): domain Bacteria; kingdom Bacillati; phylum Bacillota; class Bacilli; order Caryophanales; family Paenibacillaceae; genus Paenibacillus; species Paenibacillus sp. J22P165. The sequence goes on along the minus strand of NZ_JCAUAP010000006.1, from coordinate 21,156 downwards.
TTCCTATGCTCCTCATAGAAGGCTGAAATGTCTTGATCGCTGATCGCTGTTTCACTAGCTTTTTTCCTTTTTAAGTCCTCCAGTAATTGGGTCTGTCGCATCTCATAAAATACTTTCTCTGTGACTTGTTTTGGGCCGTAAACGGGTCTACCAAGCTCTACCTCCTTCTTTCTGCGCTCATTTTCGATCCGCAGCTCTTCCAGAAAAGTGGAATAGCTCGTATCCTTCAGCAGCCCGTATTGTACGCCTAACGCTTGCTGAACCTTGCGTTTTACCAGTTGCTTTAGCACAGTCTGCGTTATTTTTTCCATTGGAATTTCGCCATTGTACGAATGATTCCAAAATTCCGTACTGTCTTCCGCTCCATACTTATCTTGAAAATATGCATAAGTCTTGGAGCGCTCAGCACCCAGCAAAGCGGAAAATTCTCTTGCTTCAACGGCTTCACCATTCACGGAGGCAACATGAGCAGCATCCGAATATGAACTCTCACTGCGCATCATAAATCCCGACAATGTGCTTGCCAGAATGAGAATGAAACACCCTAAGCCGAATGCCAACATGCCGTTCCTCGCTTTTTTCATCTACAAATGTCACCCCCTTTTGATGAAAACGATTACAATACTTTCTCATCCTAACAGCAGCCATTCTGTTCAAGCTATAGGGTTACATGACATGAATATCGAATTTGTCACCTCTTTGATGCAGTATCTTCGTTCTATTTGCTCAAAGTAAAAAAAAAGCTTATATTTCACTATTCCTTCCAATTCAATCAAACTTCTACATTTTTTATTGACAGTGGTTGAACTATAGTTATAGGGTATAAATTAAAGACATGGTTTTGGGAGGGCGATCACATTGTCCGTAGAAATTAACGACTTCTTAGTACCTGATATTGGTTACTTAATATATAGAAAGTGCACACCAACATGGGAAATTGCCAAAAATGAAATCTCATTCTATGACATCACCTATGTCATAGAAGGTAGAGGCATCTATACAATTAATGGCATACAATACGAGGTGAAACGCGGTGATCTTCTTTGCATTCCACGCGGAAGTATTCGTATGGCCCACTGCATCGTAGATGACCTTATGAATGTGTACTCTGCTAACTTCAACATCTATGACATGAACGGACAACAGGCCGATCTGCCTCTTCCTTTACTGACGCACATTGGGATTAAGAGTGACCTCGTCGGACTCTTTCGCGAGCTATCCAATGCCTGGGTGCGTAAAGAAACCGGATATCGTACAAAAACCAGAGGCCAGTTGCTCGTCATTATGCACCGATTGTATGAGTTGATTCTCTTTAAAAAAGACACCACAAGATCAGACTATCGGGTGAAAAAGGCAATCAATTATATCTCCGAAAACTACACAAGCAATGTTACTGTCAAAGAGCTTGCTAATCTTGCAGGACTCAATACCGTATACTTTGGGGCACTATTTAAAAATGAAACGGGCATGCTGGTCAATCAATATTTGACGCAAACAAGAATTAATCATGCAGAGGACATGCTGCAAAATGGCGAATGCAATGTAACCGAAGCTGCCGAGCGTTGCGGGTATAGCGATCTGTCGCACTTTCGCAAGCAATTTAAGTTAATCAAAGGCTATTCGCCATCACAATGTCTCAGACATCAACCAGACTAGCAATCGCTAGTCTATTTTTTTTGCAAATAATATCTTTAATTAGGCATTGCTAACTATAGTCAGACTATTGTTGAAAGGAATCTTTCAATGCTAAATTCTTAATTAAGAAAACGCTTTAATTAACTAATAGAGGTGCTTCATGAATCACACAATACGAAAATATTCCGAATACAATGCTTGGCTGCAGCCGAAATTCAATCTAGAACCTAAACCTTTGCAAATTCGTGCAGGCTTCGATTTAGATTTTATCCATCAAGAATGTCGCCTAGGTCTAAATCGCCTATGGGGGGAAATTCAAGAAAGTGCTGCGTATACGCTGCAATTGAAAATTGACGACTTGGCGCATGAGGCATTTTCGCTCACCCCACTGGCTAATGGATTTGAAATCGCAGGCGGCAGTAGGATGGGTCTCTTATATGGTGTGTATCGCTTCCTTAACCGTCTTGCCACTGGAGAGAGTATGGAACAGATTCATGAACGCTCCGCCCCCCAAGTGGACTATCGCATCATCAATCATTGGGACAACATGGATGGACATATTGAACGCGGATATGCTGGTAATTCTTTCTTCTTCCGTAATAATAAGTTTGATTATGATGCAGAAAGAATCAAGGATTATGCCCGACTCATGGCTTCTATCGGCATTAACGGAATTTGCATTAACAATGTGAACGTGAACAAAGTAAGTGCTGCTCTGATTGCTGAACCGCTGCTTGCTGACTTGGCAGAACTAGCTGATCTGTTTAGGCCCTTTGGCATTCGATTGTTGGTATCGGTACATTTTGACGCACCGATGATCGTCGGAGGGCTTACAACTTCTGATCCGCTGGATGCGGGAGTAAAAGATTTTTGGAAAGCGCAATCTGCTGTTGTATACGATAAAATTCCGGACTTCTTAGGGTATGTTGTGAAAGCGGATTCCGAATTCAGAGGTGGCCCGGAGGCCTTCGGACGAACTCAGGCAGACGGTGCCAATACGATTGCCGCAGCTGTTGCTCCATTTGGCGGGTTGGTCTTTTGGCGATGCTTTGTGTATAACTGCCAGCAGGACTGGAGAGATACACAAACCGACCGTCCAATGGCGGCTTATAAACACTTTCAGCCACTGGATGGCACATTTGATCAGAACGTTATTCTTCAAATTAAAAATGGACCTGTCGATTTTCAGACGAGAGAGCCTGTATCACCTCTTTTTTCAAGCCTTAAAAACACGCGCGAAGCTATTGAATTTCAGATCGCTCAGGAGTACACAGGCCAGCAAATCGACCTATTCAGCTTAGCTGTTCAATGGGAAGAAATTTTGACAACGGAAGTTGACAAAGGGAAGCTGTTGAAAAGCTTGTTTGGTCAAGAAATCGTTGCTGTAACAGCGGTTACGAACACAGGAAATAACAGGAACTGGACAGGCAACACCCTTGCGCAGTGTAATCTGTATGCCTTTGGGAGAATGGCGTGGAATCCGGAACTTACTGCGAAAGAACTGATCGGCGAGTGGGTTCGGCTCACGTTCGAAACAGATGAGCATGGGTGCCAAACGGTCGAGGAGATGCTGCTTACATCAAGCGGAATTTACGAGAGCTATACAGCACCTCTTGGTATTGGCTTTATGGTAAATCCCAATAATCACTATGGGCCTAATGTTGACGGCTATGAGTTTTCAAAGTGGGGGACGTATCACAGAGCAAGCTTTGATGCCATTGGGGTCGATCGCACTTCCAAAGGAACGGGATTTACAACTCAGTATCCAGAGTCATTGCAAAACATGTATGACCATATAGCAACTTGTCCGGAGGAATTATTACTCTTCTTCCATCGCGTTCGGTATGACTACAAAATGAAGGACGGACGAACATTGCTGCAATACATGTATGACAGTCACTTTGAGGGTGCTCAGCAAGCGGAAGCCTTGTTACAATTCTGGGAGACGCTGGAGAACCGACTTCCACAGGAAGTCTTTAACTCGGTGAAAGAGCGGCTTAAACATCAACTTCGCAATGCTCATGAGTGGCGAGATCAAGTGAATACGTACTTCTATCGCAAAACAGGCATTGACGATGACAAGGGAAGAAAAATTTATAAGTAAGGCGGTGCAAATATGGTAATTACAAATAAGAGTCCATCAATCCGGTACATGAAACGTTACTGGATACTCTATGTGATGTTGGTTCTCCCAATGGCCTTCTTTCTCATTTTCCGGTACATACCTATGGGCTACATTCAAATTGCTTTCAAAAACTATAGCCTTGTAAAAAGCCCATCAGAGATGGAGTGGGCAGGAAATAATGGGTTCGAATATTTTATACAGGCATTTTCTAATCGCGACTTTCTTTATTCACTTAGAAATACCATCGGTCTAAACTTTCTTGACTTACTGTTTGGCTTCCCTGCACCAATTATTCTAGCCATTCTCTTAAATGAGCTCGCTTTCAAACGTTTTAAGCGATTCACCCAAACGATTGTCTATATGCCGCACTTTTTGTCATGGATTATTATTTCAGGTATGGCACTCCAGCTTCTTGCGCCAACTACAGGGCTTGTCAACATCCTGCTAAATAAGATGGGCATTGCATCCATTCCTTTTCTAAATGAGCCTGGTTATTGGGTGGTCACTTACATTTTACTGGGCATATGGCAAAGCTGTGGTTGGAATACCATCATCTATCTAGCAGCCATTACAGGGATCAACCCTGAACTGTACGAGGCCTCATCGGTGGATGGCGCAAGTCGTTTACGCAATATTTGGCACATTACGCTGCCAGGACTTCGTCCTACGATCATTATTATGCTTATTCTAAGCCTTGGACGTATTTTAGGCAGTGAATTTGACAGACCTTACGCACTCAGCAATAAACTTGTCACAGAAGTTTCTAACGTTATTTCCGTATTCGTATACAACAACGGTATTCGTGGACTGCAATTTTCTCTCACCACTGCCGTCGGTATATTTCAGTCCGTCGTGTGCGTCATCTTTTTGTTTGCAGCAAACGCTCTGGCGAAAAAATTTGGCGATCGTGGCATCTGGTAGGAGGCTGTAACATGATTAAATCAAAAGGTACTAGAATCGGAGACTGGATTATCGCTTTCGTTTGCTTCTTGTGTATTTTAGTCTGTCTCCTGCCGTTATTGAATATCTTGGCGCGATCCTTGAGTTCTGCGAGTTCCTTGGTGAAAAATGAAGTATTAATTCTGCCTGTAGGACTGAATTTCGATGCTTACTCAACGGTACTTGGCGATTCCAAATACACATGGGCGTTGTTGTGGACAGCCATACTAACTGTGATTACCACGCTTTGGTCGATGTTCATGACGATTATGTGTGCATACCCTCTCACCTATGACAACCTTAAAGGTAAAAAGATTATCACGGCACTCATCATTTTTACTATGTACTTTAGTGCAGGCACAATCCCGACCTACTTGCTTTTGAAAGAGCTGCACTTGCTTAATAATCCGTTGGTACTGATTCTGCCAAACTGCATTAGTGTATTTAATGTCATCATCATGCGCAGCTTCTTCTTCGGGATTCCAGAGAGTCTTAGGGAATCCGCTGAAATCGATGGTGCAGGTCCTCTTAGGGTACTTATCAACATCTATCTACCGCTTTCCACTCCTGTGCTTGCAACGCTGGCGCTTTTCTATGCAGTAGGCCGCTGGAACGGATTCTCTGATGCATTAATGTTTATGTCCGATAGAACCTACTTCCCCATACAATTGCTGCTCTATAACATACTTAATAGTGTCAGTAGCATTGAGGTGGCTACGCAGGAAGGTTTTTCAAGCCCAGGCCTGTCTGAAACGATTAAATCAGCAACCGTTATGTTTGCAACCGTACCCATTTTGCTCATTTATCCGTGGCTGCAGAGATACTTTATCTCCGGCGTCACAATTGGAGCGGTAAAAGGTTAATTTTAACGCATGATAGGAATTGGCTACGTCAATTTTTATAAAGGAAACCAAATAAGAACTAGGAGGAATAACCGTGAAATTTCTCAAAGCATTGTCCGTTCTAGCGGTTAGTACCATTTTTGCTGGAGCACTTTCAGGATGTACCACTGACGACAAACCAACTCCATCAGCTTCATCAGCCCCATCATCTTCGGCGCCTGCATCTAATGCGCCTAACAACAACGCAGCACTAGAAAAGCTAGGTCTCGATGCCAATCTCAAATTCAAGGATACTCGTAAAATCAAAGTAGAGATTTATGACCGTGGTAATCCCGGGGGAACCAAACCAGAGAACAACTTCTATACAAAATATATTAAGGACGGCATGCTTCGTGACCACAATGTAGATGTTACTTTTGTTCCTGTACCACGTTGGACAGAGGGCGAAGCAATTAACAACCTTTTGGCAGGGAATCAAGCACCGGATATCAGTCTGACCTACTCTTATCCAACCATCCAAACGTACGCCAATATGGGCGGTGTTCTTGACCTAGGTCCCCTGCTCAAGGATAACAAAGACCTTCTGCCAGACATGTGGAAATATTTAACGGAAGCCAACATCTATTGGGACAAAGATCCTAGCAAAGGAACCTTGTGGGCCATAGAATCTCGTTTGAACACCCTTAACCGCACGAATACCTTTGTGCGCGAGGATTGGTTAAAGAAGCTCAATCTTCAAGCGCCAAAAACGTTACCAGAATTTGAAAGCATGCTAAAAGCATTTAAAGACAACTCTTCCACGCTTTTAGGAAAAGATGCTGACAAGATGATTCCTTTTTCAACGAGCTTTGACGTTGGTTGGCGTACAGATCATCTAACTGCGGCCTACGCGCCCAATAATCTATCAGACAAAGACATCTTCACGCACGATTTTGACGATCGACGTTTCCTCTATCCGAACTACAAAGAAGGCATCAAAACGATAAACAAGTGGTATAACCAAGGTTTGGTTTGGAAGGATTTCGCACTTTACCCTGCCGGAGATAAAACGGAGGATAATCTCATGAAAGCGGGCTATGTTGGCGCATTCATGCACAACTGGGATTACCCATATCGTAACGGCGCCGACAGCATTCAGGCAGGCCTTCAGAAGCTTGTTAGCCCAGATGCAGCTTATATTGCTGTTGAACCATTCGCCAATGATGCTGGTGTTTATAAGAAATTTTTATCAGGTCCTGTTGACCGTAAAATCTTTTTCCCAGCTACGAACAAAGAACCCATTGCTTCTCTGCTCTATTTAAATTGGATTTCCAAGCTTGATAATCGCGTATTCCTTCAATTTGGAGAAGAAGGAGTGACTCGTCAAACGTTGCCTGACGGTTCCGTGAAGACAATTGCAGCAACAGGCGAAAAAATTATGAACTCTCCAGCAAACATCGACTACACGATTACAAGTAATGGTCTTGACCTTGGCGATCCTGCTAAGACAGTCAAATCCATTGCCAACGGATATGCGGGTATTGACGCCAAATATATTGAGAAAGCGAATCAAATTACAACTCATGATGGTCGTGTAGGCAAAAATGCCAATGTGGGTGCGATCAAGGCTGAAAACGGACAAGGGCAAGCTCTTAAAGAAAAACGTGATACGATCTTGAACAAGGCTGTTGTGGCACCTGTTGATAAATTTGACGCTGTCTATGATGCAGGCATGAAGGATTACCTCAATTCAGGCGGTCAAGCGATTATCGACGAGCGAACAGCTGCATGGGAGAAATCTTTCGGAAAAGAAACAACGCTAAAATAGCATTCTAAAGATTGATATAGCCCAGAGGCTTGCGCATGCAAGCCTCTAGGCTTTTATGGAGGCATGGGATTCGTATGAAGCTATTGAATAATGGTTGGCTGTTTGCAAAAGGGGAACCGCGCGAGTTTGTACCTGTCAGCGTTCCCCACGACTGGTTAATTGCAGATACCAACAATTTGTACAAAGATGACATTGGCTGGTACAAACGTGATCTGGACGCAAGTAACATAAAGGATGGACAGCGTCTTTTCATCCGCTTTGATGGCGTATATATGGATAGTACCTTGTTTGTAAACGACCAAGAGGTAGGTCAGTGGAAGTACGGGTACACCGCTTTTGAATTTGACATTACAGGATTTATAAACAAAGACAGCATGAACACTATTTTGCTTAAAGTCGTTCATCAAGCGCCAAACTCCCGATGGTATACAGGGGCCGGCATATATCGAGATGTGTTTCTGATTATCAAAAACGCTTGTCATTTTGTATCTGACGGCATCTATATTACGACGCGTAAAGTAGACGGTAAATGGAGTTACGACGTAGATGTGGAAGTAGAAACCGAAGGAATACCTTATCAGGTTCGCCACACGCTTTTAGAAAACGATGACGAAATCGTCGAGTGGGACGTTGACAATCCAAAGCTCTACACGCTGCGAAGTGAGCTCTCAGTTAACGGTGAGATCACAGATATAGCGGATACCCGCTTTGGCTTTAGGACGATCGCGTTTACGACAGATCGGGGATTCTTCCTCAACGGCAGGCATGTTAAGTTAAATGGCGTCTGCCTCCATCACGATCTCGGCGGATTGGGTGCCGCAGTATATCCGGACGCCATTCGCAGGCAGCTTACGATATTCCGTAAAATGGGCGTCAATGCCATCCGTACGGCTCACAACCCGCCCGCTAGCATTTTTAACGATATTGCCGATGAAATGGGCTTTCTTGTCATGAGCGAAATATTCGACGTATGGAAGCGTCCCAAAACAAAACATGATTATGCAAATTTCTTTGATGAATGGGCAGAAAAGGATGTGGCCTCTTGGATTCGCCGGGATCGCAATCACCCTTCAATTATCATGTGGAGCGTTGGCAACGAAGTTTATGATACGCATGCAGATGCAGAGACTGGAATAGCTACGATGACGTACCTCATGGAATTGGTGAAAAAACATGATCCCCATGTTCATGCGCCTGTTACCTTATGCTCCAACTACATGCCTTGGGAAAATACGCAAAAATGCGCCGACGTTATCAAACTAATCGGCTATAACTACGCTGAATCCTTATACGAAAAACATCATGCTGCTCATCCGGATTGGATTATCTATGGGAGTGAGACTTGTTCTACGGTGCAAAGCCGAGGCATTTACCATTTCCCACTGTCCAAATCAATTTTAGCGGACGATGATCTGCAATGTTCGGCTCTTGGCAACAGCGCCACAAGCTGGGGAGCCAAAAGCGTGGAATGGTGTATCCAAGCAGACGCAAACACTCCTTTCTCACTAGGACAGTTTATTTGGGCAGGCCAGGACTACCTTGGCGAGCCAACACCTTACCACACCAAGAATACTTATCTTGGACATGTAGATACAGCAGGCTTTCCCAAAGATTCGTATTACTTGTTTAAAGCTGCTTGGACCGACTATCGAGAAGAGCCTTTTGTCCATCTGTATCCGTACTGGGATTTTTCGGAAGGTCAGCTCATCGACGTAAGAGTCTGCTCCAACGCGCCTCAAGTCGAATTGTTTGTAAATGAGGAGAGTCAAGGTATTGTCTCGTTGGATCATGATAAAATCGTTGCTGATTGGCAAATCAACTATCGGACTGGCACACTTCGCGCCGTCGCTTACGATGGCGATGGCATACAGGTTGCACAGCAGAGCAGAACATCTTTTGGTGATGCTGTAGAGTTGCAGCTAGAGAACGAAATCATAGGCGAGCTTCTTTTTACAACGATTACAGCGTTGGATTTGCAAGGGAATCCCGTTGAAAATGCCAACTGTCGTGTCCAGGTATCCGTCGAGAACGGAACATTGCTCGCACTGGATAACGGGGATGCTACAGACTATGACCAGTATCAGACGGACTCCAGGCGGCTCTTTAGCGGGAAGTTGTTGGCCATCGTAAAGCGGGATGGTAATAGCGTTCCTGTCGTTCATGCTGAAATAGTGCAGAGTGAAGTACCTATTCGCAAAATCCAATTGACAGTGGACGGTTACCATGTGAAGGCAAAGACATTCCCAGAACATGCAACCTACAGCGACTTATATTGGCGGGTCACAGACTCCGCTGGTATTGATAGCCAGTTGGCCACGATTGTGGTAGCTGAAGATGGACGAAGCGCAACCATCAAGCCTAGGGGAGACGGTGAAGTTTATGTGCGTTGTTCCCCTAAGAACGGCGGCAATCATTTTGCTTTTATCTCGATGATTACATTGCAAATCCAAGGCTTAGGAAAGCCTTTTATAAATCCTTATGAATTCGTATCCGGCGGACTGTACAATACGAGCAACGTAGCGTTGACCAATGGCAATGAGCGCGGGGTAGCTACGTTAAGAGATGGCGAAAGTCATGTCGGGTTTAAAGACCTAGACTTTGGAGATTACGGGTCAGATGAGATTACTTTGCCTTTATTCCCTTTGAGTAAAGACCCTTTTACCTTTGAGATTTGGGAAGGAATGCCTTTGGAGGGCGGCGAGCTTCTCAGCACCATCCACTACGACAAAGGTTCCATTTGGAATACTTACCAGGAAATCATCTGCAAACTCCCTCGTAGACTGATCGGCGTGACCACCTTATGCTTTGTATTTAGACAAAAGGTACACATCCAAGGCTTTACTTTTTCCCAGTATCAAAAGGCGTTCCAAAAATTGAAGGCCACTGAAGTCACAACCGTGTATGGCGATTGCTTTACCATTCGAGAGGATACGATCGAACAGATAGGGAATAACGTATCACTCGTATACGAAAATATGGACTTTGGTGAATTAGGCGCCAGACAAATTGAAATTTGCTTGCGTTCAAACATTGCACAAAATTCAATACAGCTCGTGTTTACCGATGACGGCCAACGTGAAATCAGAACAATGATAGAAGTGGCAAACTGTGATGAGTATACCAGTGCCGTGTTTAGTCTAGACGAGTCGATCACAGGTAAAAATACCGTGTCGCTGATTTTTCTTCCCGGCTGCAACATCGACATGGGATGGATTCGATTTATGTAAGTAGGTTTATGTAAAGAGGAGGATGCCCCCCTAGCCACGTTGTGGCTTGGGGGTATCCTCCTTTTTGTTTGCACATAGGCCGGTTCCAAGTGATATCTGTTGAGCTTCTAACTCGTCTCTACGCTAAATTTACAGAAACAAAACGTAGAGTTCATATAATCCGAAAAGTCCTTTTATATACTTAGATTGACTGATTTTACGAATCATAAGAGCTAGGTGGTAGATAACATGTTAAAAAAGCGTGATTTACACGAATGCCATTCACTGTTTAACTTAATGACAGATCCTGCAGTTTTCCCTTACGTTCGTAATAAATGCCAGTTTTATGAAGAATATTTGTTCATAACCAAACAATTGATCGTTGAAGAAGATAAGGAAACATGTATTTCTAGAACAATTCTTGATGAAATGGGACATCCTATAGGTACAATTGAACTCTATGAAATAGTTAATAGAACAGGCTTCTTGGCAACATGGATTGGAGCCCCTTATTTTGGAAAAGGTTATAACCAACAAGCGAAGGAATCCTTTTTCACAGAATTATTTCTTGAAAATAAGATCGATACTATATTTTTGAAAATTCGAAAACAAAATATTCGATCGAAGAAGGCCGTAGAAAAACTACCGTATGCCCTATTAGCAAATGATACAAACCTTCACATATATCAATCAATAAATCATAATCAATTCATCTATGATTTGTACAAAGTGGAACGGTTAGGCTTTTTAGAAAGCAGTAAAGTCATGCAACATGAAGTCGCTACGTGATATATGTTACTCTTGGCAGCTTTGTCTCGACCTCTTTATGCATCATTTACTTCCTGCTGCTTTTACGCATTTGCTCGAGCAGAGCCTCCATCGTATCTTCCATCAAGAGCTCTCCATCCAGTTCGATGTAAGGGCATTCGGTGCAATCGCCGCAGTAGCTAAGACAAGCTTTTACCTCAACCTTAAAACCATCCTTCTCCCAAGCTTCTATTGGGTGTTGGAACTGCTCCAGATTGGAAGCGCATAGTCGCACTGACATCATATCGTTTCTCCTCGGATGTGAATTCTGCCCTAGAAAATATTACCCAGTTCCTCCCAGGGCTTTTTGAACTCCGCATATTTCATCTTCACTTCAGCAACCTTCTGCTCCAACAGCTCCTGGTCCCCGCCAACCATGTATTGTACCCAGCGCCTTGACCATTCCACATGATTCACTTCATCGGCCCAGTCGTAATCCTGAAACGTTTCAGCCAGCTCGAATCCATTTTTCCGACAAAATTCATACTCCGCCTTCTTAGTGCCTGACTCCATGGCTTCAAGTTCAATAATAACGCCTAAGCGAATATATCTTTCCTGCGGCGTCAAGGTCGTGTAGAAATCATAATTCCCGGTCCAATGCGGAACCTTGGTAAAATCCATCCCCAAGCTTTCGATGAGTCCCTGCCCCATTGCGCAGTGCCGGATCTCATCCCACAGGTGGCGGGCCAAGGTGGAATAATACTCCCAAGGCATCCCGTCGTTCTCATAGATGCTGGTAGCAATGCCTAGCGCAGCCTGCATTTCGTAAAATCGGGCGAGCCCCATACCTCGTTGCAGCGCATAGGGGTCTGCGGTATCCGGTTTCTGCTCCGGACTGTACCGATAAGGCTGTGTTAGCACAAAACGGCTGTCCAGTCCGTATGTCTTGGATATCGTAAACTTCGTACCCTTACCGGCACGGAGCGACTCGCTTTTCACATTGTAAACAACTGGATCCAGGCCTTGGATGCCTGCTGCGGCATGAATCAGCGCCTCGATCGTTTGTTGCCACTGATTTAATTGACCAGCATTCGAATCGTCGATCCACATGGCTATAATGCCTTCCAGCTCCTCAAGCTGATGCCCAACCTCCATGATGAGGATGGATAGCAATCTCGTCGTCGGCTGATCCACCAGCGGCTGTGTTTGGGTGAGATGCTTGCGGTACGCTGCCAGCAAATGCTGTTTAATGACGACCAGCCCGCTCAGAAACGCTAAAGAATCCTCGGCTAGCAACGCTTCCTCCAACATCAAGTCCAGATGCGGATCCGGGCAGCGTTCGAGCGCTCTAGAGCCAGTGCGAAGCTCGAGAATGCGAGTGCGCAGTTCTGTGGCATGCACCGCGTCCTCCCATACCATCCGGCCGAGCAGCAGCTTAGCCTCCCACTCCTTCACACCGGCCATCCACCCGGCCATCATGCGGACAAGTCTCCTCTCGACATATTCATATCGCAACAGCACTTTGGCATTTTCACTTACACTGAACGCCGGAATTCGGTTATAGTCGGCAATCCCCGCCAATTTCTTCATTCGATATCTCTCCTATGCAGCAAAATGAGGTCGGATAAGTTCATAAAAAATACAGCGCTTAACGTGAATCCTGTTAAACGCTGCTCTACACATTACCTTAAATGATCTGCGAACCGCCGTTCGTTAGTAGGGTTCGAATCGAAGAGACGCTAATCTCGCTGAACGACTTCGACCCCGTCAGTGCCAAATACGCCGCTACACCAGCCGCTTCGCCGGTCTGATTCATGTTGACCATTACGCGCACGCCGCCGAAGGCTTCTTCATCGGCGTCAAGCATCCGCCCGGCGACGATGACATTTCCGTAAGATCCTTCCGGAAGCAAACTGCGGTATGGGATCTGATAAAATGTCGGATCCCCCGCCGGTAGCGCATCCCGCCAACGCCCGACCTCTTTCGGATACCCGGGACGTATATACACCTGTTCGCCATCGAGATATTTGAACGTCAACCCCGGCTTCTCCTGGTGGTGAATATCGACCCGGTAGCTGCCGTTGGCAATGGCGTCGTCGAACCGTCTGCCGTACAGAACATCTTCCCCTGTCAACCGGTATGCACAGTTGATGTGGCGCGTTTCCCTCGTACCGATGTACGAAGGCAGCGACACGAGCGAGAGCTTGTTATCCGGTCCATACTTGCGGATTAAGTCCATAATCGCTCTCACCTGACGGCGCCCTTCCATCTCGCTGTAGGTCAGATCTTCACCATCTGCGCTATTCGCATGGTAGACACGCGTTCCGGCATACATGTACACATCTCTGCTGCTCGGAACGTGACGTCCCCATCCGAAGCCTTCCGGGATGCCGAATTCATCCTTGTACTGAAGCAGAGCCTGCTGCAGATCAAGTCCTGTGAGCTGATCCGAGCCCGTCACATCATCCTGCACTTGATCATTAACGCCCCATCCGCTGAACTTGGCGCACATCGTCGAGGGCTGGTGATGCGAAGACATCCGGTGCTGAACACCCAACCTGGCGCACAAATCGCCATCTCCTGTGGCATCGATGAAATATGAAGTTTTAATCGCACCGCGACCCGATTTATTTTCCACGATTATCGCCTGAAGCTTGCCGTCCTCGAGATATGGAGCTACGAACATCGTATGCAGGTACGACTTCACACCCACTTCTTGGACTAGTTCATCAAGCTCGATCTTGAGCTCTTCGGTATTGAGCACATATCCAACGGAGTGGCTGCGCTGCTCTTCCGTGACTGCGCTTCTGCGGCGAAGCCGCTCGATCGTCTCAGTCGTCATCCCCGCAATAATCTGACGCTGGAAGACAGTGTCGTAAATGGAATGCCATATATTAACGAGTCCCGAGGTAGCGACGCCGCCGAATGCGCTCTGCTTTTCCACGATGACGACCTTGGCTCCCAGCCGTGCAGCTCTGACGGCAGCGAACACGCCCGTGCAACTGCCTCCCAGCACACAAATGTCCGCTTCATAAATGACAGGAATTTCCTTGGCTTGTTCTCTGATCAGCATGGTAATTCCTCCTAGGCTGCTGTTATTTTATTTGATGTATCCCAAGCTCTTTAAGGCTTTATCAGCCTCTTGCACATAAAGCGGCAGCTGGTAAGTCTTGTTCAACGTATCCGTAAATTGGGCATACTCGGACAAAGGGCGTTTACCGAACATGAATTTTGTGATTTCTTCCAGCTCATAACGGTTCTTATCGTCAGCAACAACACCAGTAGGATTGGAGACCAAGCCACTATACGTTTTGATCACGGGCAGATTAACGGCAAAATCAATCACTTTCACCTGATTTGGGAATTTCGCTTTCAAATATGGACCTTCCGTACGTCCCGTCAGCTGCACCTGGAATGCGTAAGCGGTTTCCGTAATCGCCGGCAGCAGCTTGATCTGGCCGTTCAGCATTTCATAATGCTTGCCTTCCACACCGTAATTTACGATGTTCTGCCCTTTGCCCGGCTCGGTAATGTAATTTAAGTATTCCAGTGCTTTGTTCAAAACGTCCGGCTTTTTCTCCAGGCTCTTGGAGAGTGCGATACGTCCAAATACACTGCCTTCGTCCCAAAATCCGCTTAAAGTTCCGCCCGGGCCTGTAAGTGCACCGACCTGTACCCAATCTGCGTTCGGGTTAATTTTCTTGTAGTCCGCGATGAAATTGTCTTTCGACATCTCACCCCAGTTGCGGTAAATGACGCCTGCTAGACCCTGGAAAGCCTTCTGCTGGTCCTTCGTGCCTTTGTTTGCCGCCAGCTCCGGATCGATAACGCCTAGCTTAACCAGCTCTGCAATATATCCGATGGCTTGCGGCGTTTTCGCATCCAACGTTGAGTAACCGACCTTGCCGTTATCAATCGTGAAATTGCCTGGTACCGGTACCCCGTAAGCAGCAAAGATCGGGCTAAAAGCTGACTGCTGACTGAAGTCGCCAAGTCCGGTCATGCCGAACGTATCCTTCTTTCCGTTGCCGTCTGGATCTTTTTCAGTGAACGCGACAAGCGTCGCTTTGAAATCATCGAGCGTCTTCGGCATCTGCAATCCCAGCTTGTCGAGCCAATCCTTACGAATCCATAACGATGCCTGCTGTTGTCCGCCTCTTTTCAAGAGGGAAAACTGCTTACCACCCGTCTTCCCTTTACTTAGGTCATCCGGGGTATAGGTTTTTTTGACATTCGGCATTTTATCGATGTATGGCCCCAGATCCAACAGCAGACCTTGTTTGGACAACTCGTCAAGCTGCGTCTTGCCGACCTCGAAAATATCAGGAGGCGTCCCCCCGGCCACCTTCACGTTCAACTGCTGCGGATAATCGCTCGTCGCTACGTTAAACTCCAAATCCATATTTAGATCCTTATTCAAAGCTTGAAGAATCGGATCTTTATCCGGTGTTGGCACACCGCTTCCCGATACGAATACACTTACCTTGACCGGCGTTTTAGGCGCGTTATCTGCCGGTTTATCCACCTTACTCGAGGATTGCGGCGTGTTGGAAGAACAGCCCGCCAAAACAACAGACAAAGCCAAGCCTAATGAAATCGATTGGACCATACCCTTTTTCATTTAAATGTCCACCTCTCTGGTTACTAATATGTTAACCCTTAATTGATCCAAGAAGTACGCCTTGCGTGAAGTACTTTTGGACGAACGGGTATACAACGAGAATCGGCAATGCGGTTAATACAACCGCCGCCATTTGTAGGGACTCGGTCGGCAGCGTCTGTTCAAGCGATGCTTGTTGATCGGGATTCATCGCACTCAATAGGATTCCTCGAAGCACGACCTGAAGCGGCTTTTTCGAGTTATCGTTAATGTACATGATCGCTTGGAAAAATTCGTTCCAATGGCCGACAGCGCAAAATAATCCGATCGTCGCCATGATGGGCATCGATAAAGGCAGCACCAGCTGTACGAAGATTCGAAGCTCTCCTGCTCCATCAATCCTTGCTGCGTCGTAGAGGCTCTCTGGCAAATTTTCAAAGAAGGTCTTCATGATGAGCAAATTGTAGGAGGACACCGCCAGCGGAATGATCATGGACCAGACAGAATTGATCAACCCTGTACCTTTCACGACCAGATACGTCGGAATGAGACCACCGCTAAACAAGAAGGTAAAGATGATCAGGAACAGGAGTAAGCTTCTGCCTGGCAAAAACTTTTTACTCAGCGGATATGCCATTAGCGAGGTGAGCACCAGGTTCACGGCCGTACCGACTACTGTAATGAATAAGGTAACCTTATACGCATTCGGAATAATTGAATCAGATAGGAAAATGCGATAAGCATCCCATGTGATCTCACGTGGAATAACAACGAAGCCGCCATGCTTCACAAGCTCGCTGTAAGGCGTTATCGAAACCGAAACGACATACAGCACTGGAAAGATGATGCAGAGAGCAAACAGAGATAACAGTCCGTAAACGAAGCTCAGATATACTTTCTCTTGCGTTGACTTCACCATATGCCCTCACCCCATTTCCTTGCAATCTGGTTGGCGATAACGACGAGTGCCAGACCGATCAGCGATTTGAACAATCCGACCGCTGCCCCTAAGCTGAAGTTCAGCTGTTCCAGACCGACGCGGAACACCCAAGTATCGATAATGTCCGATACTTGATAAACGTGAATGTTATACATAATGTAAATTTGATCGAACCCGGCGTCTAGAATATGTCCGAGCTTCAGAATAAGCATGAGCATGATAATACTGCGAATGCCCGGCAGTGAGATATGCCACACCATGCGCAATCGTCCGGCTCCGTCACAGCGAGCTGCCTCATACAGCGTCGGATCGATGCCCGCCAGCGCAGCTAAGTAAATGATCGCGCCCCAACCGGCGCTTTGCCACACCTCGGAACTCACGAGAATGGTACGAAACCATTCCGTGGAAGTCAGGAACGGGATCGAGTGTCCAATTGACTCCTTGACCCACCGGCTAACCAGACCGCTGGTTTCCGAGAGAAAAGCAAACAGCATGCCGTAAATAATGACCCAAGACAAAAAATGCGGCAAATAGCTGATCGTCTGTATCCATTTTTTGAAACGGACGTTCCTCACTTCGTAGATCATTAGCGCCAAAATAATACCCGGCGGCACGCCCCAAACGATTTTGTAAAAACTGATCAAGAACGTGTTCTTAAGAATTTGGCCGAAATACGGCGAGTTGTAGAAATAAGCGAAATGCTTATACCAAGGATCCGCCCAAGAGCTTCCCCAGATGCCATCCAAAATGTTGAAATCTTTGAAGGCGATGATGGAGCCCCACATCGGTCCATACCTGTAGACTGCGTAATAGAGCAGACCGGGCAGGAGCATCAGATATAAGGTTTGATATTTCCAGATTACTTTTAGTCCTTTTGTCATTCCTTCCCCTCCAAGCTCTTCCTTCTCATGTGGCGTTATATTTCGTATTCTACGTCCAAAGCCTCGCCTCTGAATATACGGATAAACGACGATAATGTCAGAAAATCAATGATATTACGTGGACCATTTAAGGGATCGTTGAATTACTGACATTATCGCTGTTTTTCGGATATTCGAAAATTCCCTCATCCGTTATACTTAAACTATATATTCGATACGACACTCAGGAGGCTTCAAAATGACAATACCAACGAAAGTATTGATCGTGGATGATGAGATTCCTATCCGGGAAAATATGCGAATTTTTCCATGGAGCGATCATGGGTATATGCTGGCAGGCGAAGCTAGGCATGGTTTGGAAGCGCTTGAGCTTATTCAAAGCCATTCGCCGGACATCCTGATTACCGATATTATGATGCCGGTCATGGATGGTATCCACTTAATGAGGACACTCCGGGACCAAGGAATGGACATTCCAGTTATTCTTCTAACCTGTCATAGAGATTTTGACTATGTCCGGGAAGCGCTGCTGCTTGGTGCGACCGACTATCTGGTGAAAGGCGTTTACCGTGATCAGCAGCTGCTGGAAGCCTTGGATAAAGCACGCCAAACACTCGATCACGTCGTGCCTACCAAGCCTGAGCGTCTTTACCGTCTGGAAGTAGAGCAAGCCATCGACTATGTCAGACAGCATCAAGGAGAAACCATCAGTATGCCGGATATAGCTGCTCATGTCGGACTCAGTGTCAATTACTTTGGAGGACTTTTTCGTAAAGAAACCGGGGAATATTTCCCGGACTACGTCAAACGCGTCAAGCTGGAGCATGCGGCGGAGCTGCTTAAAGGAAGCACACTTAAGGTATACGAGGTCGCCGACAGGATCGGCATTTCGAATTACCGCTATTTTACGGAAATTTTCTTAAAGCAATTCGGTAAATCACCGAGGGAGTACCGAAGTTCATGAGAAGTATCCTACCTATTCGCGCCGGTATTTTCGCTAAATTGATGATCATGCTAACCATCCCAACCGTGCTTGTTCTTTGCGGGCTGCTGTACACCGTGACCTACAGCTCCAAGGAAGCCTTGATCTCCCAAAAGTCGAACGACCAAACCTTGTACATGGAGCGGACCGGTCAATATTTGGATCTTTATCTCCAAAATATACGAAATATCCTGCTCAGCATCTCGCAGCATCCCGTGTTCGCCAAGTCATCCAGTCAAATGGAAATTGAAGGAGCGCTGCGGAACTATGCCATAAACAATCAAGGCTTGGTGAATCATCTTTTCGTCGGCGACCAACAGGGTCACGTGTACTCCAGCAGTCCGGTCTTGTACGACGTGATCGGCCACCCCGAAATCTCAAAGCTGTTTCGAACTGCTAATGACAATCCCGGGGTCATTACTTGGAGCCGGCCTTATTATTCTCCGCTGTCCACGGAGCAGACGATCTCATTTGTCTTGTCCGTGAAGGATGCCCTTGGGAATCAAAAGCTGGCGATTGCCGCCGAGCTAGACATCCTGCAACTTTCTCGCGAGCTTGGCCGGTTCTTGAATGATCAAAATCAAAGCTACGTGCTGTTCAACACGTTCGGGGATGTCATAGCCGCTGAAGGAGACACCTTCGCTGGAGGAGCGTTCCAAAAGCCGCAGGAATCCCCTTCCTCTGAGGTTCTTCAGCAGCTAATCAGTCTGCCCAACGGCATCCATAGTGTGCAAAACACGATCGGCTCGTTCATGGTCACCAAGAGCAACCGCAACAAGATCGGATGGTACTTTGTCTCCCTGACGAAGGAAGAGGTATTTCAGCAAAGCGTCCAGGGGCTGACCTCTCGCATCCTCAAGCTGGGACTGCTCTGGTATGTCTTGCTCTTCATCTGTGTGCTCCTGATCAGCAGACAGGTTACGCTTCCCATTCGCAGGCTGGCCAAAAAAATGGATCGGATCAAGGACGGCAGACTGACGTCTCAGATCGACTTCACCGAGCGAACCGATGAAATTGGTCTGCTGGCTCACAGTTTCCAGACGATGCTAAAACGGATTAAAATACTCGTAGAGGACATCGAGCGGACAGAGAAGAAAAAGAAGGATGTGGAGCTCCGGCTTCTACTGAACCAGATCCGGCCGCACTTTTTATATAATACACTGACGTGTATCTCCAGCCTGTCCAAACAAAATAAAGGTGAGCTGATTGAGGAAACGGTTCGTTCACTCATCCTGATTTTGACATACAGCATCGATAAGAAGAACGATTTTGTCCCTCTGCAGCTTGAGCTGGATACACTTAGAGCTTATATGCAAATTCAGCAAATGCGTTACGGCGAGGGAATCACCTTCAGCGTGGAGGTACCACAGGAGCATGAGGGTTTCCTTATTCCGAAAATGATTTTGCAGCCACTGGTGGAAAATTCGATCTTTCACGGTGTTGCCCTGGAAGGAATCGGGCATATTGCCGTTAAATCGGATATGACAGATGGAAGATTCAACATCACCATCGCTGATAACGGCGACGGCATGTCCGAAGAGAAGGTAGAAGCCATATTGCGAGGTTTATCTGCGGATGCGGAGAAAACGACGAAGACGAGCGGCGGCCGAATGACCGGCATCGGACTCTCCAATGTGATGGAGCGGCTCAAGCTGCACTATGGCGAACAATCCAAGGTCACTATCGAATCAGCCTCTAAACAGGGGACGTCAATTACGTTGGGCATTCCAGTAAATTAATCCGTGTTCCGGACGATCCCGGAAACGCATCAAGGATACCGATTTTATGAATGACTAAATACAAACAAAAAAAAGCGATGAGGAAAGTTAATCCTTCTCGCTTCTTTGTTTAATAGCAAATTCTCTGGCGTAGTAAAAGTGTACGTTCTAACTACCTGCATGGAGGTAAGCACTTATTCGATCTGTTATAAAACAAAAAAACCCTTAAATATCAAGGGTTTCACGCTTGTAAAGCTGGGATGCGGTCGGAGGGATTTGAACCCTCACGCCTTGTGAGCGCCACCCCCTCAAGATGGTGTGTCTGCCGTTCCACCACGACCGCTTAAGAAAGTATACTGGGGATCTAGGATTTGAACCTAGGCATGACGGAGTCAAAGTCCGTTGCCTTACCGCTTGGCTAATCCCCATTAGTAAAGGGAAAAGGGCGACCGATGGGACTTGAACCCACGAATGCCGGATCCACAAACCGGTGCGTTAACCCCTTCGCCACGATCGCCACAGTAGGAATATTATTCCTTGAAAACTAGATACGAAACTCACGTAAAGTATGCTACTTAGGATAGCAGAGAGACTTTAATTTACGATTAAAGATCCCTATATTAGGTTAAGCCCTCGACCGATTAGTATTCGTCAGCTGCATACGTTGCCGCACTTCCACCTCGAACCTATCAACCTCGTCGTCTACAAGGGGTCTTACATACTGGGAAATCTCA